>DASRBA010000074.1:0-38985 GCA_035637895.1 Myxococcaceae bacterium
GCCGGAGCCATTGGATGCGCTGCCCCAGCCGTTCCGCCAGCTGCTGGAGCACCAGGAGGTCCTCCGCGGCCAGCGCCTGGCGCGGCGGCCTCACCGCGGCCAGCACCCAGCCGCGCACCCCGTGCTGCGCCTCCAGCGCGCCGATCGCCACCGTGGCCGGCGAGCCCTCGCCGCCGAACAGCCACGCGGAGAGGTCCGGCGACAGACCCATCACCGACGACCCGGGGGCCGCCTCCCGCGCCAGCGCCACCAGCTCCGGCGGCATCGTCCTGCCTTGGAGCGCGGCCTTCAGCCGCTCCACCACCGGCGGCGGGCCCGTGACGGCGCACAGCGGTCCGCCCTCGGGCTCCTCCAGCCAGGCCGCGCAGACGTCCGCCAGCGAATCGGTGGCGGCGGCGCAGATCCCCTCCAGCGCCGCGGCTTCGTCCTGCGCATCGCCCAGCCTGCGCGTCGCCAGCGCCACGGTCTGCAGCCGCCGCTGCGCCTCGCGCTCGGTGGTGACGTCGAGGATGGCGGTGTGGAAACCGCCCAGGCCGGCCGGCGCGGGGCCGGAGATACTTACCAGCTGCACCCGCAGCTCGCGGGTCGAGCCCGGGGCCAGCGTCAGCTCGGTGCAGACCCGGCCGCCCCGGTCGGCGCACCGGCGCAGGTGGTCCCAGAGGAGGTGCCGGCTCTCCTCGGCGATCAGGACCGTCAGCGGGCATCTCACCAGCCCCGACGCCGGCCGCCCGAGCAGCGCGCTCGCCGCGTCGTTCGCCTCCAGGATCAACCCCTGCCGGTCCAGCGTGCAGAACGCCACCGGCGCGCCGTGGTACAGCGCGGCGTAGCGCGCCTGGGAGAGCTCCAGCTTCCCCTGCGCCTCCCGCAGCTCGTGGTTCTGCGCCTCCAGCTCCAGCTGGTGCAGCTCCAGCTCCATCCGCAGGTGATCCGGGTCGTGCGCTCCGCCCAGCCGCTGGTGCAGCGCGACCTGCAAGCGGGTCACCTCACGTTGGAGCTGAGCCAGACTCATCGGTTCCGGCACGGGAGGGGGACCTGGGAAGGGCGGGGGTGGAGCGACATCGAAGTACCTGCGAAGCGCGAGGGTCGGACCAGGACCACGCGACTATCCATGGATTTGCCCGTTCAGGTCACCAGCCCGGCAACCATGTGTTCACTGGCCTCCTCGCCAATGGACGGGCGCAATTCCTGCGGGGGTCGGCCCGGATTGGCGCCGTGGCCGCAGACAGTGCGCACTGGAAGGCCCCGGGGCAAGGCACGAGTCCTGCTCGTGTGGTCGCAGATCATGTTCACTCACCCGGTGTCGCAGTGTCGTTCCTGCCCGGTCGGGCTGGCCGCGCAGGGCCGTTGCCCTCTCACGCCGACCCACGTCCCGGCCGGCGCGGTCCTCTGCTCGCAGGGCGAGCATCCCACCGCCACCCACTGGCTCCGCGCGGGCACGGCGCTGCTGACCTCCTCGGACGGCGCGGGGGCGGAGCGCGCGGTGTCGCTCCGCGGGCCGCGCTCGCTGCTGGCCCTGGAGGCGATGCGGGGGGCGACCTCGCCGGTGGAGATCCGCGCGCTGACCGATCTGGACCTGTGCTCGGCGCGCGGGGACGCGCTGGCGGACTGGGCTGGCCCCGCGGGGACGCCCGCGCGGGCGATGGTGGACCTGCTGCTGCAAGAGCTGGGCGCCCGGCAGGTGGACCTGGAGCTGTCGCGCGGGAGCGCTTTGTCGCGCGTGGCGCGGCTGTGCGCGGCGCTGGCGGCGGCTTCGCCCCCGGTGCCCAAGCAGGTGGCGGCGCGGGCGCTGGGGCTGCGGCCGGAGACGTTCTCCCGCTGCCTGGGGCGGCTGGCGCAGCGCGGGCTGCTGGCGCCGGGGCCGCGCATCCGGGTGCTGAACGAGGGCGGGCTGGCGGAGATCGCCGCCGGTTTCGAGGACGAGGCCTGCCGCGCCGCCGACCCGGCGTGACCGGGCGGGTGCTCCCGGCACGGTGGTGCGCAAGAACCGGCGACGGCGCGCTCGCGGCGGGATCGACCCGGCGTGACCCAGGCGGCCGCTACTGGATGCGGAGCGCGACCACCGGCGCCGGGTCGGTGCGGTAGAGCAACCGGTAGACGCCGTAGCTCCCCAGCACGCGCTTGACGTAGTCGCGCGTCTCGTCCACGGGGATCCACTCCACCCACTCGTCCAGCTCCGCGTCCTTGCGCGGGCGGTCCCACCGCGCCACCGCGGAGGGGCCCGCGTTGTAGGCGGCCACCGCCTGGCCCAGGCTGGGCTTGAACTGCGCCACCAGCGTGCCCAGGTAGCGCCCGCCCACGGCCACGTTCGTCGAGGGGCGGAAGAGGTCGTCCGCGCGGACCTCCCCCAGCTTGAAGTCGCGCGCCACCTCCTGGGCCGTGTCGAGCATCAGCTGGGTGAGCCCCAGCGCCCCGGTGGATGACCGGGCGTAGGGGTTGAAGCGGCTCTCCTCGCGGACCAGGGCCAGCAGCAGCTCCGGCTCCAGCCTCGCCGCCGCGGCGGCCTTCTTGATGGCGGGCAGGAACGGCCGCGGGTACAGCGCCTGCCAGGTGTCGGCGGCGCAGTCGTCGATGGGGCCGTCCAGGTCGCGACCCAGCGTCAGCCGGGTGACGCGGCCCACGGCGCGGTCGGCGCCGGCGCGGCGGAGGACCTCGATCAGCAGCTCGGCGGCGGAGGCGGGGAGGGGCCGCGGGTCGATGGCCAGAAGCGGCGGCGCGGCGCCCGGCAGGTCCAGGCGAAGCAGCTCCACGCCCTCCACGAAGGTGGGGTCCGCCGCCAGCGGCCCGGCGTCCAGCGGCCACTTGTCGGCTTCGCCGCACCGCTTCGGGGTGGACGCGGCGCCCGCGGTGGCGGTCGCGGTGGCCACCGCGGTCGCGCCGGACGCTTGCGGGCTCGCCGCCACGTTCGCGCCCAGGCGGCTGCGCGCCAGCAGGCCGTAATACGAGGCGGGGTGCTCGGCGGCGACCTTCGCCATGGCGGCGGCCGCGCCCGGGTCCTCCAGGTCCTCCAGCAGCCGGGCGCGCCAGTACTGCGCCCGCTGGGCCTGCTCCGGGGAGGTCTGCGGGAGCGCCACCAGCCGCGCCAGGTCCGCCGCCGCCTGCGGCTTCTGGCCCAGCTCGCGCCGGAGGAGCGCCTGCTGGAAGAGCGCTTCGGGGACGTACTCGTCGGGCGGGTCCTGGCGGGAGATCGCCTCCAGGCGGGCCAGCGCCGCCGGGAGGTTGCCGCGGCGGATGACGATCTGCGCCGCCAGGTACGCGGCGTCGCGGGCGTAGCGCTGGCCGGGGAATTCGACCGCCACCGCGTCGTAGGTGGCGACGCCCGCCTCCGGGTCCACCACCGACTGCGAGTACGCCATCGTCAGCAGCGCCTGCATCCGCACCGCCGGGCACGCCTTCGCCACCGGGGTGAGCGCGGCGATGGCCTGCCGGTGCTGCCGCTCCTTGCGCAGGGCGTTGCCCGCCACCAGCCCGGCGCGGCAGGCCCACTCGTCCGGGAGCGGGGCCTTCACCTGCTTCGCCAGCCGGGCCGCCTCCAGGTTGAAGTGCAGGTCGAGGAGCGCCTCGGCGCGGCGGATGCGCCACTTGTTCGGCACCGGCAACCCCTGCAGCCGTTTCCAGGCGACGTCGGCCTGGGCGGAGAAGGGGCTGGTGGCCCACGCCTCCAGCAGCGCGCGGTGGGCGGCGTTGGGGTCGCCCTTGCGCTGGGCGAGGTCGGCGATGTCCAGCAGGGCGTCGCCCTTGGCCCAGGTGCGCATCTTCACCTTCACGCCGGCGCGCTCGCGCAGGGGGGAGAGCGCGTCGATGGCGCCCTCCAGGTCGCCGCGCTTGAACAGGACGTGGGCCATGCCGAAGCGCGCGTCGCCGAAGGCGCTGGAGCCGTCCCGCACTTTCGAATAGTGGGCGACCGCGTCGGCCCGCTTGCCCAGGCGCTCGAACGCCTTGCCCGCGTACAGCTCGCACTGGTCGGCGAGGGCGGGGTAGTCGCCGGCGAGGCCGGCGAATTCGGCGGCGGCGGTGGCGAAGTCGTCCTGGTCGTACGCGGCGAGGGCGGAGAGGAAGCGCACCTGCGGGGTGCCGCCCCCGGACGCCAGGAGCTGCCGGGCGCGCCGGAAGCGGCCCTGGTCGAACTGTTGCTTGGCGGCCTTCAGGGAGGGCGTGTCGAAGTACGGGGCCAGGTCCTGGGCGCGGACCAGCCAGTGCGGGTTCGACCGCGGGGCCCCTTCCAGGGCCTGGTCCAGCTGGAGCTCCGCCAGGCTGGGCCCGTCCGCGATGGCCGGCACCGCCTGGAGGCCGCCCGCCGCCGCCGCGAAGGCGGCCACGGCCGCGTATGCGGCAGACAAACGGTAAAGCGCTCGCCTCATGGAGCCGGAATGGTAGTCACCGTGTGCCATCCCGACGAGGTGCGGGAGATCGCGCGCTGTCGGATCGTCGGGGTGGCGCGCGCAGGCGCTACGACGTGCGCGGCGGTTGCGCGATGCGAGGGCCCGGCGCGCCGCCGGAGGAATGTCGAGTGGGAAGCGAATGGCACCGGTCACGGTGCCGGCCCCGGCTCACGCCGACCCGATGGGCTCCTCCGCCTCCCGCTTGAGCGTGGACAGCCCCTCGTCGAACGCCTGGCCCATCCCGGTGCGGATCATCCTGCCCAGGTAGTGCGCCAGCGGGTTCGGCCCCAGGTCGATGGTGCCGCTCCAGGTCACCTTGGTGCCGCCCGGGTCGGGCGCGAGGTCGATCTTCCCGCCGCTGCGGAACTTCCCGCCCGCCATCTGCAGGTCGTAGACGACGCCCCGCTCCGGGTCCGCGGCGACGATGGTCATCTGCCCGTTGCCCATCTTCTGCGAGGTCCACCGCTGCACCGCGCCCTCGCCGTGGTCCGCGCCCGAATACACCATCTCCACCGTGGGGTCGCGCTGCGCCCCGAAGGGCGACCAGCGCGTCCACCCGCGCTTGAAGCTGGCCACCAGCGGGAAGAGCGTGTCGCGCCCGGCCGCCACCACCGCGGAGCGCGTCACCACCACCTTCCGCGGGAGCAGGAAGCCCACCAGGACCACCGCCGCGGCCAGCCCCGCCAGCCAGAGGAGGACGTGCATGCGCGCAAGCCTCGCTCAGAAGCGGCCCGCGCGCAGTACACTTCCGCCGGTGCCCCCCCGCGGGAAACGATTTCCCTCTGGTCTGAAGGAGCCGGAAGACCCCGGAACCCTGCAGGTGCGCAGCATCCGGACCGCGAAGGGCGAGACCGTCCGGTCCATCGCCGAACGGTTCCGCCACTCCGTCCGCACCCTGGAGGTCGCCAACGCGTTCCCCCGGCACGCGGTGCTGAAGACCGGCGCCTGGCTGATCATCCCCGCCGGCCACCGCGCCATGCCCCGCGCCGACCTGATGGAGGTGCACCGGCGCGACCTCCTGGACAAGCTGGCGATGATCCAGTTCGTCGCCGGAGGCGAGGGGCGGAGGGTGGAGCGCACCGGCGCCCGCGCGACCGCGGTGGTGGCGCTGGAGGTGGGCCTCAAGTGCTACTCGCGGCTCTTCCCGGAGTCGCTGGACGAGGACACCCGCACCCGCATCTCCCGCGACGCGCGCGGCCTGCTCCGCCCGGGGCCGCTCTCCGACATCGGCGTGGACCGCATCTTCGCCGAGCTGTCGCAGCTCCCGCCCGCCGCCGACGTGTCCGCGCTCGGGCGGTGGGTGGACGCGCAGCTGGAGGCGAAGACCGCCAAGCTGATCGACGACTGGTCCTACCCGCCCGCCTTCGAGAAGATGAAGCGCGACGCCGCGGCCAACCCCGAGTTCGTCGGGCTGTACCTGGTGCCGGCCGGCGCGGACGACTTCTACGTCGCGGCCATCGAGTCCCCGCCGCAGCGAAAAGGGGTGAGCGCGCGCGTGGCGTACGACGCGGCCGGGACGCTGCTCGCCACCGGCGACCGCCGCTACGTCCGCGAGCTGCGCCAGTGGGAGCCGGCCTACGCCTGGCGGCCGGTGCGCGCGCGCTAGTACAGCGTGCCCACCCGGAGCGCGCGGTAGATGGGCACGCCCTGGGTGGCCGAGTGCAGGCTCCACATCACCGCGTTGGAGCCCACCTCGATCTCCTCGGCCACGCCCTCCGTGCTGAAGGTCACCAGCGTGGTCCCGTTGCCCGTCCGCTGGGCGAACCCCATGTCGGGCGAGAAATGAGAGGACGGCGCGTACTCCCAGAGGCGGTGTGCCTGCATGGTCTGCTGGTCCAGGGAGTACTGCACCGCGCGGCTCGCCTGGGTGGCCCGCCCGGCGCCGTCGTCGAAGAGGAGGATGTTCCCGTTCTCCACCACGCGCGCGCCGTGGGGGAAGGAGGGGCCGCCGAGCGGGTCGTCCGGGAAGGTCCAGTCCGATCGCTTCCCGCCCAGCCGCCAGATGACGGCGCCGCTGCCGGCGCTGACCTTCACCACCTGGGAGAGGTTCCGGAACGTCAGCAGGTAGGTCCCGTCCGTCCCCACGTCGACGGAGTCCGCGTGGCTCCAGTCCACCGTGGGCTGGGTCACGTCCACCGCGGGGTCGATGTCGTCGAAGGTGAAGTGGTCGAACGCGCTCCACCGGAAGAGCACCACGCCGTCGGGCTGCACGCGGTAGAGGACGCTGCCCACCACGGTGGCGGTGGGGCTGCCTCCCTTCGCGCTCAGGTCCATCACCCGCGTCTCGCTGCCCCACAGGAGCGCCAGGTCGCCCGGCAGCATCCGCAGCTCGTGCCAGTCCGTGCCCGCGCTCTCCGGCGGCGCCGTCCACACGCGCAGCAGCCGGCCCTCCCGGTCGAACTGGTCGAAGCGCGTGCCGCCCGGACCCGAGGACACCTCGCAGGCGGTGTACGTCCCGTCCGGCTGCCGCTGGAAGTCGGTCACCGCGTTGTCGGTGACGTGGTACCAGATCACCTGGCCTTCCCTGTCCACGATCATCGGCGCGTGCACCGCGCCGCCGGGGTTGAACATCCCCACCAACGTCTTCGCGTCCGACCACCCGGCGCCCTGGACGTTCAGCAGGGGGAGCCCGGCCGGCAGCGAACCGGTGCGGAAGCTCATGGGCTCCGACACCGCCGTGCCGCCGCTCCGGAACCCCCGGACCGTCACCTGGTACTCGGTGTCCGGGCGCATCCCCAGGAGCGCCACCGTGACGAAGTCGTCGCTGACGGGGAGCGTGGGCGTCTCCACCAGGTCGCCGTCGAACGCGGAGGCCGGGACGGCCGTCACTACCGCCGCCACCGCTCCGGGCACGTGGGCGGTGACCCAGGCGGAGACGTTCATCACCTCGCTCGGGGTGATGGAGGTGATCTCCGCCCCGGGCCCGCACCCCGCCGCGACCAGCGCGAGGAGGACCGCCAGCGCCCAGGCGCCGCGCACGTCAGTCCCGCTCCGCCGGCCGGAACGCGGGCGCCTCGCAGCCCTCGCCGGTGCGCCAGCACTCCATCGCCTCCATCACCTCGCGCTCGGGCGCCTCCGCCTGGGCCACCTGGCCCTCGAACTGGACGGGCTCCAGCTTGCGCGTCTTCAGCTCCTCGTTGATCGGCTTGCCCTCCGCCGCCGCCAGCTGGTCCAGCTCCTTCTGGCAGTCCTCCAGCTCGCGCTTGAGGGCGTCGATGCGCTCCACCTGGTAGCGCCCGGGCTTGCCCTCCCACTGCAGGAGCGCCCCGTAGAGCTGGTCGGTGTGCTCGCGGATCCGCTCCTCGCCGGTGATGGCGCCGCCCTCCTTGGTGGCCACGATCTTCTTGCGCACCTCGGTGAGCTTGCCCGCCAGCGAGGACAGCTTCGCGACCAGCGCGTCGCCCTTGGGGAGCGCCTTCACCCGCGCCGCCACCCCGCCCTCGGCCATCTCCAGCCGGTCCATCAGCCCGCTCATCTGGCTGAACAGGGCGTGCACCCGCATCGACGCGTCGAACTGCTCCTTGCGGTCCGCCACCGAGTAGCCGGCGCGCCGGTCCAGGCCGATCTCCACCTTGGTCTCGATGGACTGGGTGCCCTTGGTGAGCCGGATGGTGTACGTGCCCGGCACCACCCGCGGGCCCTGCGACCCGGCGAACGCCACCGACGCGGCGCGCGGGACCCGCGGCGGCTTCACCTGCATCGACCACACGACGCGGTTGATGCCGCGCCGGTTGGTGGCCGGCAGCGCGTCGATGACCTTCCCCTGCGGGTCCACCACCTCGATCCGGATCGGCCCGTACATGTGCCGCGCCCGCTGGTAGTAGGTGATCACCGCGCCCGAGGGCGGGTTCTGCCCCTCGTAGGTGGCGTCCCCGTCCGCCCAACCCCCGCCCATGAACAGCCGCTGCTGCACCGGCCGGCCGGGGAGGAAGACCGCGTCCTTGGCCGCCAGCTCCGGGGTGAGCGCGCGCAGCGGGGTGAGGTCGTCGATGATCCAGATCCCGCGGCCGTGGGTGGCGATCACCAGGTCGCCCTCGCGCTTCTGGAACGCCAGGTCGCGCACCGCCACCGTCGGGAAGTTGCCGCCCTTGAACTCGTTCCAGCTCCGGCCGGCGTCGATGGAGATCCACAGGCCCAGCTCGGTGCCGCAGTACAGAAGCGACTTCTGGACCGGGTCCTCCTTGATGACGTGGGCGTAGCCGCGCACGCCCGTCTCCGGGCCGATGATGCGGGCCCAGCTCTTGCCGTAGTCGGTGGTCCGGAACACCCAGGGCGTCATGTCCCCGAAGGAGTGGCGGTCGAACGCCGCGTACGCGGTGCCGGCCGAGGCGCGGCTGGCCTCCACCCAGCTCACCCAGGAGAACCTGGGCAGGCCGCGCACGTTCCCCACCACGTTGGTCCAGCTCTTCCCGCCGTCGCGGGTGAGCTGCACGTTGCCGTCGTCCGTCCCCACCCAGATGGTGTTGCCGTCCAGCGGCGACTCGGCGATGGAGTAGATGGTGGTGTGCATCTCCGCGGACGAGTTGTCCACGGTGACGCCGCCGGACAGCTCCTGCTTCTGCTTCTGCGGGTCGTTGGTGGTGAGGTCCGGGGAGATCCGCTCCCAGCTGTCGCCCCGGTCCCGCGAGCGGAACAGGAACTGCGCGCCGATGTAGAGGGTGCTCTTGTCGTTGGGGCTGATCTGGATCGGCGTGTTCCAGTTGAAGCGCAGCTTCTCCTGGTAGCCGGCCTTGGGCTGGATGTCCCGGGAGCTCTGGGTGCGCCGGTCGATCCGGCCGATGAAGCCGCCCTGGCCCTCCGCGTAGACCACCTCCGGGTCGGTGGGGTCCACCTGCGCCCAGAAGCCGTCGCTGTTGTAGAGGTTCTCCCAGGTCTGGTTGGAGATCCCGCCGCCGTACGCGGACGGGCCGACCCAGGTGCTGTTGTCCTGCAGGCCGCCGTAGACCCGGTACGGGTCCTTGTCGTCCACGGTCACGTGGTAGAACTGCGAGATCGGCAGGTTGTTGCCCTTCCACCAGGTCGACCCGCCGTCGTACGAGAGCCAGAACCCGCCGTCGTCGCCGCCCACGATGTGCTTGGGGTTCTCCGGGTCGATCCAGAGGTCGTGCCAGTCACCGTGCGACCGGCCGCCGCTGTAGGTGAAGCTCTTGCCGCCGTCGTCGCTCACCACCAGGGCCAGGTCGGGCTTGAACACCCGGTCCGGGTTGGTGGGGTCCACGATCAGCCGGGCGAAGTAGAACGGCCGCCACACCATGGCCTGGCTCTTGTCGCGCTCGTCCCAGGTGGCGCCGCCGTCCGAGGACCGATACAGCGCCGAGTCCTTCGACTCCACCAGGGTGTAGACCACCTTGTTGTCCGAGGGCGCGATCACCACCTCCACCCGCCCCCACGGCTTGGGCGGCAGCCCGTTGCCCTTGAGCTCCGTCCAGGTGCGCCCGCCGTCGGCCGACTTGAACAGGCCGCTGCCGGAGGCCGCGTCCGGGCCCTCGCCGCCGGAGCGGAAGGTCCAGCCCTTGCGCCGGAAGTCCCACAGGCCGGCGAAGAGCGCGTCCGGGTTCTTCGGGTCCATCGTCAGGCCCGAGCAGCCGGTGGAGAGGTTGGACCCCTTGAGCACCAGGCTCCACGTCTTGCCGCCGTTGATGGTCTTGTAGACGCCGCGGTCCGGGCTGTCGCTCCACAGCTTGCCCGGGACGCACGCGTAGACGGTGTCCGGGCTCTTGGGGTGGATGAGGATGCGGGTGATGCGCTCGGACTCGCGCAGGCCCATGTTGGTCCAGCTCTCGCCGCCGTCGGCCGACTTGTAGATGCCGTCGCCGATGGAGACCGAGTTGCGCGTCCACGACTCGCCGGTGCCCACCCAGACCACCTTCGAGTTGCCCGGCTCGATGGCGATGGCGCCGATGGACTGCACCGGCTGCTTGTCGAACACCGGCTTGAAGGTGGTGCCGCTGTCCTCGGACTTCCACACGCCGCCGGACGCCGCGCCGACGTAGAGCAGCGTCTTGCCCTTCTCGTTGCGCGCCGCCACCGCCGCGATGCGGCCGCTCATCGCCGCCGAGCCGATGTTGCGCGCCCCCAGCCCGGAGATGACGCCCGAGTCCAGCACCGGCGGCGACTTCGGGGCCGGCGGCGCCTTCCACGCCTCGGCCGCCTGGGCCGGCGCGGGGCCCGGCTGGATGGAGCGCTCCACCCGCGTGCCCGCCGCCGGGAAGTGGAACATGGCGTCGTCCGCGGCGACGTTGCCCTCGGCGCGCTCCACCACGAAGCGCGCGAACCGCGGCCCGCCCTTGGGACCGGACTGGATGGAGAAGGGCATCCAGACGCCGTTCACCTGCCCGTAGCTGCCGTAGTCCGTCTCACCCACCTGCAGCGCCCCGCGCGAGCGGTGCTCGCTGACCACGCGGATCTCCAGGAACTGGTCCGGGTCCAGGTAGATGTAGCGGACGTCGCCGTCCTTGAGGGTGACCCGGACCTTGTGCGCGGGCGTGCCGTCCACGTCCTCCACGCCCAGGTACTCCGCCGTGTTGCCCTTCTGCTTGTAGTCGACCAGCGGCCCCTCCAGGTCCGCGCGCTGCGACAGCTCCTTGGCGTCGTCCGCGGCCATCCGCTCCGGCTCCCGGCGGCCCTGGAACGGCTGCACCGACCAGCCGTCCTTGCCGTCCCAGGCGTCCACCGCGGTCAGGCCCTGGATGCTGACCTCCTGCCGCTGCAGGCCGGGCTTCTTGCTCACCCAGGACCAGTCCGCCTGGAAGCGGCCGTCCGGGCCGAACATCGCCTTGCCGGAGAAGCGGACGGACTTGAGCGCGGCCAGCTTGTCCTTGCCGCCGCGCGCCTCGATGTAGCGGGTGTACACCTCGTCCAGGGTGAGGGTCTTGCCGGGCCGGACCGCCTGCGGCGGCGTCTCGACGTCGGCGGCGGCGGCCACGGTGGCGGTGGTCGCGGCGAGGGCCAGCGCGGCCCGGAGGTACCAGCTCGTTGGCATGTCGGTAGGCTCCCTAGGTCTTCGGGGGCGGGAATATCCCCGAAGACAACCCTGGGCGCGAGACGTTGCACGCCTTGGGGGCGGGGAGGCCTAGAACGTGAATCCCACCCTGGCCAGGTTGAGGTTGAGGCTGAAGACGTAGGCCAGGGGCTTGGGGACGAGCTGGGCCGGCCCGGTGGCGCTCCCGTTCCACTCCACCAGCAGGCCGTAGAGGATGGACGGGTAGTGCGTGGCCACCCCGCCGGAGGCCCCCAGGATGACCGCCACGTAGAACTGTCCCAGGCGCCACTGGTAGCCCAGGTCCAACCCCAGCTCGGCGCCCAGGGACAGCCCGTCGTAGGCGGGGAAGCCGATGAAGCTGCGGCTGAAGCCGGAGAGCTGGAGCTTCGGCTCGAGGAAGAAGCCGCGCAGGGGGCCCTTGCCCTCGGTGTCGAAGTGGAAGCCGGCCGAGGCGAAGACGCCCCGCTCGAAGTTGACGTTGCAGGAGGCCCCGGTGCACGACCACTGGAAGTAGGTCAGCTCGAAGGAGAGCGTGGGCCCGTTGGGGATGGGGATGGTGGCCCCCAGCGGGACGTCGATGGTCGTCCCCCCGCCGGTGGCGGTGAGCAGCACGCCCCCGCCGTTCACCCAGATCGACCCCTGGGTGGGGGCGTCCGTGGAGGGGTCGGCGGCGAGGAGGGAAAGCGCGGCGAGGAGCGAGGCGGGAGTCATTCCCCGGATCCTGACACCTCGAACCGGCATCTCAAACCGTCTGGGAGAAGGTGACCGCCGCCGTCCGCGGCAGGTACGCGTCGAACGCCATCGCCGCGTTGCGGACGAACCACCGGCCCATCGGGGTGACGCGGACCTCCGCGGCGGCCTCGTCCACCTCCACCAGCCCGTCCTCCAGCAGCGGCTGCAGCGACGGGAGCGCCTGCTCCAGCGCGTCGCGGTGCCCGGAGAGGTCCGCCCGGAAGCGGCACATCAGGTCGTGGATGATCCGCCGGCGGGAGAGGTCGTCGGCGGAGAGCAGGAGTCCGCGCTCGGTGGCCAGCTGCCCGGACCTCACCAGTGACTCGTACTGCGGCAGCGACTTGGCGTTCTGGGCGTAGGCGCCGCCGGCGTCGCTGATGGCGGAGACCCCCACGCCGATCACCTCCGGCGCCCCGCGCACCGTGTAGCCCTGGAAGCCGCGGCCCAGCGTGCCGGCCGCCTCCGCGCGCGCCAGCGGATCGCCCGGCAGCGCGAAGTGGTCCATCCCCACCGGGACGTAGCCCGCGCCCAGCGCCGCCTCGTACGTGCGCCGCATCAGGGACAGCTTGGCCGGGCCGCGCGGCATGGCTGACACCGGCAGCTTGCGCTGGTGCGGGATGGCGGCGGGCAGGAACGCGAAGGCGAACACCGCCAGGCGCTGCGGCTGGAGCTGGAGCAGCATCGCCAGGGTCTGCTCCCAGCTCTCCGCGGTCTGGTGCGGCAGCCCGTAGACGAGGTCCAGGTTGATGCCGGGGAAGCCCAGCGCCACCGCCGCGTCGAACACCTCGCGGGTGCGCTCGAAGGTCTGGTAGCGGTTGATGGCCCGCTGCACCTTCGGCTCGAAGTCCTGCACCCCGATGGAGAGGCGGTTGAACCCCAGCTCGCGCAGGGTGGCCAGCTGGCCCGGGGTGGTGGTCACCGGGTTGGCCTCGATGGAGACCTCGGCGTCCGGGCGGACGTCGAGCTCGGCGGTGATCAGCGACCACAGGCGGCGGATCTGCGCCTCGGAGAGGAACGTGGGCGACCCCCCGCCCCAGTGCAGCTGGGAGACGCTCCGCCGCGCCCCCAGGTGCCGGCGGACTGTCCTCAGCTCCTGGCCCACCGCGTCCAGGTACCGGTCCGCCGCCGCGGGGTCCCGGCTGATCGTCACGTTGCAACCGCAGTAGGTGCAGAGCGTCCGGCAGAACGGGATGTGGACGTAGAGCGAGAGCGGGGTGTCCTCCGCCCGGCCGGCGCGCGCCAGCCGCCGCTGGAAGTCAGCCCCGGTGAAGCTGGAGCTCCAGGCGGGGACGGTGGGGTAGCTGGTGTAGCGGGGTCCGGGGACCTCGTAGCGGCGGACGAGCGCGTCGGATGGCAGGGCGGTGGGCACGGGTACCCGCCACGCGATTCAAGCGCCGTGCCGCGCCTCGTCCCCGCAGGCCCGCCCCGCGGCGCGCAACCATTGCACCCAGGAGGGCTACGGCGCGGCGAGCACCAGCGTCTGCCCCGGCTTGAGCGCGCGGTGGTCGGTGATGCCGTTCCACTTCTTCAGGTCCGCCACCGACAGGCCGTACTGCTGCGCCACCGACCACAGGCTCTCGCCGGCGGCGAGGAGGTGGGTCTTCGGCGCGGGGCCCCCCTTGGGCGAAGGCGAAGGCGAAGACGAGGCGACCAGCGTCCCGCCCACGTTCTGCACCGGCGCGGCGGCGGGCTGCTCGCCCGGCCACACCGACAGCACCGTCCCCACCTGCAGCCGCCGGCCGTGGCGCCCCAGGCCGTTCCACTTGCGCAGGTCGTCCACCGAACAGTTGAACCGCTGGCCGATGACCCACAGCGAATCGCCGCTCTGCACGCCGTAGGTGAGGCGCGTCTTGCCGTTGACCACCTCGGTCTTGATGGGGCCCACGGCCACCGCCTTGTTCGAGGCGCCGGCGGGGACCTCCTCCTCCGGCTTGGCGGCGGTGAACCCGGACTTCTTGGCCCGCGCGACCTGCCGCTCCAGCGCCGCGTCCGGGCGGCCCTCGTGCGAGGCGCGCGCGCTGGGCACCGGGATGATCAGCTCCGTGCTCACCTTCAGCGCGCGCGGGTTGCGCAGCCGGTTCATCTGCATGATCGCCTCCGGCGCGCTGGCGTAGGCGGCGGCGATGCTGGAGAGCGTGTCCCCGCGCTTGACCTTGTGGACCTTGAAGGAGAGGCGCTCGGCGGGGGCCAGCTTCGGGTAGTTCTCGGCGAAGACCTTGCCCTGCCCGGAGGGGACGCGCAGCTGGTACGCCTTCCCGTTCGGCATGGGCGGGGTGCACCAGCGCTTGAGCTCCGGGTTCAGCTCCGTCAGCTCGTCCACGGTAGACCCGGCGGCGCGCGCCAGCACCTCGATGTCGGTGGGCGCGGGCACGTCCACGGTGTCGAACTCCAGCTTGGGCTGGAAGTCGAACTCGTCGTCGGAGAAGCCGAAGGCGCGGGGGTGCTTGGCCACCAGCGCGCAGGCGATCAGCTTGGGGACGTAGTGCTTGGTCTCGTTGGCGAAGCCCTTGCCGTCGGAGAGCTCCCAGAAGTCGCTGGTGCCCTTCTTCTCCATCACCCGGTGCACCTTGCCGCCGCCGGCGTTGTAGCCGGCCCACGCCAGGTACCAGTGGCCCAGGTCGTCGTGGAGGCTCTTGAGGAAGCGCGCCGCGGCGCCGGTGGACTTCACCGGGTCCCGCCGCTCGTCCACCCAGAAGTCGTTGCGCAGCCCGAAGATCTTCCCGGTGCCGGCGATGAACTGCCACGGCCCGGCCGCGCGCGCCCACGAGTACGCCTGCGGGGAGAAACCGCTCTCGATCATCGCCAGGTAGACCAGGTCGCGCGGGACGCCGGACGCCTCCAGGATGGGCTGCATCAGCGGGATGTAGCGGGTGGAGCGCGACATCCACTTGCGGAACCAGCCCCGGCCCGCCCCCTGGAAGAAGTGGATGTATTCGGCCACCAGCGGCTGCATCTCCACCGGGATGTCGTAGCCGTCCTTCACCGAGCCCACGTCGAAGCTGGAGAGGTCCGTCACCAGCGGCAGCTCCGGCGGGCCCGCGCTGGCGTCGCGCGCGGCGTCGTCCAGCTCCTGCAAGACGTCCAGGAGGTGGTGCCGCATCGGGTTGCCGAGCCCCAGCCGCCGCACCGCGGCCCTCAGGCCACCGCCGGGCTCCAGGCGCGACCCTTCGTGACCGGGGCTGGTGATGGTGGCGTCCTCCAGCGCCCGCATCTCCTCCAGCTCCGCGGACTGCTCGTCCACCTTCCGGGCGACCGCGGGGTCGTCGTCGGTGTCCTCGTCGGCCTCCGCGGCCGGGGTCGAGTCCTCCTCGGCGACGGCGGCGGGAGCGGCCTCGAGGGGGGCGCCGAAGTCGCGCTCGTCCAGCGGCACGTCCACGGTCTGGAGGGACGGGCCGAGGCCCAGGCACAGAGGGAGCAGGAGGTTCAGCATGAAGTGGAAGGGAACCCGGCGCGGCCGAGGTCAGGTGGGATGGTATGCGCCGGGTTTCTGGGCGGTCAAACAACCAACCGTGGGGGTGATTTTCCCGGGAATTCTCATTTCTTCTTCTTGGCCAGCGGCTGCCCGTGGCCGGGGCCGAGAATCTGCGGGAGATACCTGGCGAAGTCGAAGTTGGGCGAGTTCTCGTGGTTGTGGCAGCCCTCGCACGCCTGCTTCTCCGGCTTGCGGACGATGTTCTTCACGGAGGGGTCCTCCGAGTGGACCGACCCCGGGCCGTGGCAGCTCTCGCAGCCCACGTTCTCCCGGCCCTCGATCTTGTCCACCCGGCACACGCCGCCCGGCTGGTACGCGCCGGTGACGTGACAGCCGATGCAGTTGAGGTGGTACTGCTTCCCGGCCTCGACGAGCGTGGCGTACGCGCGCGAGTGCTTGCTGTTCCGGTACACCGGCATCGACTCGTCGTGGCACTCGGCGCAGCGCGCGGTGCCGGCGAAGCCGGGCGCGCCGGCGGTGGGGGCGGGGCAGTCCTTCCCGTGGGCGCGCGCCCACTCGAGGTTGAGCTTCGACACGTCGCGGTCGTACGCGTCCACCGTGGCCTTCACCGCCGGGTCCATGGGGAGCGCGGCGTCCAGCGGCACGAAGCGGGCGGAGAACGCGTTCTTCCCCTCCATCGTCGGGGGTGGGGCGGAGAGCAGGACGGCGCGCCGGACCACCAGCTCGCCGATCTTCTGCTGCTTCATCGCGTGCAGCGCGGGGTCGATGCCGGGCTCGTTCACCTGCGCGTTGAGCAGCGCGATCCGCTCCTGGAGCGACGCCGCCTCCTTCTCCACCTCCTGCGAGCTGCGGATTGGCTCGAAGCGGGCGGCGCCGCCCTCCAGCGCCAGGTCCACCCGGAGGAGCACCTGTCCCTTGTCCTGGAGCTGGACCACCGGGACGCCCGCGTTCTGGAGCAGCTTGCCGTTGTCCGCGGCGTCCACGCCGTCGCTGTGGGTGGCCACCAGGAGGTCCGCCTGGAGCGAAGGGTCCGCCGCCAGCCGCTGCGCGTCCGCCAGCGGGCGGTGGTACAGGCCGAGCACGAAGGTCGCGCCGGAGTCCCGCGCCTTCTTCGCCGCCTGGAGCAGCTCCGCGTCCGTGCCGCCCGCCGCCACGCCCAGCTTCGCGGCGCCCGCGCCCGAGTCGAGGATCTTCGCTTGGCCGGGCGCCAGCTCCGGGAGCTGGAGGGAGGTGCGGAACGCCTCGCCGCGCGCGTCGTCGAGCTCGCCGCGGGCGCGGGTGGCCAGGCCCATCTGCTGGAAGGCCTGGGCGATGGCGCGCGCCTTGCGCTCCTCCTGGGGGAGCTGCTCCTCCTTGAGCGGGCCGGGGCCGAAGAGGCTGTCGCCGCCCTCGACGAAGAAGGTGGGCGCGCCGGACTTGCGGGACCGGGCGATCTGCTCGGCGGCGCGGGCGATGCCGCCGCGCATGTTCTCGCTGCAGCCGCAGGGGGCCACATAGCCGCGCAGGTCCGCGGCGATGAAGAGCACCGCTCGCTTCGGGGCGTTCTGCGCGGGCGGGGTGGATTCGCTCTTGTCCTTGCCGCACGTCGTGGACGCCAGCAACGGCAGCCACAGCGCGGCGAGCGCGGCCCGGGTCACCAGATGATGCTCTCCACCAGCTCGTCGATCTTCTCGCCCATGGCGTCCAGGCCGTTGGCCTTGGAGAGGTAGCCGTCCGCGCCCACCTGTTCGGCGAGGCGGGAGAGCTCTTCGTCCGGGAGGCTGGAGAAGAGGACGATGGGGATGTCCTGGGTGCCGTACTCGTTCTTGAGGGTCCGGCAGATGTCCGCGCCCGTGGCCTCCGGCATGTGGATGTCGGTGAGGATGAGGTGCGGCTTCCAGTCCTGGAGCGTCTTCTCGAACTCCATCAGCGTGGAGGTGGCGCGGACGTCGTAGCCGCGAGACTCCAGCACCGACTTCTCCAGCGCGAGGGTGATCTCGCTGTCGTCGATGAGGAGGATCTTCTTCTTTCGCTTCTCGTCGGCCAAGTCAGGCCCGTTTTAGTCAAACCGGTGGGGCCGAGGCGAGTCCCCACCTCGGGCCGGGAAGCTGCTAAAGCCGCCCTCCTCGATGGACCCGCGCGCGTCCCCGTTGACCCACTGGTTCCCGCCCTTCCTCACCGAGCACGCCTTGTGGGGGATGTACCTCTGGCAGTGGCTGGGGCTGCTGGTGGTGGTCGTGGCGACGCCGTTCCTCGCCTCGCTGCTGCAGGCGCTCGCGCTGGCGGTGGGTGGGCGGTTGGCCAGGCTGACGTTGACCACCTGGGACGACGACCTGTTGAGCTCCAGCCGCGGCCCCACCCGGTTGCTGTGGGCGGCGGCGTTCCTCTTCGGGGGGACGCGGCCGCTGCTGCTGCGCGAGCCGACGGAGACGGTGGTGGAGGTGCTGGCCCGGGCGCTGGTGGTCGTCTCGGTGGGGTGGTTCCTGGTCCGCTTCCTGCGGCAGGCGGCGATCCACATCGGCACCCAGGTCACCAAGGATCCGAAGGAGGCGGCGAGGGCGCGCGCGGTGCAGACGCAGCTGGCCGTGCTGCGCGCGGTGTTCGAGGCGGCGATCTGGGTGATCGGCGCGGCGCTGGTGCTGATCCAGTTCGACGTGGTGAAGAACGTGGGCGTGTCGCTGCTGGCGTCGGCGGGGATCGCCGGCCTGGCGGTGGGCCTGGCGGCGCAGAAGTCGCTCTCCAGCGTGCTGGCGGGGATCCAGCTGTCGGTGACCCAGCCGATCCGGATCGGCGACGTGGTCATCCTGGAGGGGGATTACGGGACGGTGGAGGACATCTCCCTCACCTACGTGACGGTGAAGTTCTGGGACCTGCGGCGGCTGGTGGTCCCCATCAGCTATTTCCTGGAGAAGCCGTTCCAGAACTGGAGCCGCGGCGAGCCGAGGCTCTTGGGGACGGTCACCGTGGACGTGGACTACACGGCGGACGTGGGGGCGCTGCGGCAGAAGCTGAAGCAGGTGATGGCGGCGGCGCCGGAAGGGATGTGGGACGGGGCGGTGGCGATGTTGCAGGTGGTGGATTCGCTGGACCGCACCATCCGGGTCCGCGCGCTGGTGAGCGCGATGGGGCCGGAGAAGCTGTGGGACCTGCGGTGCCTGGTGCGGGAGCAGCTGGTGGCGTTCCTGGTGGAGCACCCGGATTGGCTGCCGCGCACCCGGGCGTCCGCTCCCCAGGGGACGCCGAGCGCCGCGGTCCAGGTGGCATCGGCGGCGGCGCCGTCGTCGGAGCGGCGTTAAGGTCCGAGGCGAGATGGAGCAGGCGGTCAGGGTGTTCGGGTATTCGGGGGCGATCGTCGCCTCGGCGTTGGTGGGGGCGCTGTGGCCCTTGTTCACGGACGCCCGGCGGAGGCTGGTGCTGTTCCTGGCGTTCGCGGCGGGGGTGATGCTGGGCGCGGCGTTCTTCCACATGCTGCCGGAGGCGTTCGAGGTGGGCGGCGCGTGGGCGGTGGGGTTCGTGCCGGTGGGGTTCGTGGGGTTGTTCCTGCTGGAGCGGTACGTGCTGGTGCACGCGTGCGAGGAGCCGCCGGAGTGCGAGGAGCACGCGAAGGGGCACCCGGCGTTCGGGATGACGGCGTTCTTGGGGTTGTCGGCGCACACGCTGTTCGACGGGGTGGCGCTGGCGTCGGCGGTGGCGGAGGGGATCGGGATGATGGCGTTCTTGGCCATCGTGGCGCACAAGGTGCCGTCGTCGCTGTCGCTGGCGTCGATCCTGAAGGCGGAGGGGAGGTCGCGGGGGCGGGTGCTGTGGCTGGTGCTGGCGTTCGGGTTGATGGTGCCGCTGGGGGCGCTCCTCTATTACGGGCTGGAGCAGGTGGCGCACTGGCCGCGGCTCACTCCCGCGGCACTGGCGTTCTCGGCGGGGACGTTTTTGTACATCGCGGTCTCGGATCTGCTGCCGCACATCCAGCGGCACGGGCGGGACCGGAAGCTGGCGAACATCGGCGGGCTGCTGGCGGGGCTGGTGATGATGTTCGCGCTGCAGTTCGCGTTGCCGGAACACCGCGGATGACGGTGCGGCGGCTGCGGGACTGGTACGCGCACCCTCGGTACTACGAGGCGATCTTCGGCGTGGACACGGCGCGGGAGATGGACTTCGTGCTGGAGCTGTCGCGGCGGTACGGGACGGGCGGGGAGTTGTTGCTGGAGCCGGCGTGCGGGGCGGGGAGGTTGATCGAGGAAGGGGCGCGGAGGGGGTTGCGGATGGTGGGGTACGACGCGTCGGAGGTGATGCTGGCGCACGCGCGGAGGAGGCTTCGGCGCGCTGGATTGAAGGCGAGGGTGGACCTGGGGCGGATGGAGTTCTGGGCGCCGGTGGAGCTGCGGGGGCGGGTGGACGTGGCGTTCTCGCTGGTGTCGACGTTCCGGTACCTGGAGAGCGAGGCGGCCGCGGTGGCGCACCTGTCGTCGATCCGGAGGCTGCTGAGGCCCGGCGGGATCTACGTGCTGGGATTCCACCTGACGGATTACGGGCGTGACGGACCGTTGCACGAGCGGTGGGAAGGACGCGCCGGGCGCGATCGCGTGGTGTGCAACACGCGCGAGTGGCCGCCGGATCGCCGGGCGCGCAGGGCGCGAATGCGCAACCGCCTGCGCGTCCGCGGGCCGGGGAAGGACTGGTTGATCGAGACGGAGTGGGCCTTCCGCACCTACGACGAGCCGGAGGCCCAGTCGGCGTTCCGCGCCGCCGGCCTGCGCGTCCGCGAGGTGTTCAACTTCGAGTACCAGGTGGACAAGCCCATCCCGTGGACCTCGAACCGCCTGGACCGGGTGATGGTGCTCGGCGCGGGGTAGGGCGGTTAGAAAGCCATGCGCATGTGCGTGAAGGCCAGGCACTCGGCGGAGGGAGGGCGCGCGTCCGGCTCTGGGCCGGCCAACCATGGATCTCATTGATTGTCGTACTCGCGTCCGAGCGCCAGCAAGTCGGCCTTCGCGATCGGATGGCGATTGCCCTCATGGGCCGAGACGCTCCTGTGCTTCTCCCTGGATTGCGTACCCCGAAGCCGGGCCATAGATTGCCCCCATGGCCCAGGTGAGGCTTGGAGAGCGCATTGTGGCTGACCCCGAGATCCTCGGCGGCAAGCCTCTCATCGTTGGTACCCGGGTCACTGTCGAGTTCATCCTCGGCCAACTCGGGCGCGGCCAGTCATCGGATGAAGTATCGAGGCAATACGGGGTAAGCCGAGAGGACGTCCTCGCCGCCATCCGCTTCGCCGCTGAGACCGTCAGTCGCGACAACTTCGCGCCGGCGTCTTGATCACATCGTCCGATGTTCGGCTCCTCGCCGACGAGAACATCGCCGCTGATGCCATCACTGCGCTGCGCGCCGACGGCGCTGACGTGGTGGGTGTGGCCGATCGAGGCTTGCGCGGGCATGCCGATGCCGATGTGTTGGCCGCGGCGGTCGCGGAGAGCCGCGCCGTGGTGACCCAGGATATGGGGTTCGGCCGGCTCGCGATTCTGCGGGGCTCACCTTGCCATGGACTCGTTCTGATACGGCCGGGTGATCTTCTTCCGGCCGAGGTCACAGAATTACTGCGCAACTTCCGCTCGAGCAGGACCAGCCTCATGCCGCCGTTCGTGGTGGTGTTGGAGCCAGGAGCGATGCGTGTCCGGAGCCTCGCCCTGCCCGGAAAAGGCTGATCATTCCAACGGCACCGACCCATACAGCTCGCGGCGGATCATCTCGCCCTGCTCCGTGAAGTTTTCCTCCGCCAGCGCCGCCTGCGCGAGCGCCGCCGCCACCTCCGCCTCCCCGGCGATCACCGTCGCGCCCGCCTTGCGCAACGGCCCCGCCTCGCGCAGCCGCCCGCACCTCGCCAGCACCCGCAGCTCCGGGTTCGCCTGCCGCGCCTGCCGCACGACCTCCGCCGAACCCTCCATCTCCGCGCTCAGGATCAGCGTCCCCGCCGACGCCAGCCCCGCTTCCTCCAGCACCCCCGCCCGCACCGCGTCCCCGTACACCGCCGCCACGCCCTCGGCCTTCAGCTTCCGCACCGTCTCCAGGTTCAGCTCCACCACGGTGACGGTCGCCCCGCGCTCCACCAGCAGTCGTCTCAGTTGCTGACCCACCGGCCCGTACCCCACCAGCAGCACCGCCCGCGGATCCACGGCCGGCGGCTCCGCGCCGACGTGCACCGCGCCGACCCGCCTCGCCCACCGCCGCGCCACGCCGTAGAGCGACGGACTCGCCGAGATGGACACGATGGACGCCGCCACCAGCGCGTCCCACCCCGCATCCCCGATCAACCCCAGCCGCCGCGCCTGCACGCCGAGGATGAAGCTGAACTCCCCCACCTGCGCGAACGCCGCCCCCAGCGGAATCGCCATCCCCCACGGCGCCCCGAACAGCCGCGCCGACACCGCCGCGACCGCGGGCTTCACCACCAGCACCACCGCCACCACCAGGACCACCAGCCCCGGTGACTCCACCAGCGCGCGCGGGTTGAACAGCATCCCCGCCGAGACGAAGAACAGCACCGCGAACGCGTCCCGCATCGGCACCGCGTCCGACGCCGCCCGCGCCGCGAACTCCGACCGCCCCACCGCCAGCCCGGCCAGGAACGCTCCCAGCGCCAGCGACACGCCGAACGCCCGAGCCGCCCCCACCGCCGCCCCCGTGGCCAGCACCAGCACCGCCAGCGTGAACAGCTCCCGCGACCGCGTCCGCTCCACCCGCTCCAGCGCCCACGGGATCACCCACCGCCCCAGCACCACCACCGTCACCGCCAGCCCAACCAGCTTGAGCCCCGCCACTCCCAGCGCCCGCAACGGTCCACCCCCGCCGCCATCCTCCGGCGCGGCCAGCATCGGCAGCACCAGCATCAGCACCACGGTGATCAGGTCCTCCACCACCGTCCTGCCTATCGCCAGGTGCCCGATGGGCGCGTGCAGGTCCCGCCGCGCACCCATCACCAGCGCCATCACCACCGTGCTCGCCACCGAGACCCCCGCCCCTAGCACCAGCCCGGACGTCCAGCTCCACCCCATCCCGACCCGCAGCGCCACCGCCAGCACGCCCGTGGACGCCGCGCTCTGCAGCAGCGCCCCCGGAAGCGCCGCGCGCCACACCGCCATCAGCTCACCCAGGTGCAGCCGCAGGCCAATCCCGAACAGCAGCAGGATGATCCCGATCTCCGCCAGCTCCTCCGCGATCTCCCGGTTCACCACGACGCCCGGGGTGAACGGCCCCACCGCGATGCCCGCCAGCAAATACCCCACCAGCGGCGACAGCCCCACCCGCTGCGCCAGGTACCCCAGGGCCAGCGCCGCGGTCAGCCCGGCCCCGAACGTCGTCAGCAAGTCCAGCTCGTGCATGGCGCCCCCGGGCCTCCCGAGCGCGGCAGGGTACCCGGCCCGCTCGCCCTGTCACACCCGCCGGGTCCGGAATCTTTCGATTCGCGGGCAGTTGAGGACGCACCACAAAGCCCTAGGATCCCGCCGCTTTTTTCCTTCTAGTGAGGAGCCATGAACGTCGACATCCGCGCGCTCACGGACCAGGTGCAGCGAGAGAGCGAATTCGTGGACGCGCTCGCCACCGAGGCCGGCAAGGTCATCGTCGGCCAGCGCATGATGCTGGAGCGCGTCCTCATCGGCCTCCTCTGCAACGGACACGTCCTGCTGGAGGGCGTCCCGGGCCTCGCCAAGACGCTCACCGTCCGGACCATCGCGGACTCCATCAACGCGTCCTTCATGCGGATCCAGTTCACCCCGGACCTGCTCCCCGCGGACCTGGTGGGGACCATGATCTACAACCAGGCGCAGGCGTCCTTCGCCGTCCGCAAGGGCCCCGTCTTCGCCAACGTCCTCCTCGCCGACGAGATCAACCGCGCCCCCGCCAAGGTGCAGTCCGCGCTGCTGGAGGCGATGCAGGAGCGCCAGGTCACCATCGGCGACCAGACCTTCCCGCTCCCCAGCCCGTTCATCGTGCTCGCCACCCAGAACCCCATCGAGCAGGAGGGCACCTACCCGCTCCCCGAGGCGCAGGTGGACCGCTTCATGCTCAAGGTGAAGGTCTCCTACCCCACGCGCGAGGAGGAGCGGACCATCCTGGACCGCATGGCCGGTGAGACCGCGCCGCGCGCCCAGAAGGTGATCGGCACCGAGCACATCGCCCGCGCCCGCCGCGTCATGCACCAGATCTACGTCGACGAGAAGGTGAAGGAGTACATCCTCAGCGTCGTCTTCGCCTCCCGCGAACCCTCCCGCCACGGCCTGCGCGACCTCGAGGACTACATCGAGTACGGCGCCTCGCCGCGCGCCACCATCTTCCTCACCCAGGCCGCCAAGGCCCACGCCTTCCTCCGCCACCGCGGCTTCGTGACCCCGGAGGACGTGAAGGCCATCGGCTACGACGTCCTCCGCCACCGCGTCTCCCTCACCTACGAGGCGGAGGCCGAAGAGCTCACCCCGGAGAAGATCATCCAGCGCATCTTCGACAAGGTCGAGGTCCCGTAGGCGCCATGCTCCCCAAGGAGCTCATCCGCCGGATCCGCAAGCTGGAGATCACCACGCGGAAGGTGGTCTCGGAGATGCTCGCCGGCCAGTACCACTCGGTCTTCAAGGGCCGCGGGATGGCCTTCTCCGAGGTGCGGCAGTACCAACCGGGTGACGAGATCCGCGTCATCGACTGGAACGTGACCGCGCGGATGAACGAGCCCTACGTGAAGGTGTTCACCGAGGAGCGCGAGCTGACGGTGATGCTGGTGGTGGACGTCTCCGCCTCCAAGGAGTTCGGCTCGCGCGGCCGGAGCAAGTCGGAGATCGCCGCCGAGGTCGCCGCGCAGATCGCCTTCTCCGCCATCGCCAACAACGACCGCGTCGGCCTCATCCTCTTCTCCAACCGGGTGGAGAAGACCATCCCGCCCAAGAAGGGGCGCAAGCACGTCCTCCGGCTGATCACCGACATCCTCTCCTACAAGCCGCAGGGGAAGGGGACGGACCTCGCCGCCGGCCTCAACTACCTCTCGCAGGTGGTGAAGCGGAAGGCGGTCACCTTCCTCATCTCCGACTTCCTCGCCCCCGACTACGAACAGCCGATGCGCATCGTGGGCCGCCGGCACGACCTGGTCCCGGTGGTGATCGCCGACCCGCTGGAGATGGGCTTCCCGCGCCTGGGGCTGGTGGAGCTGGAGGACCCGGAGACCGGCGCGCACCTGATGGTGGACGCCGGCGACGCGCTGGTGCGCGGCACCTTCGCCCGCGAGATGCGCCGCGTCCGCGAGGAGCGGCGGAAGCTGTTCAAGAAGCTCAGCCTGGACCACGTGGAGCTGGACACCGGCGAGGACCACGGCGCCGCCCTGGTCCGCTTCTTCCGCGCCCGCGCCCGGAGGATGGCGGCGTGATCTCCTGCGCGCTCGCCATCGCCGCGCTCGCCCTGGGCGCCGCCGACGCGAAGGCCCCGGCGCTGTTCCGCCCGCTGGCCTTCCAGCACCGCGCGGTCCCGGACAAGGTCCGCCTGGGCGACCCGCTCGTCTACGAATTGCAGATCACCCACCCCGCCGACCAGCGCTACGAGCTGCGCCCGCCGCGCGACCTGGCCGACCTGGAGCTCACCGGCACCGAGCGCGGCCGCGCCGACGACCAGGGCAAGGCGGTCACCACCTTCAAGCTCCACATGGCGGCGTTCGCGCTGGGCAAGCAGAAGCTCCCGGACCTGGTCTTCGACGTCATCTCCGGCGACGGCTCCTCCGGCACCTTCGAGACGCACGGCGCCGAGGTGGAGGTGGTCCCCACCATCTCCCCGACCGCCGCCCAGAACGGCGAGCCGCTCTACGACATCCAGCCGCCCACCGAGGTGCCGGTGCGCACCTGGCGGCTGCTCTGGGCGCTGGCGGCGCTGCTGGCGGCGGCCGCGCTGGGGTACGCCGCCTCCCGCTTCCTCCGCCGGGCGACGGCCGCCAAGCCGGAGAAGGCGCTCCCGCTGGAGCCCCTGGACGTGCGCGCCCTCCGCGCGCTGGACGAGCTCCGCGCCGAGGACCTCCCCGGCCGCGGCCTGTTCCGCGAATTCCACTTCCGCCTCTCGGAGATCGTCCGCGGCTACCTGGGCGAACGCTTCGGCTTCGACGCCCTGGAGTGCACCTCCGTCGAGCTGCTGGACCAGCTCCGCCGCCTGCGCACGCCCGGGCTGGACTACGGCTCGCTCGAGCGCCACGTCCACGAGTCCGACCTGGTGAAGTTCGCGCGCTCCCCCTCCACCATCGACGCGTGCAAGCGCGAGATGGAGTGGGCGTACCGGGTGGTGCAGACCACCACCGCCGCCATGGCGCCGCCCGCTCCCCCCATTCCTTCCGCCAGGCCCCCTGGCGCCAAGCCTCCCAGCGATGCCGTCCGACCTCTTCCATGACCCGGAGCTGCTCTGGTTGCTCCTGCTGGTCCCGCTGCTTTTGCTCTGGCAGCGGCGCCAGCGGCGCACCCGCGCGGTCCTGAGGTTCCCCGCCACCTCGGCGTTCGCCCGCCAGCCGCGCGGGTGGCGCACGCGCGCGCTCTGGGTGCCGCCGCTGTTGCAGGCGGTGGCGCTCACCCTGGGCATCGTCGCGCTCGCCCGCCCGCAGATGCGCGACGCGCGCGTGCGCGACCTCTCCGTGGAGGGCATCGACATCGTCATCGCGCTGGACCTCTCCACCTCCATGGAGGCCGCGGACTTCCAGCCGCGCAACCGCCTGGCGGTGGCGCAGGAGGTGCTCAAGGAGTTCATCGCCTCGCGCACCAACGACCGCATCGGCCTGGTGGTGTTCGCCGGCGCCGCCTACACCCAGGCGCCGCTCACCCTGGACTACGGCGTGCTGCGCGAGGTGGTGCAGCAGCTGCGCACCCGCGTGCTGGAGGACGGCACCGCCATCGGCGACGCGGTGGCGGTGGCGCTCAACCGCCTGCGCGACTCGGACGCCAAGAGCAAGGTGGTGGTGCTGATCACCGACGGCGACAACAACGCCGGCAAGCTCTCCCCGCTCGACGCCGCGCAGATGGCGAAGAAGCTGAAGATCCCGGTGTTCACCATCCTGGTGGGCAAGGGCGGCCGGGTGCCGTTCCCCACCGGCACGGACCTCTTCGGCCACACCGCCTACCGGGACACCGAGATCCCCATCAACCCGGAGCTGCTCAAGGTCATCGCCGCCACCACCGGCGGCGACTACTACCGCGCCACCGACCGCGAAACGCTCAAGGCCGGCCTGCAGAAGGTGCTGGACAAGCTGGAGCGCAGCAAGCTGCTGGAGGGCGGCGCCTCCGCCAACTACAGCGAGGCCTTCCACCCGTTCCTCTTCGCGGCGTTCGCGCTCGCCGCGCTGGACCTCCTCCTCCGCGCCACGCTGCTGAGGGTGTACCCATGAGCGCCTGGCGCTTCACGCTCCTGGGCTACCAGGCCGGCTTCGCGCAGCCGCTGCTGCTCCTGCTGGTGCTTTTGGGTGTGGGCGCGGGCGCGTGGGGCATCCTGCTCGCCATGCGCCGCCGCCAGGCGCTGCGCCGGGTGATCGCGGACCGGCTGCTGGACTCGGTCGCCCCCGGCCTCTCCGTGGCCCGCCCGGTGGTGCGCGCCGCGCTGCACGGCGGCGGCCTGCTGCTCCTGGCGGTGGCGCTGGCCCAGCCGCAGTGCGGGACGCGGTCGGAGCTGACCAAGCGCCGCGGCATCGACGTGGTGGTGGCGCTGGACGCCTCCAAGTCCATGCTCGCGCGCGACGTGCAGCCGGACCGGCTGGAGCGCGCCAAGGTGGAGCTGCTCACGCTCCTGGACGAGCTGAAGGGCGACCGGGTGGGCCTGGTGGTCTTCGCCGGCGACGCCTTCATCCAGTGCCCGCTCACCTCCGACTACGCGGCGGCCAAGCTGTTCCTCAAGGCGGTGGACCCGCTCAGCATGCCGCAGGGCGGGACCAACATCGGCGCCGCCCTCACCCTGTCCAAGCAGGTGCTGGAGGGCGCGGACCGCGGCGCCAAGGAGCGGGTGGTGGTGCTGCTCTCCGACGGCGAGGACGTCGACGGCGAGGTGCAGGACGGCGTGGACGCGCTCAAGGACCTGGGCGTGAAGGTGTACTCGGTGGGCATCGGCTCCGAGCAGGGCGAGCCCATCCCCATCACCGGCCGCAACGGCGAGCACCTCGGCTTCCAGAAGGACGAGGACGGCAACACCGTGCTCACCCGGCTGGACACGCGCGCGCTGCGCGAGATCGCCGAGTCCACCGGCGGCGAGCTCTTCTACGAGCCGCACGGCGTGGCGATGACCCAGGTCGTCCAGCGCATCGACCAGATGCAGAAGAGCGAGCTGGAGAGCCGGATCGCCGTCCGCTACGACGAGCGCTACCAGGCGTTCGCCTTCCCCGGGATGGCGCTGGTGGTGGCCGCGCTGGCGGTGCGCCCCTCGCGCCGGAGGGCGGACAAGTGAAGCGCGGCGGCTTCCCACGGGCGGCGCTCTGCGCGCTGCTGATCCTCACCCCCGGGACGGCGCTGGCCCTGGGTCCGTTCGAGAAGAACCACCCGCGGGTGGAGGAGGGGATGCAGGCCTACGAGGCCGGCCGCTTCGACGACGCGCTCACCGCGTTCGAGTCCGCCCGCCGCGAGCTGCCCGACAACGCGGTGGTGGAGTTCGACCGCGGCAACGCCCTCTACAAGCTGCAGCGGCTGGACGAGGCGCGCGAGGCCTACCACCGCGTGGCGGACCTGGACCGCGGCGACCTGCAGGAGAAGGACTACTACAACCTGGGCAACGCCATGGCGGAGCTGGGCCAGCCCAAGGACGCCATCGCCGCCTACCGCAAGGCGCTGCTGCTGGACCCCAAGGACGACCTGGCCCGGCACAACCTGGAGGTGGTGCTGCGCGACCTGCCCCGGCCGAAGCGGCCTCCACCTCCGCCGCCGGAGCCGGACGCCGGGCAGGACGCGGGCGTCGACGCCGGGCGGGATGCCGGCCACGACGGCGGGACCAGGGGCGAGGGCCCGGACGGCGGGGATACGCTGGGCCGCGGACAGGGCGGCCAGGACGCGGGGCACGCCGACGGCGGCGCGGCGGGGGACGCCGGCAGCATGGGCAGGGGGCAGGGCGACGGCGGGTTCGACGGCGGCTCCGGCGGCGACGAGTCCAAGGAGCCCGACCAGGAGCAGAAGGACGCCGGCGCCGGCCCGCCGGACGAGCCCGACCAGGACGAGGGCAGCCCGGACGGCGGCACCGACCAGCAGCCGATGCAGCAGCTGAACAAGAAGGACGTGGAGCGCCTGCTGGATTCGATGAAGCAGGGCGAGAAGAATCTCCAGCTCTGGCGGTTCCAGCAGCGCAAGTCTTCCAAGTCGAAGAGGGACAATGCGACCAAGGACTGGTAGCTGGGCGGTGCTCGCGGCGCTCTGGGGCGCGCTGGCGTCCGCGCCGGCGCTCGCGCAGCAGCGGCCCGAGTTCCGCCAGTCGGCGGACCGCCGCGAGGTCGGCACGGAGGACACCTTCCGGCTGACCGTCACCATCACCAACCCGCCGGACGGGTCGTCGCTCAAGCTGCCCCAGACCGACGACTTCGAGACGCTCTCCAAGCAGCAGAGCACGGAGATGTCGTTCCAGTCGCTCGGCACCGGCTCCAGCAGCATCCGGCGGGTGCAGAAGTGGACGCTGGTGATGCGCGCCAACAAGGCCGGCAACCTCGTCGTCCCGCCCTCCGAGCTGACCACCTCCTCCGGGACCATCAAGACGGAGCCGGTGCCGCTGACGGTGAAGAAGGGGCACGTGGAGGACAAGAACGCCGACCGCAGCGCCGCCGCCGGGCCGATGCGGCTGTTCGACCCGTTCCAGAACTTCCCCTTCCCGCAGGACCAGGACGACCTGGACGAGCAGAGCCCGCAGAACATCCCCATCCCGCGGTCGGACTCGGACCTCTTCCTCCGCGCCACCCTGGACCGCGACTCCGTCTACGTGGGCGAGCAGGCCACCCTGAGCCTCTACATCTTCTCGCGGGTGGACCTCTCCTCGGTGGACACGCTCTCCATGCCCAAGCTGGAGGGCTTCTGGAGCGAGGACGTGGACAGCCCGTCCCAGCTCTCCGCCGAGCAGCGGGTGGTGGGCGGCGTCCCCTACCACGCGTACCTGTTGAAGCGGCGAGCGCTCTTCCCGGTGAAGCCGGGGGTGGTGAAGATCGGTCCCGCCGAGGCGGACGTCACCACCGGCTTCCTCTTCGCCGGCCGCCGCGTCCACCGCAAGGGCAACGAGCTGGCCCTGCGCGTGAGGGCGCTCCCGCCCGCCGGCCGCCCGCCCAGCTTCCCCGCCGGGAACGTCGGCGTGTGGCGCCTGAACGTGGAGCCCACCACCGCGCAGGTGGAGCTGGGCCAGCCGGTCACCGTGAAGGTGGTGGTGGAGGGGCGCGGGAACATGCGCAGCGTCTCCATCCCGCCGCTGCAGGTGCCCCAGGGGCTGCGCGCGTTCGACCCCACCATCACCGACAAGGCGCTCTCCTCCAAGGGCCGGATGGGTGGGCGGCGGACGCTGGAGTACCTGGTGATGCCGCAGCAGACGGGGACGTTCACGCTCCCCGCGGTGGAGATGCCGTACTTCGACCCGGAGAACGAGCGCTACGACACCGCGCGCACCGAACCGGTCACCGTCACCGTGGTCGGCGCCGCGCCCAAGATGGCCGCCGCGCCGGGCGTGGCGCCGGAGGGGCTGGGCAAGAACGTGCTGGCGGAGAATCAGACGCTGCGGCCCCTCCGCTACCGGGCCGCGTTCGCCGGCGCCGCCGTGCCGCTGTGGGAGCGCGCCTTCTTCGCGCCGCTGATGCTGGCGCCGGTGGCGCTGTGGCTGGGCGTGCTGGGCGCCGGCTTCGCCCGCGCCGCGGCCAAGCGCGAGGACCCGGTGGCGCGGCAGCGGAAGCGGGCCCGGGCATCGCGCGCCCGGCTGGCGGCGGCGACGCAGCTCCAGACCCGCGGCGAGTCGTCCGAGTTCTTCGGCGAGGTGGAGAAGGCGCTGATCGGCTTCCTGGAAGCGCGGATGGGCTTCTCCGTGGGCGGGCTCACCCGCGACGAGCTGGACGTGAAGATGGAGCAGCGCGGCGTCACCGCCAACCGGCGGGCGCAGGTGCTGGGGCTCCTGGACGAGTGCGACCTGGGGCGGTTCGCGCCCGGCGCGGGCGGGTCCGGCGCGCGCGAGGAGGCGCTCCGGAACGCGATGGAGCTGATGGAGGACTGGCCGGCATGATCTCCCTGCTGCTTTCCGCGGTGCTGGCGCAGGCGCCCGCGTACTACTCCCCCACCGAGGCCGAGGCGGTCTTCAACGCCTCCAACGACGCCTACGCTCGCGAGGACTACGCCAAGGCGAAGGAGGGCTTCGAGAAGCTGGTCGGGCACGGGTTCGGCAGCGCGGACGTGCTCTACAACCTGGGCACCACCGACCTCGCCATGGGCGACCTGGGCGGCGCGGTGCTGGCGCTGGAGCGGGCGCGGCGCGAGGGCGGGCCGCGGGAGGACATCGAGGCCAACCTCGCGCTGGCGCGGACCCGGCAGCTGGACAAGGTGGTGGGCGGGCAGACCGAGGAGCCGTTCCTGGAGCGGCTGGCGCTGGCCACGCCGGAGTCGGCGTCGGCGGTGGCGCTCCTGTCGCTGTGGTCGCTGGGGTTCCTGTCGCTGGCGGCGCGGCGGCTGCTCCCTTCGCGGCGGCGCGGGATGGCCGTCGCGGTGTGCGCGCTCTCGTTCGTGTTCGCGGCGCCGGTGGCGGGGGCGGTGGCGGCGCACGTCTACGTCCGCCGCGGGCTGGACGAGGGCGTGGTGCTGGCGCAGTCGCTGTCGGCGCGGGAGCTGCCGCGCGAGGGCGGCAAGGTGTCGTTCGAGGTCCACGCGGGCCTGAAGGTCCTGATGCTGGAGGAGAGCGGGAAGTTCGTGCGGATCCGCCTCCCCAACGGGCTGGAGGGGTGGACGGAGCGCGAAGGGGTCGGCGCGCTGTGATCCGGATCGAGAACGTGGAGAAGGTCTACCAGCGCGGGAAGACGTCCATCCGCGCGCTGCACGTGGGCTCGCTGGAGGTGCCGCGCGGGCAGTTCCTCACCGTGATGGGGCCGTCCGGGTCCGGCAAGAGCACCCTGCTGTACCTGCTGGGCGCCCTCGACGTCCCCACCAGCGGGAGCATCGACATCGACGGGACGCGGATCTCCTCCGCGCGCGACGCGGAGCTCTCCCGCTTCCGGCGTGAGCGCCTGGGGTTCGTGTTCCAGTTCTTCAACCTGCTGCCCACGCTCACCGCGCTGGAGAACGTGATCCTGCCGGGGCTGTTGGCCGGGAAGTCGCGCGAGGAGCTGTCGAAGCGGGGCGCGGAGCTGATGGAGATCGTCGGCCTGAAGGCGCGCGCGGACCACCGCCCGGACGAGCTGTCCGGCGGCGAGATGCAGCGGGTGGCCGTGGCGCGCGCGCTGCTCACCCAGCCGGCGCTGCTGCTGGCGGACGAGCCCACCGGCAACCTCGACTCGAAGACGGGCGCCGAGGTGCTCCGGCTGATCCGCGAGGCCACCCGCCAGGCCGGCGTCACGGTGGTGATGGTCACCCACGACGCCGGCGCGGCGAAGGTGGGTGACCGGCTGGTGCGGCTCGCCGACGGACAGCTGGTGGACGACGAGGCGATCGCCGCCTGAGCTACATGATGTTGAAGGCTTCCAGCACCTCGATGGTGCCTCCCGGCATCATGAAGTGCGGGTGGTCCGCCAGCACCTTGGAGAGGTCGGCCATGGACTCGGCCTGCATGACCGAGTAGCCGGCCACGATGGTGGTGCCCTTGCTGGTGCCGCCGTTCTTGGCGACCGCCTGGGCGTTGCCCAGCGGCTGCCCCAGGTCGACGATGGCGCTGCCGGCCTTCTTGGACCACGCCATCCACGCGTCCATGCCGGCCTTCTGCTGCTCCGGGGTGGCCTTGCCCATCTGCTCCTGGGCGGAAATCGGCGCCTGGTAGAGAACCATGAACTTCTTCATCGCGAGCTCCTGGGTTTGGGGGTGTTGGGGCTTCGCGTGCTCCAGTTTCATGGATCCGGCGCGGAGTCCACGGGGTTTGCAGGCTAGTGTTGGCGATCCGTGCTCTGGCTCGTCCGGCTGATCTCCATCCGCCACCTCTTGCTCTCCCCGCTCCGCTCCGCGCTGACCGTGGGCGGCGTCGCCGTGGGGGTGGCCACGCTGGTGGCGGTGACGGTGATCAACCGCTCCGTGATGCAGGCGTTCCGCTCCACGGTGGACACCGTCTCCGGGCGCGCGGACCTCACCGTGGCCGGGTCCGAGTCCGGCTTCGACGAGTCGGTGCTGGAGGCGGTGAAGAAGGTGCCCGGGGTGACGCACGCCTCGGCGGCGCTCACCGCGGTGGCGCCGGTGGCGGGCTCGCCGGGGGAGAGCCTGTACGTGCTGGGGGTGGACTTCCTCGACGACGGGTACTTCCGCGACTACCGCGGCGCGGGGCAGGAGCTGGGCAACCTGGCCGACGACCTGGAGCTGCTCAACTCCACCGACCGGATGCTGGTCTCCGAGCGCTTCGCCCGCGACCACGGCCTCAAGCCCGGCAGCACCTTCCGGCTGGTCACCGCGGACGGCGAGCAGCCCTTCGTGGTGCACGCCGTCATCAAGGAGGAGGGGCCGATCAAGGCGTTCGGCGGGTGGGTGGGGGTGATGTTCCTCGGGTCGGCGCAGGAGGCGTTCCACCGCGGGCGCGCGGTGAGCCGGATCGACGTGGCGGTGGACGGCGCGCAGGACTTCGAGGAGGTGCGGGCCCGGATCCAGCGCGACGCCGGGCCGCAGTTCGAGGTGGACCGGCCGTCCCGCCGCGGCGGCACGGTGGAGAAGATGGTGCTCAGCTTCCAGATGGGGCTGAACCTGGGCTCCGGGGTGGCGCTGATGGTGGGGGTGTTCCTCGTCTACAACACCGTCGCCATCGGGGTGGTGCAAAGGCGGCGGGAGATCGGCATCGTGCGCGCGTTGGGGGCCAGCGCGGTGCAGGTGCGGGCGCTGTTCACGCTGGAGGCGATCGTGATGGGCACCCTCGGCGCGTCCATCGGGCTGCCGTTCGCCATCGCGATATCGCGCTCCGCCATCGGGTTGGTGTCGCGCACCATCTCGCAGATCTACGTCCAGGTGCACGCCGGGGACGTGCGGGCGGGGACGGTGGAGATCGCGCTGGGCGCGGTGCTGGGCATCGCCGGGAGCGCGGTGGCGGCGTTGCGCCCGGCGATCGCCGCGTCGCGCGTGCAGCCGGTGGAGGCGCTGCGGCGGGACATCGCGGCCGGCGCGGACGCGGGGCTGAAGCGGTCGCCCGTCGCCCTGGGCGTCGCCAGCCTGCTGCTCTCGTACCCGGCGTCGCTGCTGCCGGAGCCGACGGAGAACTTCCCGCTGGGCGGGTACGTCTCGGTGTTCCTGGTGCTGGCGTCGGCGACGCTGCTGATGCCGTGGATGCTGCGGCGGCTGCACCGGTTCTACGCGCGGCCGGCGGAGGCGGCGCTGGGGATCTCCGGGCGGCTGGCGGCGGACAACTTCGCGCGGGCGCCGGGGCGGAGCGCGGTGCCGTCGTCGGCGCTGATGATCGGCGTGGGGATGACGGTGTGCATCGCGGGGTTCGTGGGGTCGTTCCAGCAGTCGTCGGCGGACTGGATCGACCAGGCGGTGCCGGCGGACCTGTTCATCACCTCCAGCGCCAAGCTGGGCGGCGTGCAGAACGTGCCCATGCGGCCGGAGTTGGCGGAGGAGATGAAGAAGCTCCCCGGCGTGTGGGCGGTGGACCGGGTGCGCCTCTACCCGACGGACGCGCTGGGGCTGCGGGTGGTCATCCTCTCGCTCACGCCGGAGATCCACGACACGCGCGGGACGATGTACGTGCTGGAGGGCGCGCTCCCGACGCCCGAGCAGCGGCGGGACGGGTGGGTGAGCGTCTCGGAGAACCTCTCCCGGCGGCGCGGGCTGCACCCGGGCGGCACGTTCCCGATGCCGACCCCGACCGGGCTGCGGACGTACAAGGTGGCGGCGGTGGTCCGCGAGTACACCTCGGACCAGGGGACGATCTTCGTGGACCGGGAGGAGTTCGTGCGCCAGTTCCAGGACGAGCGGGTGGACACGTTCGAGATCTACCTGGACGACCCGCGCGACGCGCAGGTGATGGAGGCGATCCGCAAGGAGGTCACCGCGCGCTGGGGGCGGCAGTACCACCTGTTCGTGCTCTCCAACCGCGAGCTGCGGGCGGAGGCGCACAACGTGATCGACGGCGCGTTCTCCGTCACCTACGCGATGGAGGGGGTGGCGGTGCTGCTGGCGCTGCTGGGCGTGGTGAACACGCTGCTGGCGGCGGTGCTGGACCGGACGCGGGAGATCGGCCTGCTCCGCGCGGTGGGCGCCTCCCGCCGCCACGTGCTGCGCCTCTTCGCCGGGGAAGCCGGCCTCATCGGGCTGACCGGCGGGCTGGTGGGCGTCGTCTCCGGGATCATCACCGGCTTCATCATCGTGAAGGTCATCGGCGTGCAGTCCACCGGCTGGTCCTTCCCGTACCGCTTCCCCTGGGCCACCGCCCTGCAGATGGTCTCCGCCGCCTCCGTCTGCGCCGTCCTCGCCGGCCTCTACCCGGCCGACCGCGCCGCCAGCCTCGACGTGGTGGAGGCGCTGGCGTACGAGTAGCGCCCGTGGACAGGTGGCGCGCGCCGTCAGGCTGGGCTCTGCTCGCGCGTCAGGGCTCCCCATGTGGCGGCTGGCACGACCAGAAGAGGACGATCGGATCGTCGAGCTCTCCCTCTCGCTCTACCGCGAAGACCCCAGCTCCGTCTCCGTCACGCCGGATCAGGTCCGCTTCACCCTGGACACCTTCCGCCGCGAGCCGTGGCGCGGCCGGGCCGCGGTCCTGGAGGTGAACGGCGCGGTGCAGGGCCTGGCCCTCCTCGTCTCCTTCTGGTCCAACGAATTCAGCGGCGAGGTCTGCGAGGTGGACGAGCTCTACGTCGCGCCCGCCGCCCGCGGCCAGGGCCACGGGACCCGGCTGTTCGCCGCCCTCGAGCGAGGCGAGCTGTGGACGCCCCGGCCCGCGGCGCTCGCGCTGGGCGTGACGCCGGGCAACGCGCGCGCGCGCCGCCTCTACGAGCGCCTCGGCTTCAAGGCCGTGGGCACGAACATGGTGCGGTCGCTGAAGACCTGAAAGGACCGCTGGACGCGGACTATCCGCTTGGCCTACGACGGGCGCCGCGGCATGGGCGACCCGAAGTTCAACATCCTGCTCGTCGAGGACGAGCCCGTCATCCGCGAGCTGGTGCGGAGCATGCTCACCGAGGGCGACGTCGCCGTCGAATGCGCGGACACCGGCACCGAAGGTCTCAAGCTGGCCCGCAGCCGCGACTTCCACCTCATCCTGATGGACATCGTCCTGCCGCAGATGGACGGCATCACCGTCTGCCGCATGCTCAAGAGCGACCCCCGCACCGCCTCCATCCCGCTCTACATGCTCACCGCCAAGAACAAGAAGGCGGACATGGAGATGGCCACCCGCGCCGGCGCCGACGGCTACATCAACAAGCCCTTCCGCGGCGCGGAGCTGATGGACCTCGTCGCCAAGCTGCGCGGCAAGGCCTAGCGGTTCATCGACCCCAGGAAATCCGCGTTCCCCTTGGTCGGCCGCATGTGCTTGAGCACGAACTCCATCGCGTCGATGGGGGTGAACGGGTGGAGCACCTGCCTGAGCGCGGTGATCCGGACCAGGTCGTCCGGCGGCAGCAGCAGCTCCTCCTTGCGCGTGCCGGACTTGTTGATGTCCAGGCACGGGAAGATGCGCTTCTCCATCAGCTTCCGGTCGAGCACGATCTCCGAGTTACCGGTGCCCTTGAACTCCTCGAAGATCACCTCGTCCATCCGGCTCCCGGTGTCGATCAGCGCGGTGCCGATGATGGTGAGCGACCCGCCCTCCTCGATGTTCCTCGCCGCGCCGAAGAACCGCTTCGGCTTGTGGAGCGCGTTGGAGTCCACGCCGCCGGAGAGGATCTTCCCGGACGGCGGCACCACCGTGTTGTAGGCGCGCGCCAGGCGGGTGATGGAGTCCAGCAGGATGCACACGTCGTGCTTCTGCTCCACCAGGCGCTTCGCCTTGTCGATCACCATCTCCGCCACCTGCACGTGGCGGGTGGCCGGCTCGTCGAAGGTGGAGGACACCACCTCCCCGCGCACGCTCCGCTCCATGTCCGTCACTTCCTCCGGCCGCTCGTCCACCAGCAGCACGATGAGGAAGATCTCCGGGTGGTTCTGCGCCACCGCGTGGGCGATGTTCTGCAACAGCACCGTCTTGCCGGCCTTGGGCGGCGCCACGATCAGGCACCGCTGCCCCAGGCCGATGGGGCAGAACAGGTCGATGATGCGGGTGGTCATCTCCCCCACGTCGTGCTCCAGCTTCAGCTTCCGCGTCGGGTAGAGCGGGGTGAGGTTGTCGAAGAGGATGCGCTCCCGCGCCTCGGCGGAGAGCGGGTCCACGAAGTTCGTCTTGTCCACCCGCTGCAGCGCGAAGAAGCGCTCGCCCTCGCGCGGCTGCCGGATGGGGCCGGTGACGGTGTCGCCCGGCCGCAGGTTGAACCGCCGCACCTGCGACGGGGAGACGTAGATGTCGTCCGGGCTGGGCTGGTAGTCCGAGTCCGCCGACCGCAGGAACCCGAACCCGTCCGACAGCAGCTCCATCACGCCTTCCGCGTGCACCTCGAAGCGCTTGTCGGCGATGCCCGACAGGATGGCGAAGATCAGGTCCTGCTTTTTCAGCCCCTGGTAGTTCTCGATCTGCAGGTCGTGGGCGAACTTCGACAGCTCGGTGATCTTCATCCGCTTCAGGTCATTGAGCGTGATGACCTGCATCGGCGCGCCCTCGCGCACCGGCTCCAGGCGCGGGGCCTCCGGCGTGGCCGGCGGCGGCGGCAACTGGACGGCCGGCCCCCCTTCCTCCGAGACCCCCTGGAGGTCGTCGTCCCGCACCGGCCGCGGGATGGCGGTCAGCACCGGCCGGGGCGCGCTCGGCTCGTCCTCGTCGCGGTTGGCGCGGTCGCGCTCGTCTTCCCGGTCCGACCGGTCCGCCTTGTCGCGGGACTCCTCCTCGTCGTCCGCCCCCTCCTTCCGGGCCCGCCGCTTCGCCGGGCGCTCCGGCTCCTCCGCGGCGCGGGCGGTGGCCTTCCCCTTCCCCCGCTTCGGCTTGGACTCCTCGGCGGCGCCGGCCTCGTCGGCCTCGGGCGATTCAACGTCGGCTTCCTGGGCTTTTTCTTTGCTGGAACGTGCTTTCCGCATGGCTGCTCGGGGGGTGCGCGGATGGGAGGCCGGTGATCGGCCTCGTGGGTGCTCCCGGATTCCCCGTATTGGAAATCCCGCGGAGTGAGTCGGAAGTGGGGAAAAGGAAGGGGCGCGAAACGAGCGCCCTACAGACGCAACCCAGGTTAAAGACGGCAATGCACCCTGTCAAGGCAACAAACCGTGAACAGGCCCGACGCCGAGACCAGAGTTGAACATCTGAGGGCGCAGCTCCAGCGCGCCAACCACCGCTACTACGTCCTGGACGACCCGGAGATCTCCGACCCGGAATACGACCGGCTGATGCGGGAGCTGCAGGACCTGGAGACGGAATACCCGGACCTGGTCACCCCCGCGTCCCCCACGCAGCGCGTCGGGGGGGCCCCGGCGGAGAAGTTCGAGAAGGTGGTCCACCGCATCCCGCTGCTCTCCCTCAACAACGCCTTCTCCGACGAGGAGATCGCCGAGTTCGACGAGCGCGTCCGCAAGCTCACCGGCGCCCCGGTGGTGGACTACGTCTGCGAGGCCAAGCTGGACGGCCTGGCGGTCGAGCTGTGCTACGAGCGCGGCGCCTTCGCCACGGGGTCCACCCGCGGGGACGGCGAGGTGGGGGAGAACATCACCGCCAACCTCCGCACCATCCGCGGCGTGCCGCTCCAGCTCACCCCGGCGGAAGGGGTGGAGGTGCCCCCGTACCTGGAGGTGCGCGGCGAGGTGTTCATCAAGAAGAAGGACTTCGCCAGGCTCAACGCCCAGCGCGAGCAGCAGGGCGAGCCGCTCTACGTCAACCCGCGCAACACCGCCGCCGGGTCGCTCCGCCAGCTCGACCCGAAGATGACCGCCTCCCGCCCGCTCTCCATCCTCTTCTACGAGGTGGGCGTGGTGGACGGCCGCACCTTCGCCAGGCACTGGGACAAGCTGGAGCTGCTCAGGGCGCTGGGCTTCCCGGTCAACCAGGACAACGCGCGCGCCCACGGGCTGGACGAGGTGCGGGCGCAGTACCAGCGCTTCCTCCAGAAGCGGCACGACCTGCCGTACGAAATAGACGGGATGGTGGTGAAGGCGGACGACGAGGACCTCCGCCGCCGCGTGGGCCAGGTCTCCAAGTCCCCGCGCTGGGCCATCGCCTACAAGTTCCCGCCCGAGGAGGAGACCACCCAGGTCCTGAAGATCGACGTCCAGGTGGGCCGCACCGGCGCGCTCACCCCGGTG
>DASRBA010000075.1:0-47052 GCA_035637895.1 Myxococcaceae bacterium
AGCTCCATGGCGATGAACACGCGGCCGCCGGTGGTGCCCACGTCGAAGACCGGGACGACGTTCGGGTGCGAGAGGCGGGCCATGGCCTGCGCCTCGCGCAGCAGCCGGGTCTGCGCCGGGCCCGCGCCGGGGGTGCCGCCCGCCGGCGCGTGCAGCAGCTTCAGCGCCACCTTGCGGTCGAGGTCCGGGTCGTACGCCGCGTACACCTCGCCGATCCCGCCGCGGCCCAGCAGCTGCAGCACCACGTAGCGATCGACCGCCGTCCCGCGCTCGATGGGCGCGCCGCCGTCCGGCCCCGAAGGCCGCGTGGGGGTCTGGGCCATGGCGCGGCGGAGTCTAGCCGCGGATCCTCAGTGGCGGATGACCGCCGTCCACGTCCCGCGGACCACGAGCTTGCCGGCCTGGTTGGTGGACTCGGTGACGACGGTGAGGAAGTCCTTCCCGGCCTTCTCGAAGATCTGGGTGATCTCCCCGCGGGTGGTCATCACGTCGCCCGGACGCATCACGTCGAAGAGCTCCAGCTCCTGCTCGCCGTGCACCAGCATGAGCAGGTTGATCCCCAGCGCCGGATCCGTGGCCGCGGCGGAGAAGGGGCGGATGGCGAAGACCACCGCGAAGCTGGGGAAGGCGATCACGCTCCCGTGGCGGCTCTTCCTCCCCGCCTCCGCGTCGTAGAGCACCGGGTCGAGCCCGGCGGGCGGCTCGGAGGCGCCCATCCCGGGGTGGCCGCCTCCGATCGCGAAGGCGAACTCCCGCAGCTTCTCCAGGCCCAGCTCGTACGTGTACGGCCCGTACTTCCGGCCGACGTGCTTGGCGTCGATGCTCACGACTCGAGCTCCACCTCGAGCTCCACCACGGCGCCCTTGAGCACGTCCTCGCCGTCCTGGTTCTTCGCGGAGAGCTCCGCCACCGCGCGGCCGCCCTCCACCTTGGCGACCTTCCCCTGGAACGTCACCGTGTCCTCGATGCGCACGGGCCGGGAGAACCGCACCTTCACCTTCTTCACCCGCCCCGGATCTCCGGCGTAGCGGGCGGCGGCCTCCACCGCCCAGCCCAGCGTGCACAGCCCCTGCAGGATGGCTCCGCCCATCCCGGCCAGCTCCCCCACCTCCCGGTCGATGTGGATCGGGTTGTAGTCGCCGGAGGCGCCCGCGTAATAGATGGGGCGGTAGCGGTCGCACTCGCGGACGTGGGTGAAGGTGTCGCCGGGCTGGAGCGGTTTCATGCGCTCCATTCTGCCCGGCAGGCGCCCTGGCTGCTTGATGCGACTGCACCGCGGCCCGGACCGGTATACCGGCCCGGGCCGCGTCGATTCCAGCGCGGCCCCCCCTCAGAGTCCCTGCGCTGGTCTCTGGATGCTCAGGCCGCCACTTCGTCCCCGGGCGCCGCGAGCGTCTCGAAGGCGCTCGTGATGTCCCGGACCGGAGGCTGGCCGCCCGTGTCGTTCAGGTCGATTGGCGTGCCCCCGTCGCCCGCGAGGAGGCTGGCCTGCGCAGGCGCCGCGGAGACGCGGGCGACGCTCCTGCGGAAGCTGGGCCGGAGGTACTTCAGCTGCTCCACGATGGCCGGAGGCAGGACGTCCTCGCGGGTAGGCGTCTCCGCCGTCACCACGCGGACAGTGCGGTCCTTCGGGTATCCGTCCATGCGGACGATCTCCGCCCCGGCCTGCCGCGCCCGTTCGACGAACCGCCCCAAGTCGGTCCAGGGAGCCCGCACCAGGAACGTGCACTGACCTGCCGGGCCTCCGAGAGCGATGAACTGGTCACGCTGCAGGTCATCCTGCGCGACCATGACGTACCGAGGCTGCTGGTCCGTCCAGCTGTCCTCGACGGCGTTCGGGCCCTGGAACCCGAGCACCGTGTTGCTCGACGACGTTGGTGAAGCGGCCATAAGACCCTACCCCCCTTATTGTCGCACTGCGCTTGTGTAGCGCTCGAACCGTCCTTTTTTTTCCGGGTGTTTCTGGCCCCCTCTCCCAGCTGGCCCAGCACTCACCTTTCCCGACACCGGATTTCGAGGTTGTCGGAGAAACGAGGTTGTCGGAGAAAAATGGCCGCCTCGAACGCTACAGAGATCTGAAGGCGGTTCTCCCGGCGAGCGGACATGAATTTTGAAAAGTCTGGATTCCCCGCGACATTTGCCCCTCGCGATGAGCGGCAGGCACACGCTGGACGAAATCTTGCGGGAGCACCATCCCGCGTTGCTCAAGATCGCGTACCGCTTGTGCGGGAACGCAGACGACGCCCAGGACCTCGTGCAGGTGGTCAACCTCTGGGCGGTCCGCCATGCCTTCGTGGTGATCGCCCACGAAAACCCGGAAGGCCTGCTGACGCTGGTGATGAATCACCGCTTCATTGACTGGCTGCGCAGGAAAAAGAACCGCGGTGTCGAGGATGGCGACCCGGACGAGGAAATCGAGAAGGACCAGCCTCTGGCGAGGTGGATGGACCGGGAGCACCTGGAGAAAGCCGTCCGGCAACTGCCACCGGAGATGGAACGGGTGGTCCGGCTCCGGCTGAAAGACCTGACGTTTCGCGAAATAGCCGAGCGCCTGGGCTGCACGCTCAATCAGGCCTTCAAGCTGTACCAGGACGCGCTCGTCTTGCTGGAGAAGTACCTGGAGAAGCTGCACAAGGATTCTTGAGTCATGACAACCAACCATGAGCTCATCGGCCCCTACTTGTCGGGGGAGCTGAGTGAGCAGGAAGCGGATCGCTTCCGTGACCATCTCGTCGACTGCCCGACGTGCCAGCGCGCCTTGCTGGGGGGGCTGTGGATCGAGAAGGAGCGCAGGGCGAGCGTAGGGCGCCGCTTCAACGAGCTGATGCGGAGGCGTCCCTTGGCGGCGTCGCTCGCGGCGCTGGTGCTCCTGGGGAGCTCGGCGCGGACGGCCGCCGGCCTCTGGCCGGTGACCCTGGATCCAGGGCGGACGCGCGGTCACCAGGAGTGGATCGACGGGCCGCTCGCAGAAGCCCACCGCGAATACGCCAGGCCGAGCACCCCCATGGGTCCGGACGGTCCCGCGGTGGACGACCAGTACCTGGAGGCCCAGCAGCGAATCGACTGGATGTTCGGGAAGCGACGCCGCCTGTGGGCGTCGGTGGAGAACGCGCTGATCCACTCCGAGGACAAGCGAGCCAGGGGCTTCATCGAGCAGCTCGATCGGCTGAAGGGCACCGAGCCGAAGCTGGCGGCCAGCCTGGCCAACGCGCGCGCGGTGCTGGCGCTCCGGGAGGCCCGCGGGCACTCCGCCGCCGATTGCGCGACCAGCGAGGACGTCAAGGTGCAGAGCGCCTGCGAGGTGCGGCGCCACCAGCTGATCGAGGCGCTGGGCTTCCTGGGGAAGACGCTGGAGAAGGACCCGCTCCACGCGCCGTCTCTCTTCAATCGCGCGCTCGTGCTCCGCGAGCTGGGCCTGGAAGCCGCCGCGGCCGAGGCGTTCGAGGCGGTGGCCGCATCGGACGAGCCCGGGTGGAGGGAGGAGGCGGCGCGGGAGGCGGGCACCCTTCGCGGCCGGATCCAGCAGCAGCAGGAGCATGCCGACCAGCAGGCCAAGGCCCTGTCCGAGCTCACCTCGGCGCTCTGGGCGGCCGATGCGGACAAGCCGGACAGCCTCGGCCAGCTGAACGCCGCGCTGAGCGCCGTCCGGGCACAAATGCAGGATCAGGCGAAGGCTTCGCGGGACCAGGAGCCGTTCCTGAAAGAGCTGTATCGGATGGCGCCGGGCGCGACGGCCTTCCAGCGAAAGCTCCTGGCGCCGCTGGCGGCCGAGTTGGGGCTCCCGAAGCTCGCCGAGCGCCTCGGGCAACCGGGATCCGCGGCGGCCGCGGCGCACGCGGAGCGGTACCGCAGATGGGACCGCCTGTCTCCGGCGGACCAACGAGCGCTCGTCGCGGACGCAGACCGCTCGGGCGAGGACGAGCTGCTGCTCGCGATCCTGTCCTGGTCGCCTTCTGGAGGGCGCGAGTACCAGGTCCCGGAACAGGCCCTGAGTCGCGTGGCGCAGGCCGCGGAGAAGGACGGCGAGCCCTACGCCGCCACCCTCGCCCGCCGCCTTCACGGCCAGTGGCTCCAGAACGCCAGCCGAACGGCCGAGGCCATGGTCGAGCTCGAGGCGCTGGCGAAGGCGTGCGACCCGGTAGCCACCCCCGGCCGCTGCTCGGAGATCGAGCGCCGCCTCGCCTATGCCTGCCGCACCGTCGAACGCTGGAGCGACGCGGAGACGTACAGCCTGAAAGGGATGGCGCTGGTCGATCCGGCCTCGAAGCTGTGGCTGGCCCACGTCGAGATGCTGGGGCAGATCGCTTCCTTCCAGAGTGGGGATGATCCCTTCCTCGCGCTGGCGTATTCGACCGAGCTGCACCAGCGGACGAAGGAGTGCACGGAGTACCGGGCGCGCGCCGCGGCGCGGATCGCCATGGTGGACGTCATGGCCCTGGGCGACTTCGGCGGCGGCGTCCGGATGATGGATGAGGCGATCCGCGCCCAGAGCTGCCTGCAGCCGATCCACCTGGGGCTTCCGGGCCTGATCGTGATGGCGGCGCTGATCGGCGGGAAGCGCGCGCCGCCGGAGTGGAGCGCCCAGTTGGAGGCCGGGTTCGACGCGCTCCCCGATCACAGCGCGGACTCCGACGAGCGCGTCCCGTACCTGGGCGCCCGCGCGGCCCTGGGGCGAGAGGAGCCTGGGGCCACCGCCCGGCTGGAGGCCCTGGCGAAGGAGCGCGACGCCCGGCTCGATCCCGGGCAGGTGGAGCGCAGCGAGGCCGAGGTGGCGGCGGGCACGGTGAGGTCCTATGCGTACCGGGACCTGGCCCTGGAGGCCGCCGAGCGCGGGGACTTCGCGCGCGCGCTCGACATGGTCTCGCGCCAGCTCCGGCTCCAGGCTCCCGAGCGCTGCGCGATGGCGGTCACCTCGGACCTGGGCCGCACGGCGGTGGCGATCCGCGACGCCGCGGGGGCCGTGGACGGCGCCTACACCGCCCGCTCGGAGTGGCGCTGGCTGGACGGCCACGGCGACGCGTTGGTCCCCACGAAGATCCAGGAGCGCCTCGGCGGCTGCGAGCAGGTGTCGGTGCTGGCCAGCCCGGGCGTCTTCGGCTTCAGCCGGCTCCTGGCCCGCATCCCCTGGAGCTACCTGGTGGCGCAGGTCCACGCGGGCCAGCCGGGCCCTTCCGAGCACCGCCTGGTCGTGGCCAACACCGACCCGCCCGAGTCGTTGCGGCTGGAGCGACTCAATGAATGGAACGGCCGGCGCGACGCCTCGACCCGCGTCCTGGAGCACGAGGCCGCCACCTTGTCGCGGCTGAAGGAGGAGCTGCCGGGCGCGACCGACGTGGAGCTGTACATGCACGGCCTCCAGCGAGCCATGGACGCCGAAGGGCCGTACCTCGCGCTGACGCCGGATCGGAAGGCGGGCGGAGAGTTCAAGCTCACCGCCCAGGTCTTGCGGCCACTGGAGCTGGCCGGCGCTCCGTACGTGTACCTGAAGGCTTGCCGCGCGGCGGACGCGGGTTCCCAGAACTACTCCAACCGCGGCCTCGCCGAGGCCTTCGTCGAGCGCGGCGCGCGGGCGGTCTTCGCCGCCACCGTGCCCATCCCGGACCGCGAGGCGGACGCGTTCTTCAACGCCATCCGCGAGCGCATCCGCGCCGGGAAGGCGCCCGCGGTGGCGCTGGCCGAGGCGCGCGCGGAGTACGTCGCCCCCGGAGAGGCGACGGACTGGATGGCCGACGTGGTGGCGCTCGAACCGGCTCCGGTCCGGCGCTGAGCGCCACCGCGCGTTCGCCCCACCCGTCGGCCGCGCCGTGGCGCCGCACCACCGTCATCCGGTCGGTGCCGAGCGCCACCGCGCCACCGCGTCTCCGCGCTACTGCGCCGCGAAGATCAGGTCGTCGTGGTCGTCGTACGCGCCCGTCCCGCACGAGCCGGCGGTCCCCTGGTAGCGGAAGCGCGCGCGCACCGCCTGGAGCGTCCCGGCGGGCAGGGTGTACGTGGCGGAGAGCGTCTGCGACCCGGCGACGGTCGGCGACAGCGTGCCGATCAGCGTCCACGTCGGGCTGTTCGCGTTCGCCGCGTAGTACAGGTCCAGCTTGTCGCTGCTGAACGTCGAGTACGCCCACACGGTCGCGTCCACGCGGACCGTCTTCCCCGCCGCGAACGAGGTCCCGTCCGTGGTGGAGACCTTGAGCCGGTCGTTCGACTCGTCCGAGTGGAACGTCCCCGACGCGCCGTCCGCGCACGAGCCGTTGATGGTGTTGGGCTTGTTCAGCTCCGGCCCCAGCGTGTTGCGGCCGGTGAGCAGCGTCCCGGAGTCGCACACGCTCCCCACCGCCCCGCACTTCGGCGCCTTGAGCACGGAGTCCCACGCCACGCCGCTGTTGGAGACGGTGACGCTCACCGCCGCGCTGGTCGCCGAGTTGCCCGCCCCGTCCGCCGCCCGCGCCGTCAGCGAGTGCGACCCGTTCGACGCCGTGGTGCTGTCCCACGCGAAGCTGTACGGCGAGGAGGTGTCGCTCCCCTTCACCACCCCGTCCACCAGGAAGTCCACCTGGGTGACGCCCACGTTGTCGGTGGCGTTGGCGGAGATGGTCACCGTCCCGTTCACCGTGCTCCCGTTCGCCGGCGCGGTGATGCTCACCGCCGGCGGAGTGGTGTCCGGCGTCCCGCCCTCCACCGCGAACGCCAGGTCGTCGTGGTCGATGTAACTGCCGGCCGTGCAGGACCCGACGGTCCCCTGATACCGGAACTGCGCCCGCACCGCCTGCAGCGCGCCCGACGGCAGCACGTACGTGGTGGAGAGCGTCTGCGACCCGGCCGCGGCCGGCGCCAGCGTGGCGAGGAACGTCCAGCTGGGCGAATTCGCGTTCGCCGCGTAGTACAGGTCCAGCTTGTCGTCGGTGTACGTCGAGTACGCCCACACCCGGGCCTCGACCTTCACCGTCTTCCCCGCCGCCATGTTCGTCCCGTCGGTGGTGGACACCCGGATCCAGTCGTTCGACTCGTCCGAGTGGAAGGTGCCCGACGTCCCGTCCGCGCAGGTGCCGCCGATGGTGTTGGGCTGGTTCGTCTCCGGGCCAAGTCCGGCGCGCCCGTTGAGCAGCGAACCGGAGTCGCACCATGCGCCGGCGGCGCCGCACTTGGGCGCCTTCAGCGTGGCGTCGTAGGTGGCGATCGACCCCGTGGGCCCGGTGCCGTTGAAGTCACCCTTGGCCAGCTCCGCCATGTACGCCGCCGCGATCTTGGAGAACTTCAGCGCATGGTTGGAGTTGCTGCCGCAGTTCGCGTACGTGTCGTTGGCGCTGTGGATGTACGGGTTGTCGGTGCTGATCGTCGCCTCGAACGGCAGCGACGACGGGACGCCGATGTTCGTCCACGAAGCGTGGTCCGAGCAGGCGTAGCCGCACGCGAAGGTGGTGTACGTGAGGCCGCCGCCATAGGTGGTGATCAGCGTGGTGACGAAGTTGTTCTGCGCGGCGTTGGTGTTGTCGGTCACCATGCCCATGTCGAACGTGGACCCCTTGTAGTTGGTCATGTCCAGCTGAAACGCGCCGATCACGTTCACGCCCTGGGACTGGTAGGAGGAGGCGATGGCCGCCGAGCCCCGGAGACCGACCTCCTCCGCCGCGTACGCCATGAACTTCACCGTGCGCTGCGGCCTGTAGTTGAGGACCATGGCCGCCCGGATCACCTCGGTGAGCGACGCCACGCCGGACGCGTCATCGTCCGCGCCCGGCGCCTGGCCGGCGGTGTTGCTGACGTTGATGGAGTCCAGGTGGCCGCCCAGCACCACCACCTCGCCGGGGAAGGTGGTGCCCTGGATGGTCATGATCACCGACGGCTGCGCCCAGGTGTGCGGGAACAGGTCCACGGTCACGTCGCTCCGCCCGGCGGCCATCGTCTGCCAGCGCGACTTCAGCCAGTTCGCCGCGTCCACGCCGGTCTGGGCGGTGTAGTAGCGGTTGTAGAACGCGGCCAGGCCGGTGATGGTGCTCTCCACGTTCGGGGCCGTGAGCTGGCCGATGAGCCCGTTCACCACCGCCGCGTTGTCCACCGTGTAGTTGACGGCCAGCGGCTGGATCGCCGCCTGCTGGAGCTCCGCCTGCGTCTGCCCGGTGGCGACCTCCGCCAGCGCCTGATTCCGCGACGGGTGCGAGCGGAACCCGGCGCAGCGGTTGAACCGGTCGTGCATCACCTGCCCGATGAGGGGCAGCATCGACTCGCGGACGTGCAACAGCACCACGTTGCCCACCCGGTCCGTCGGCGCCGCGGAGGCACCGAGCGCCTGCTGCACCGCCGGCAGCGAATCCGCGCCGATCGAGATCCACACCTCCGGGTCGGCGCCGCGAGCGAGCGCGCCACCGGCGCACAGCAGACACACCACTGCCAGCAAGGACTTCGGCCTGAACACGATCATCGGCAAGTTCTCCCGATCTGAAGGGGGGTGCGGCGAGGCGGGGCGCGTCCTACTTCTGCCCGGCCAGCGCGTCCAGTGCCTTCAGCATCGGCCCGCCCTTCGCGGGGTCGACCATGAACAGATAGGCCAGCTTCCCGCGCAGCCACGCCTCGAAGTGGGGATGGTTCTCGCGGTTCTGCGCCTTCAGCCCGGTCTTCTTCGCCTGGTGGAGGATGGCGCGCAGCCGGCGCACCTCCTCGCGCGGCACGCCCGGCTTCCGGTTGACGACGATGCCGGTCACCGTCTGCTGGTTCGCCGCCGCCTGCACCCGCCCCTTCTTCAGGTTGAGCGCGAAGCCCTCCTCCTCCAGCGTGTGGCGCACCATCGCGTGCAGGCGGCCCAGCTCCTCGCGCTTGCCCGGCGGCGCGGAGAAGGTGAGGTCGTCCGCGTAGCGCGTGTACGCCCACCCCAGCTTTCCCGCCCGCGCCTTCAGCCGCCGGTCCAGCCGCCGCGCCACCTGGTTGGAAATGGAAGGGCTGGTGCACGCGCCCTGCGGCAGCGCGCGGTCGCCGGCGCTCACGTGCAGCTTCTGGCCGAACAGCTCCACCTCGCGGCGCGGCGGCTCCGTGCAGAGCAGGCCGAGGACGGCGGCCACCGCGGGTGAATACCCCATCCGCTGGAACACGCCGCGCACGCGCCAGATGCTGACGGTGGGGAAGAAGTCCTTCAGGTCCAGGTTCACCACCAGGTCGCGGCCCAGGTGCTCGCGCGCGTTGGTGACGGTGGAGCGGCCGCGGATGAAGCCGTGCGCGGTGGGCTCGGTGGGGAGCTTGTCCAGGACGTTGCGCAGGATCCACTCCTGCGCAACGGCCAGCTTCGGCATCGGCGCCGCCAGCGCGCGCATCCCCCCGGAGCGCTTCTTCACCTCGAAGCGGACGTAGTGCGGCTTCGCCACCGCCTCGGAGTGGTACGCCAGCCAGCGGAGCTGCTTGACGGAGATCTTCAGCGCCGCCGCCACGTCCTTCGGGGTGGACATCAGCGGCAGGCCCAGCTGCTGCAGGCGCTCCACGTTCGACCGCCGGTCGTGCAGCCCCCACGACACGCCGCGGCCCAGGTAGACGATGTCGTTGGCCCGGCGTTCGGCCACCGCCTTCGCCTCCGCCTCCTTGCGCGCCGCCGCCTCCGCCTTCTTCTGCGCCTTCTTCTTCTCGCGCTCCTCGCGGAGCTGCTTCACCGCCTCCTCGGCGGTCTTCCCCGCGACCGAGGCGGCCATCCGGTCCGACTCGTGGTGCCTGAGCCAGAGGTCGCCGACGGTGTGGATCTCCGCCAGCTGCGCCTCGGTGAGGCGGCCGGTGAGCACCAGCCCGCGGTCGATCAGCGCGGTGCGCTCGTCGCTCTGCGGCGGGATGGTGTCGGTCCGGCCGATCCACGCCGTCTGGTACGGGTTGATGCGCAGCGCCCGCTTGCGCATCTCGTCCGCGGACAGCGCGAGGATCTCCGGGTTGGCCGCGTACGCGTTCTTGCTCACCACCTTCGGCGGCGCCGCGGGCTGGACCACCCTGGGCGCGGGCGCAGGCGCCTGCGAGGCCTGCGAAGCCGGCGGGTACGGCGTGGCGGGCGCCAACAGCGGGACGTACATCGTCATCCGGCCCTGGGGCTGCGGCACCTGGGAGTAGTTGAACGGCCTCAGATACCCCTGGTCCCAGAGCGTGCCCACGAGGATCGCCGCCGGCACCAGCTCAGCCGGGCTTCCGCCGCGGTCCTGCCGGCACACCTCCGCCGCCACCTGCTCCGCGGTGAAGATCTCCCCTCGGCCGGCGCGGCCCAGCACCTCGCGCTTCACGCGCGAGCGCAGGTCGCCGCCGTCGCCGCCGAAGAAGCCCCTCAGCTTGTCCCAGAAACCCGGCATCTCCCCTCGCGACCGCCGTCGCGTCACTCCAAGGAGGACCTTCCAGCCCGACTTCAACCCATGGACCGCGGACGATCACGAAGCGCCAGCGGGTGCTACCGCGCCAGACGTTCGCGTCGTCTTGGTACCAGCGCGGTAGCACCCGCTGGCGCCAAAAGAACATCGGGCGCGGGGATGAATGCTGCTCAGTGCGACCGCCACGGCGGAACACCGTGGCTTGACGGGCTCGGGTGGTGGAAGGTCCTCCTTGCAGCGCGCGACGGCGGGTTCAGTTCAGTGAAGCAGTCCTGATGGTCCAGGAGGCTCGTTGGTCCGGTTGAAGGTGAGGCGCATGGCCAGCAGGTGCCGGCAGGGGCCCTTGCGCAGCCCGTTCGCGCGGAAGAATGTGCAGGTGCACTTGCCCTTGGTGAAGCCGCCGTCGGGGTCGAGGATCCCCTCGCACTCGATCTTCCCCACGGTGGCGAAGACGTAGCGCCGCGCGCCGGCGAGGATCTCCTCGTGGTCCGGCTTCACCGCGCCGGAGCGCGCCAGCTTCTGTCCCTCCACCACCTCCGGGCTCTCCGGGCCCAGCACCGACCCGGCGAGCGCGAACGGCATCGCCTGGCGCCAGCGGTAGACGCCGGCGGCGAAGTCGAAGACCAGCTGGCCCTGCTTCGCCAGCCGGTGGAGCGACCCGAGCACCACCTCGCGCGGCTGCTCCGGCACCACCTGCGCGAGCTGGGCCAGGGTGGCGCGCTGCTCGGCCTGGAGGTGGCGCGCGAGCGCGTCGATGGAACGGAGGTCCTCGCGCAGGTCGCCGGCCAGCATCTCCAGCGCCGCGCCGCTGCTCCAGTCGTTGGCGGTCCACCCGGACAGCGCGAGCACCATCCGCATCGGCCCCATCCGCGCCACCCACACCGACGGCAGCCCGGACCCCAGCAGCTGCACGGAGAAGCCCTCCGCCATCGGGAGCAGCCGCGCCAGCGCCATCAGCCGGCGGCGGCCCCAGACCTTGATCGCCTCCGGCTTCTCGCCCTGGTAGGCGGGGCCGCGGCTCTGGATCTCCACGCCCCACGGCTCCAGCACCAGCAGCGGCGGCTGGCCGGGCGTGAGCTGGAAGCGGATGGACCGCGGGCCGGTCTTCTCCCGGTGCCGCTTGAGCCAGGCGAGGATCGAGTAGACCGCCTCCACGCCCAGCTCCACGCGCCGCGACGGGAGCGCCATCGCCGCCTGGAGCTGGCCGAAGCCGCGCAGCCACGAGGGCGGCAGGTCGATCTTCTCCTCCCGGAGATCGGCCGCGCCCTGCACCTTCACCTCGAAGCCCTTGGGGTCCACCAGCAAGCGGGTGGGCCGGTAGGTGCGCAGGGTCTGGAAGTGGTCGAACAGCGCGATCGAGTAGTCGACGTTGGTGGTGCCCAGCGCCGCCCCCTGCGCACCGCCCTGGAAGGCGTCGCGGTCGACGAAGAGGCAGCCGTAGCTGGACTCGTCCTTGGCGAAGCACTCGAAGAACACGGTGTCCGGGGCGACGGTGACCACCGGGTCGCACGGCACCAGGTGGCGGAACAGCTCCGGGTCGTTGCGGCCCAGCTCGTTCGCCCAGTCGACCCGGTGCTTCCAGTAGAGCTGGTGCATCCTCCGGAAGTCGGCCTCCAGGTTGGGCGGCGGCGCGTCCTTGCCCAGCTTCTTCAGCTCGTCGTCCTTGGCGCGCTTGAACGCCTCGGCGCGGACCTGCGCCTCCAGCTTCTGCTGGTCCGCCTTCCAGGCCTCGTACGCGCTCTTGTCGCGGCGGCGGAAGCGGAGGTCGCCCACCACCACCTCGTGCAGCGCGCTCATCGCCTCGCGGTAGCGGACCGGGTCCTTCAGCGCGGCGTCGAAGGAGACGCGCTCGCGGGCCAGGTTGGGCGCGAAGGAGACCGCCGCCTCGCCGCCGCCGGCGTCCACCACGCCGCTGTAGCCGAGGTACTGGAGGTCGAGGTTCACCGCGTCACCTCCGTCCCCAGCAGCTTCAGCTCGGGCAGCCGGCGGGCGATGGCCTCCTGGAGCGCGGGGGCCTCGAACGCCGCGCGGGAGAGCGCCGCCACCGCCGCCACCCGCTCCGGCGCCCGCACGCTGCGCAGGGCGTGGCCCAGCAGCGGCAGCAGCGCGTCCGCCTCGGCGGGGTGGTGGGCGATGCGGTCGGCGATCTGCCGCACCGCGTTCCCCTTGGCGCGCGCGCCGCGGTGGACGGCGAGCAGCGTGGTGGCCCACACGTGCTGCAGCGACGCCGGCTCGAAGGACTTCAGCCGCTCGTCCAGGTGCTTGACCAGGAAGGCGCGCGCGTCGTCGTACGGGCTCTCGCCCAGCGCGCGCCACAGCTGCGGGCTGTCGGCGAAGCGCGGGTCCTGCTGCATCCGCTGCAGCGCGGGGGCGCGCACGTCGGCGAAGCGCGAGTCGAGCAGCTCGCGCAGGTGCTCGGGGGTGGCGTCCTTCTCGTTGAGGGTGAAGAGCTGGAGGAGCCACTGCGTGGCCTCGGCGCGCACGGTGGCCACCGGCGCGGAGGCGAGCTTGACGAGGGTGGGCAGGTCGGCGCCGCGGACCGGGCGGGCGCGCGCCCAGCGCAGGCCCAGCTCGGCGGTGGGCGCCACCGGCGCGGAGGCGAGCGACACCAGCTGCTCGAGCGACAGCCGGTCCGGGGACACGTGCTTCTGCACCAGCTCCGCCACCAGCGGCGCCACCACCACGCTCCGGAGCGCGAGGAGCTGGAGCCACTCGGAGAGCGGCCAGTTCTCGATCCCCTCCACGCCGCGCAGCAGCTCCACGCCGAAGGCCTGCACCTCGTCGTTCGGATTGGCGAGGAGCTTCCGCACCGACGCCAGCGGCAGCTTCCGGAGCGCCTCCGCGTCGTGCTGCTTCAGGATGGCGACGGCGGCGGCGCGCACGGTGCGGGCGCCGGCGTGGAGGACCAGGTCCAGCACCTCCTCTGCGCGGCCCTGCCAGGCGGGGAGGAAGATGGGCGCCACCTTCAGCTCCGCCAGCGTGCGCCCGTCCTTCACCACCACGCCCATGGGGTGGCGCTTCAGCACGTCCGAGCCCCAGTAGAGCGCGTGCACCAGGCCCCAGGAGTCGATCAGCGCCTCGCCGCTGGCGAGCGAGGCGTCCTGGTAGCGGGCGAGCGCGGCGCGGATGGCGCGGCCGTAGCGGGCGGCGTCCCGGTAGCCCAGCTTGCGGAAGTAGCGCCAGGCGCGCCGCTGCAGGTGGTGGCGCGTCTTGAGGGAGAAGCGGTCCGCGTTGAGGACGTACCGGGCTTGCTGCGCGTCCTTCGGAGAGGCCTTCGGGATGCCCGGCATCTCCTTCAGCTCGCTCGTCTCGGTGATGGCGCGCGTCTGGTAGTCGAAGCGGCGGTGGGTGACCAGCTTGCGGCGGACGATCTGGTCGAAGGCCACCAGGAAGCGGCCCATCAGCTCGTCGTCGCCCTGCTTCTCGGCGTGCTTGAAGATCGCCTTCACCAACGGGCGGTGGTTGGGGCGGTCGCACCCGTCGTCCACGTAGGCCAGCAGCATCCGGCGCGCGAAGGGCCGCGTGTCCTGGAGCCACTTGCCGGCGAAGGAGTGGAGCTTCTTGTCGGAGTCGCTCTTGAGGACCTGTTCGAGGAAGCGGTCGTCCCCCGCCTCGAAGAACTCGTCCATCAGCAAGCTGGATTTGCCTCCGGGCGCCGGCATGACCCGCGGAGCCTAGCGATCTGTCGGGCCCCGGACACCAGGATTCGCGGTCACAATTCCGGTCATGCGGCTCTCCCCATGGGGCTGTCGGGACCAGAGGGGTACTTCATGCGCGCAGCTGCGTTGTGTGTCGCCATGGCGCTGGTGGGTGCGGGCTGTGCCACCGCGCCGCCGCCTGCGCCGGTGAAGAAGGTGGAGGCCGCGCCGCCGGCCAACGCGACGGGGAAGAAGGAGGTGGTGGTGATCGGCAAGAAGCAGCCGCCGATCCCCGGGCTCCGCCCGACGGACCAGGACACCGAGTTCACCATCTTCCACGGCACCCCGATGCGCTGCACGAAGGTCAAGGGATCGCCGGAGCACCCCAGGGGGCAAGAGTCCTGCCGCGCCCTCAACAGCGGGCAGGGGTGGGGCACCGGCGGCGGCCCGGACACGGGGTTGATCGACCGGGGTTCGCAGAAGCTCCGGCAGGACCCCTAGCGCAGCTGCTTGTAGAAGAAGCTCGCCGCCTCCGGCACCCCGTCGGCGCTCAGCGCGTAGCCGGGGATCTCCCCGATCTTCACCCAGCCGGCCCGCGTGTACAGGCGGTCTCCGGCGCTCCCGCTCACCGTGTCCAGCACCAGCAGCGTCCGCCCGTGCCTCGCCGCGGTGGCCTCCGCCTCGGCGAGGAGCCGGGCGCCCAGGCCACGCCCCCGGCAGCGGCGGCGCACCAGCATCTTGCTGACGTCCCCCCGGTGCGGCTGGTTCGGCTGGGGCGCGAAGGTGACGACCACGGTGCCGGCGATCGTCCCGCCCTCCTCCGCCACCACCAGCCGCCGCGTCCCCGCGCCGATCGCCGGCAGCTGCGACCGCCAGAAGTCCACCGCCTGCGCGACGGTGAAGCCGCGGAGGAAGCTCACGGAAGCGCCGCCCTCCACCGCGTCGGCGAGGACTTCGCCCAGCTCGGTCAGGCGGCGCTCGGCCTCGGCGGCGGTCAGCTCGCGGATGTCGTCCACGTGATGGGACGCTAGCCGATCGCCTCCATCAGCATCCGGTGGAAGAGGTGCACGCCGGTCTCGCGGGAGGCGGAGTAGCGGCCGCCGGGGTAGAGGCGGGAGCGGGTGCCGCGCTGGACGCTCTGCACCAGCTCCTCGTCCTCCAGCTCCACCTGGTCCAGCCCGGCGCCGGCCCCCTGGCCGCGGCGGGACTTGTCCCAGACGTAGGAGAGGAAGGTGATGCGGGTGCGGTCGTGCGCGAGCGGCGCCACCACGTTCACCGAGATCCCCCACGGGTAGAGGTTCAGCATCGTGTTGGGGAAGAGCCAGAGGTAGTAGGCGGCGATCCGCTCGCCGGGCAGATCGAAGCAGTCCCCGCCCTCGCGCCCCGCGCCCACCTGGAGCACCGCGCCGGGGAAGAGCTCCGTGCGGTAGTCCGCGTAGTTGATCTGCGCCGCCAGGCTCGGGTGCGCGTAGGGGATGTGGAACCCCTCCAGGTAGTTGTCGCAGTACAGGATCCAGCTCGCGTCGATCTCGAAGTGCTTGACGGAGGCCGGGTCCAGCTCCGCGCGCTGGAGCGGGAGCGCCTGGAGTCGCGCCTGGAGCGGCGCCAGCGCGGTCTCCAGCGGCGACGCCGGCGCGAGCGACGCGAAGAGCAGCGTCCCCACCTTCGCCAGCTGGACCCGGGCGAGGTGGTCCCGCGGGGAAGGGAAGCCCTCCACGCCCTCGAACTCCGGCATCGAGAGGAACGTGCCGTCCAGCTTGAAGCGGCGGCCGTGGTACCGGCAGCGGAGCACGGACGCCTCGCAGGGCGCGCTCACCACCAGGTTGCCCCGGTGCGTGCACGCGTTGGAGCGGCAGTGGAGGCGGCCCTCGGGGTCGCGCGCCAGGTAGAGCGGCTCGTCCAGGCAGCCCGGGAGCAGCGTGAACGGGTGCGCGGAGCCGGGAGCGGCGGCCATGGAGCGCTCGTCGCCGGCGAACTGCCAGCTCCGGGCGAAGACGCGCTCGACGATCTGCCGGTGCCGGGCGGGGTCGTGCATCACCTCCGCCGGCAGCGTGTGGGCCCTGGCGACGTCCGGGTCGATGCGCATGCGAATCTGCTATCACGAAGCGGACCCATGCCCGAGGCGAACGGCGCAGCACGGCGGCGGCTGACGCTCTGGGATTGCCTGGGGGTGGGCCTCAACTCCGTCATCGGCTCCGGGGTGTACCTGCTGCTCGCGCCCATGGCCGCCGCCGCGGGCGCCGCCAGCGCGGTGGGCATCCTGGCCTGCGCCGCCCTCTGCGCGCTGATCGCCCTCTGCTTCGCCGAGCTGGGCGCGATGCACGACCAGGACGGCGGCTCGTACGTCTACGCGCGCCGCGCCTTCGGGCCGGTGGTCGGCTTCGTGGTGGGGTGGACCTCGCTGGTGAACGTCGTGCTGGGGTACGCCGCGGTCGCCGTCGGGTTCGGGGACGCGGTCGCCAAGGCGGGTGGTCCGGCGTGGGGCGGCGTCGGGCTGATCGCCGCGCTGACGGCGATCAACTGGGCCGGCATCAAGGGCGGCGCGCGGTCCTCGGACGCGCTCTCCGTCATCAAGGTGCTGCCGCTGCTGGCGCTGGCCGCGGCCGGGCTGCTGCTGGTGAAGGGGAGCGTGGTCGTCGAGGCGCTCCACCCCGCCGGAGGATCGATCTCCCGCGCCGCGTTCCTCGCCGTCTTCATGCTCTCCGGCTTCGAGTACACCGCCATCCCCGCCGGCGAGGCGGAGCGCCCCAAGCGCGACATCCCGCTGGCGCTGGTGGGCAGCCTGCTGGGCGCGGCCGTCCTCTACGCGGTGCTTCAGCTGGTGGCGCTCAGCGCGCTGCCGGACCTGGGCAGCCGCGAGCACCCGCTGGTGGACGTGGCGCGGCAGCTCTTCGGCAGGCCGGGCGCGGTGGCGATCGAGGTGGTCACGGTGGTGTCGATGGCCGGGTTCTGCGCCGGGAGCGCGCTGGTGGCGCCGCGCGCGCTCACCGCGCTGTGCGAGGCCGGCTACCTCCCGCCCATCCTGGGGTGGCGCTCGGCGGCGGGCGAGCCGCGGCCGGCGATCCTCGCGGTGGGCGCGGCGGCGGCGGCGCTGGCGCTGGGGCAGGGCTACGCCTCGCTGGTCAACGTGGCGGACGTGGCGGTGTTCGCCCAGTACGTCCCCACCTGCCTGGCGGTGGTGGTGCTCCGCTTCACCGCGCGCGACGCCCCGCGGCCGGTGCGGCTCCCGCTGGGGCCGGTCATCCCGCTGGTGGCCGCCGCCGCCTCGGTGGTGCTGCTCTGGGCGGCGAAGCCCGCGGCGTCGGAGTGGACGCAGGGCGGGCTGCTGAGCCTGCTGGGCGGCGTGCTGTGGGCGGCCACGGCGTCGTGGCGCGCGAAGGTGGGGAGGCCGTAGCTACTTCTGGGCGCTGCCGGCGACCTTCGCTTCGGAGGCCTTCTTGAGGTCCGCGGCGATGGCCTCGAACGACGGCCGGAAGTCGGGGAGGGAGGGTTCGATCATGCCGAGCATGCGCCCGGAGAGGGTCTCGGACATGGCGAAGGTGGTGGTGCCGTCCGCGTTGGGGAAGAGCGAGTACTTGCGGACGCCCATGAACGCCTTGCCGCCGTCCTCCCAGATCATCGTCTTGGGGGCGGTGAATTCGGAGACCAGGAGCGCGAAGGTGCGGTCCGGCGCGGCCTTGGTGACCAGCTTCACCGTGGAGCCCTGGGCGATGTCCCCCTGGATGCTGACCACGGTGCTGTTCCAGCCGGTGTAGCCCTTGGCGTCCGTGAGGACGGCCCAGATCACCTCGGGGGGCGCGGAGATCTTGGTGGCCACGCTGTAGTCCAGCGCGTCCTTCTCGCGCGTCTTCTGCGCCTTGCCGTCCGGCGTGAGCGTCGTCTGGTCGCGCAGCTGCCGGACGTTGGTGCCGGTCTGGATGTACGCGAACCCGCCGATCGCCACCACGGCGATCAACCCCACGATGACCAACAGGACCTTCTTCATGTGCGGCCTCCCAGAAGACCTGGAACGACCGCCTCCCTACACCGTTCCTACTCCACCGTCACCACATCCCGCGCGAACGCGCTGAGCACCTGCAGCCCCTTCCGCTGCCAGTACCGCGTCGCGTCCGAGAGGAACCGGACCCGGTAGCGCTCGCCGTCCTTCGCCTGGGCCAGGTGCGAGAGCCACACCACGAAAGTGCGGAAGCAGGAGGAGCTCATGAACTCCAGCGTCCGCAGGTCCACGGTGACCACCGGGGCTTTGAGGTCCAGGGCGCGCGCGTGCACCCGCATCCACAGCGCGCTCAGCGCGTCCACCACCTCCGGCATGTCCGCGTGGCCACCCAGCCGGATGGCGAGCTGGGACGACTCCTCGCTCATGCCGGCGACGAACCTGCCCGTCTTCACTTCCGACTCCTGATTCATGACGCCACCTCGGCGCGGCCCCGGATCCGGGACTCGGCGATGACCCAGACCCCGCTCACGCCCTCCATCTCCGTCCGGATGGTGAACCCGGCCTCCGCCCACACCCGCGCCAGCCCGAGGCCGGAGCCCTCCGGCGCCACCACGCTCCGGGCGAGGACCCGCTGGTAGTACGCATCCGCGTCCGATGATGCCTGCAGGTCGTGGATGTTCTGCTGGAGGATGTCCAGGTTGTCCGTCGTCGGATAGTTCAGGGTCCGCACCGTCACGATCCAACGCACCGGGTCATAGTCGATCTGCAGGCGCGTCGCCCCGTCCGTGGAGTTCTTCACCGCGTTCTCCAGCAGCTCGTGCGCGGTGACCTCCAGCCGCGACAGCCCGTCCTGGTCCACGAACATCTTGGCGTAGAACTTCGTCACGAATTCGCGCACCACCGGGACGAGTCGCAGCGACGGCGCGAACGTCAGGTCGAGGAACGCCTTGAACGGCGCCGACTGTTGCGAAGCCTCCTGGCTCATCGGGCGACCCCTTGCTCGATCGATAGGGTACCCGTTCCACGCGAGACCCGCGCCCGGGTGCCCCCGCTCTGCCAACGAATGGACGGGCTCACGGCGTCCCTCCCGGACCTTCGACCGCCTCCACCACCGAAGGCGCGAAGGCGGCAAGCGCGCTGAGGTGGGGGTGCTGCCAGCGCGCGAACGGGTTCTCCACGAAGCGTACGCGGTAGCGCTTCTCCTCCGGCGTCTCCGCGACCCGCGCCAGCCAGACCATCAGCGCGCGGAAGCAGGCGCCGGCGAGGAACTTCAGCTCCCGCACGTCCACCTCCACCGCCTCCGCCCCGCGCTGCAGCGCCACCTCGTGCGCGGCGGCCAGCAGGGCCTCCAGCGCCCCCTTGCCCAGGTCCTCGCCGAACCCGAACAGCCGGATCCCCAGCACGCCGCTCCGCCACCGCCCGCGCGCGCCCAGCCGCACCTGCGCGTCCGTCCGCACCGTCAGCGCCGGGAGGTCCTCGGCGTCGTCGCGGCCGTCGAAGGTGGAGGCGGCGAGGAACCGGCGGTGGGTGCCGGGCGACGGCGGGAACAGCGGCTCCTTCGCTCGCTCCTCGGGCCCGGTGTAGCGGATGACCACCACGGTGAGGTCGTCCTCCTGGCGATCCGTCCAGCGCCCGGTGGCCTCGAGGATCCGGTCGCGGATGACCTCGCAGGGCTGGTCGCACGCCTGGCAGATCACCTCGATCAGGCGGGGCAGCTCGAACTGCTCGCCGTCGACGTTGGTGGCCTCGGTGACGCCGTCCGTGTAGAGGACCAGCAGGTCGCCCGGCTCCAGCGTGAACGTGGAGTTGACGGTGACGCGGTCGATCGTCTCGGCGGCCCCCACCCACACGCCCGGCGTGTCGACGCGCTCCACCTGGCCGGTCCGCCGCCGGTGGAGCAGCAGGTCCTCGTGCGCGCCGGCGAAGGTGACGCGGCCGTCGGCGGTGTAGAGGAGGACGGTGAGGGTGACGTGGTCCTCCTGCACCAGGCGGGCGCGGACGTTGTCGAAGAGGGTCGCGTTGAGCGCGAGCAGCACCTCGCGCGGGGTGGCGTCCACGCGGGCGCGGGCGATGGCGGAGAAGGCGCTCTGCACCATCAGCATCACCAGGCCGGCGTCCAGCCCGTGGCCGGAGACGTCGCCGATGGCCAGCCAGGCGCCGCGCTCGAAGGGGAGCACGTCGTAGTAGTCGCCGCCCACCTGGTCCGCGGGGACCATGCGCGCAGCGATCTCCAGCCCCTCCACCTTCAGCTCGCGGGGGAGGATGGAGGTCTGCACCCGGCGGGCGATGGCCAGCTCCTCCTCCAGCTTGGCGGTGCGGGTGGCCTCGCGGAGGAGGATCTCCTGGGCGGCCTTGCTCTCGGTGACGTCGAAGGCGACGCCCTGGAGGATCTGCGGCCGGCCCAGCTCGTCCTTGAGCAGGCGCGCCTCCCCGTGCACCCAGACCACCCGGCCGTCGCGGGCGAGGAAGCGGCACTCGCCCTTGAACGGGCCGCCGGTGCGGATGCCGCGGGCGAACTCGCGGTTCCAGAGGTCGCGGTCGTCGGGGTGGAGCTGCCAGTACCAGAGGAACGGCGCCTCCAGCCACTCCTGCTGCGTGAACCCCAGCATCTGCTCGATGTGGGGGCTGACGTAGATCTCGTTCCGCCCCTCGCCGAGCACGGCGAAGAAGACGACCGCCGGGATCTGCTCCACCAGCGTGCGGAACTTCGCCTCCGCCGCACGCAGCCGGGCCTCGGCGGTCCGCGGCTCCTCGGGCGCGGAGGGAGCGCCCGCGCCCCGCTCCGACCAGGTGGCCTGCGCCAGCGTGGGGACCCCGCCGGGGAAGAGCGCCTGCCCCATGCTGGTGAGGAACGCCATGGCCTCCTCCAGCCGCGCGTCCAGGGGCGGCTCCGGCTCGCGCGCGCTCACGGCCGGGGCTCCTGCAACCAGCGGTACCAGGCGGGGAGCCCCTCGCCGCGGGTGGCGGAGAGCGGGAGCACCTCCACCTTCGGGTTCACCTTGCGCGCGTGGCGAGTGAACGCGTCGACGTCGAAGGAGACGTGCAGGAGGAGGTCCATCTTGTTGAGGAGGACCGCGGTGGCGCCGCGGAACATGTGCGGGTACTTGAGCGGCTTGTCGTCGCCTTCGGTGACGGAGGCGATCACCACCCGCGCGGACTCCCCCAGGTCGAAGAGGGACGGGCAGACGAGGTTGCCCACGTTCTCGATCATCAGCGTCGAGCCGTCCGGCGGCTCCAGCGCGCGCATGGCCCGCTCCACCATCGACGCGTCGAGGTGACAGCCGGCGCCGGTGTTGATCTGGATCGCCCGGGCGCCGGCGGCGCGGATCCGCTCGGCGTCGCGGTCCGTCTCCTGGTCGCCCTCGATCACGGAGATGCGGGCGGCCGGGAGATCGCGGATGGTCCGCTCCAGCAGCGTGGTCTTCCCCGCCCCCGGCGAGCTCATGAGGTTGAAGGCGCGGATCCGGCGCGCCGACAGCCACTCCCGGTTGCGGGCGGCGAGGGACGCGTTGTGCTCCAGGAGGTGCCGCTCGAGATCGCGCACCTCGTGGCGGTGGTCGTGGTCGTGGTCGTGGTCGTGGTCGTGGTCGTGATCGTGCTCGTGGTCGTCGTGGTGGTCGTCGTGGTGATCGGAGCAACCGCAGGTGGCGCACATCTCAGGCGACCTCCAGGCTCTTGATGCGCAGCTCTTCGCCCGACAGCCACTCGAGGTCCGAGCAGCCGCAGGCGCACTCCCCGAACGGCCTCACCAGCTCCACCGGCCCGCCGCACTTCCGGCAGCGCGCGCGCCCCGGCACCTCGACGATGTCCAGCGCCGCGCCCTCCAGCAGCGTCTCCTGCGCGGCGAGGTCGAAGCAGAAGCGCAGCGCGTCCGGGAGGACCGCGGCGAGCTTCCCCACCTCCACCACCACCCGCTTCACGCGCGCCCCTCCACAGCCCTCGGTGGCGATGCGCACGACCTCCTGCGCGATCCCCAGCTCATGCATGGAGGAGCTCCTGGATGACGTCCTGGACGAGGGCGATGGCCGGCTCCACGGCGCCCTCCACCTCCGGGCTGAGCCCCATCCGGGGCTCGTCGTCCGGGCGCGTGCGCGGTTCGCATCCCACCACGCGCACCGGAGGGAGGGTCCCCCCCATGGAGCGGACGAGGCCCAGGACCTGGTGGGGGGCGGCGGCGTGCGGATCCACGGCGGCGGTGGCGCCGTTCACCGGCTCGTCCGGCTCGATCTCGTACAGCGTCCCGGGCGCCCTCCCGCGCGGCGAGGCATCCACCAGGATCACCGCCGCGTAGTCCTCCATCAGCGCGTACGCGAGATCGAGCCCGCGGATCCCGAAGTCCACCACGCGCACGCCCTCCGGCAGCGAGCACCCCGCGAGCCTGCGCACCACCTCCACCCCGAAGGCGTCGTCGCCCAGGAAGATGTTGCCGATCCCCGCGACCAGGATCCGTTTCACAGCGGCTCCACCTCGTGCACGCCGAAGTAGAAGCGGTGGCCCGGGAGGTCCTTGCCCGGGTCGTCGTCCACGGTGACCACCACGTGCGTGCGGTCCTCGAAGTCCACCTCCACGGCGACCACCGTCGCGCGCTTCCCGGCGAGCGCGAGGTCCATGATGTCGGCGCGGCCGGTGGGGCGGAGGTGGACCTGGTCGCCCGGCTTCGGGCCGCGGATGGCGCCGTGGAGCTGGCGGAGGCCGTCCGCGCCCAGCGCCTCCACCCGGTCCAGCAGCGCGCGCACGCGCCCGCTCGACGCCCGCGCCTGCTGCTTCTCCTCGGGGGTGAGGGTGAGGATGCGGAGGGAGAGGATCTCGTCGATCTCGGTGGCGTCGAAGAGATCGCCCGGGCTCTCGGGGGCGATGCGCGGGAAGTCCTGGAGGATCACGGGCGAGGCCAGGACGGCGTCGCGGGCGATCAGCGCGGGCCACAGGCCGTCCTGGCGGCACGCGTCGCGGAGGTGAGGCGGCGGATCCGCGAGGGAGATGAACTCACCACCTCGCGCGCGGAGGATCGCCTGGGCCGACCACAGGCAACGCGCGTCGGCCTCCTCGCGGCTCGCGGTGGCCGGGAGATCGGCCGGGTTGCGGAGCTCGACGGTGATGCGCCACACGCCATCCGCCACGCGCTCCATGGACGGAGTCACGCCGACTTCCCGCTCATCGTCCCCCTGGAGGAACCGCGCGCGCGCCTCGACCTCACCCGACCCGCTCAGCAGGCACTGCGCCCGCGCGCACCACCGCTCGCCGTGCGCCTCCGCCCACGCGCGCGGGTACAACCCGCCCAGCATCCACCGCCGCCGGTTCTTCAGCGCCGACGGCCGGTACGGATAGAGCGCGTACCCCTCGTACAGGACGGCCCGGGAGATGGCCTCCACCGGATCCACGCTCATCCACCCCTCTCCAGCAGGGCCTCCACCGCCTGGTCGAACGTCGCGATCCCGCGCTCCACCTTGAACCGCAGGAGCCGGTCGAACACGTCGCGCCGCAGCCGCAGCACCGCGCTGTTCGGGTACCACCGCTCCATCAGCTCCTTCCACACCCGCACCGGCAGCCGGAACGCCGCCTCCTTCGTCCACGGCACCGGGGAGACCTGCAGCGCGCCCCCCGCCGCCCGGTAGAACACCGTCCCGCTGAACAGCAGCAGCACCGGCGCCTCGCCGTCGCGCAGGGCGTGGAAGTACTTCGCCGCCGCGACGTCGAAGTCGTACGTGCAGGGCACCGGCAGCTCCGCGGCGCACGACCCGCTGAACGCCGGCACCACCACCTGCGCGTGCGTCCACAGGAAGCTGGTGACCGTGCGGCTCCACTGCTCCGGCGCGCCGAACAGCTCCCGCAGGCCCTCCTGCTCCTCCTGGGAGTACCGGCGCCGCTCGGGCGCGATGCGCACCTGGCACTGCAGCGAGATGGACGCGATCTCCTCCGCCTCCGGCCGGTTGGAGATCCGCAGCCCCACCGCCAGGCACGGCGCGGCGGCGTGCTCGACGGCGCGAGCCGACTCCACCTCCAGCGCGAGGTCAGGCATGCGACCGTCCCCGCAACCGGTCGAAGAACTCCCGGATCCCCTCCCACGCCTCCGCCCCGCCGGTGAACCCCCGCCACCGCGCGCGGATCAACCCCACCAGCGCGAAACACTCGTCGATCGACACCAGGTAGTGCTCGCGGAGGCCGCCGGTGCGGTTCACCAGCAACGCCTCCACGTCGTCCGCCATCGCCTCCAGCGCGGGGTGCGCCGCCTCCACCCGCTCCCACGCCCCGGCCGGCAGCAGCGATTCGGTGGCGCCCGCCGCGCTGGGGAAGAACGCGCGCACCTCGCCGTCCACGCCGCTCCGCTGGAAGAAGGCGAGCTGGATGGGGAGCTGGAGGGCGTCCCACGCGGCGTCGTCGATCGAGATCTCCAGCCGCTCCACGCGCGGCCGCACCGCCTTCCACGCCGCGTCCTCCCCCACCCGGAACAGCAGCCCGCACGCCGGACAGCAGCACTTCAGCTCCCGGCGCACCGACCTGAACACGTGCCCGTGGCGCTCCGGCAGCGCGGCGCCGCACAGGTCGCACCGCTCGATCGCCGGGCGCCGCTCCGCGAACGCGCGCAGCGACTGCAGCGGATCCTGGGGCGGCTCGCCCATCACGGCGCTCCCTGCTGCAAGACCTCGATGTCCAGCGACGGCGCGTCGGGCGCGGCCTCCAGCAGCGCCTGCTCCACCGCGCCCCGCAGCTTCTCCGGCGACGTCTTCAACCCCGCCGGGTCCGCCACGATGCGCAGCCGCACCGCGTCCCGCCCCAGCGACAGCACCTGCACCGTGCTGCGGTTGAGCTTGAGGAAGGTCTCCACCTTCCCCAGCCCGGCCTGCACGCGCGCCTCCAGCGGCTCCGGGTGCAGCCCGTGCAACACCAGCAGGCTCCCCACCAGCGGATCGCGCGCGCACTCGCCCAGCACCTCCCAGCCGACCTTCCCCTTCGCCACCAGCGCGTCGCGGATCCGCGCCAGCCCGGCCCCGTGCACGTCCAGCAGCGCCCGCACCACCGCCCGCGCCTTCTCCCGCGTGGCGGCGTCCTTCGCGCCCTCCATCTCCTGGAGCAGCCGCTCCATCTCCTCCAGCAGCGCGCCGTGGTCGGAAGGTCCCGGCGTCATTTGACCTGCACCCCGAAGCTGGGCGAGTGCCGCACCTGCAGCTCGCGGCCCTCGCCCAGGTACATGTGCACCCCGCAGGGGAGGCACGGGTCGAAGCTGCGCACCGTCCGCATGATGTCGATGCCCTTGAACTTCTCCGGGCCGTTCGCCTCGAAGATCGGCGACCCCTGCACCGCGTCCTCGTACGGCCCCGGCGTCCCCAGCGAGTCGCGCGGGCTGGCGTTCCACGGGGTGGGCGGGTACGGGTGGTAGTTGGCGATCTTCCCGCCCCTGATGACCATGTGGTGCGAGAGCACGCCGCGCACCGCCTCGTGGAAGCCGCAGCCCACCGCCTCCTCCGGGACCTCGAAGTCCGTCCAGGTGGCGGTGCGCCCGGCGTGCAGCTCCGCCATCGCCTTCTCCAGGAAGAACAGCGCCGCCGCCGCCGAGTACGCCTGGAAGTAGGTGCGGGCGCGGTTGCGCTCCAGCGTGTTGCTCCACCTCGGGATCTTCCACTCCAGCTCCGTCTCCGGCAGGAGCGCGGTCCTCGGCAGGCGGATCTTCACGCTGCTCCCGGTGGCCTTCACCGTGCCCGTGTCCACCCTCCCCGCCAACGCGGTGACCCACAGGCGCGCCAGCGGTCCGCCCCCGGTGTCGAGCGCCAGGTGCTGCCCGCTCCGCTTGTCCAGCCAGCGCGGCGACATCACCCAGCTGTAGCTCCCGCCGAAGTCGCGCTTCTGCGGCTTCGGGGTGGTGGTCTGGTTCCACGGGTGCCGCCGGTCCACCGGGTTGCCCAGCGGGTCCTTCTCGACGAACACCTCTCCTCCCGGCTCCCAGTCCTCGTAGAAGGAGCTGCCGAGCAGGATCCGCATCCCCAGGTTGATCTCCACCAGGTCGGTGGTCACCAGATCGCCGTCCACCACCACGCCCGGGGTGACGAACATGTCGCGGCCCCAGGCGGACATGTTCCGGTACGAGTAGTCGCAGGTCTCCGGGTTCTGGAACGACCCCCAGCACCCCAGCATCACCCGCCGCCGCCCCACCGCCTCGTAGCCCGGCAGCGCCTCGTAGAAGAAGTCGAAGAGGTCGTCGTGGAGCGGCACCACCCGCTTCATCAGCTCCACGTACTTCATCAGCCGCACCAGGTAGTCGGTGAAGACCTGCACGGTGGGCTGGGTGCCCACGCCGCCCGGGTAGAGCGTGGACGGGTGGCAGTGCCGCCCCTCCATCAGGCAGAACATCTCGCGCGTGTAGCGGCTGACGTGGAGCGCCTCGCGGTAGAACGCGCCGCTGAACGGGTTGAGCGCCCGCATGATGTCCGCGATGGTGCGGTAGCCGTGGACGGACGCGTGCGGGGCCTCGGTGCGCTCGGCGCGCTCCAGCACCTCCGGGTTCGTCTCCCGCACCATCTGTTCGCAGAAGTCGACCCCCACCAGGTTGTCCTGGAAGAGGTTGTGGTCGAACATGTACTCGGCCGCCTCGCCGAGGTTGATGATCCACTCCGCCAGGTGCGGCGGCCTCACCCCGAAGGCCATGTTCTGGGCGTAGACGGCGCAGGTGGCGTGGTTGTCGCCGCAGATCCCGCAGATGCGGCTGGTGATGAAGTGCGCGTCGCGCGGGTCCTTGCCCTTCAGGAAGACGCTGAAGCCGCGGAAGATGGAGGAGGTGCTGCGGCACTCGGCGACCCGGCGGTTGGCGAAGTCGATCTTGGTGTGGATGCCCAGGCTGCCGACGATCCGGGTGATCGGATCCCAGCTCATCTCCACCAGGTTCCCGGGGGCCTGGGCGCTCACGTCCGCGTCCTCCAGGCGGGCTCGCGGTCCAGCGAGTCGCGGGTGAAGTTCCGGAGCGAGCGCACCATCCGCCCGTACATCAGGATCGCCGCGGTGGACATCTTCGCGCCCGGCGGCTCCTCCATGAACGGCATGAACTTGTCCGGGAAGCCCGGCATGGTGCAGCCGATGCAGATGCCGCCCACGTTGGGGCAGCCGCCCACGCCGCCCATCCAGCCGCGCTTGGGCACGTTGCAGTTCACCACCGGGCCCCAGCACCCCAGCTTCACCAGGCACTTCTTCGAGCCGTGCTCGGCGGCGAAGTCGCCCTGCTCGTAGTAGCCGCCGCGGTCGCAGCCCTCGTGCACGGTCTGGCCGAAGAGCCAGGTGGGCCGCCCCGCCTCGTCGAGCGGGATCATCGGCGCCAGGCCCGACGCCTGGTAGAGCAGGTACAGCAGGGTCTCGGTGAAGTTGTCGGGTTGCACCGGGCAGCCGGGCACGTTGACGATGGGGAGCCCGGCGGGCGTCTTCCACCCGTGACCCAGGTAGTCGCGCAGCCCCATCGCGCCGGTGGGGTTCCCCTCCATCGCCGGGATGCCTCCGTAGGTGGCGCAGGTGCCGACGGCGATCACCGCCAGCGCGCCGGGCGCGAGTTTGTCCACCCACGCGCAGGTGGTGATGGGCTCTCCGGTCTGCTGGTCAGTACCCAACGCGGCCCAGTACCCCGCGCCACTCAACCGTTCGTTGGGCAACGAGCCCTCCACCACCAGCACGTACGGCCGCCCCAGCTCGCCGCGCGCCGCCTGGTGGAAGGGGCGGAGGAAGTCGCCGCCGGTGGCGTAGGCCAGCACCGGGTTGTGGAGGTTCACCTTGGGCAACCCGGGGATGGCGCCCATCACGATGTCCTCGATGCTGGGCTGGGTAGCGCCGGTCACCGCGACCGAGTCGCCGTCGCAGGAGAGCCCCGCGGTGATCCAGAGGACGTCGATCTCCCGCGGGGGGTGCGCGGTCTCGTTGGCCATGAGGTGCTCGCCCTGGAGCGAACGCGCAGGTTACGGGACTGCCCCGCGCACGCGCCAGCGGGTCACCCTGAACCCCTCAGCAGATCCGCGGGAGTTGCTCTCCGGAAAGCATCAAAAGCAGGCGATCTCCGCCAACCGTGGACCGGACCCGAACTCTTCCAGGAAAGTCGGCGATGACCTCGCCGATCTCCGCCGCGCCCTTCCCCAGCGGGTGTGCGCGCATGGCGTGCAGCAGCGCGGGGACTTCCGGCGCCGGCGCCACCGCCACCATCCGGCCCTCGCTGGCGACGTAGAGCGGCTCCAGCCCGAGCAGCTCGCACGCCCCGCGCACCTCGGGGCGCACCGGGACCGCGGACTCCTCCACCACCACGCCCACCTGCGAGGCCGCGGCCAGCTCGTTGAGCGCGCTGGCCAGCCCGCCGCGCGTGGGGTCGCGCATGCACCGCAGCGACGGCGAGGCGCGCAGCATCACCTCGGTCAGCCCGCCCAGCGGCGCGCAGTCGCTCACCAGCTGGGTGTCGAACGACAGCCCCTCACGGACGGAGAGGATGGCCATCCCGTGGTCGCCCAGCGGCCCGGAGACGACGACGCGGTCGCCGGGGCGGGCGGCGGCGATGGAGAGGCGCCGGCCCTCGGGCGCCCAGCCGATGCCGGTGGTGGTGATGAACAGCCCGTCCGCCTTCCCGCGCTCCACCACCTTGGTGTCGCCGGCCACCACGCTCACCCCCGCCTCGTCGCACGCCGCGCGCATCGACTCCACGACGCGCCGCAGGTCGGCGAGCGGGAGCCCCTCCTCGAGGATGAAGGAGGCGGCGAGGTGCCGCGGGACGGCGCCGCCGGCGGCGAGGTCGTTGACGGTGCCGCACACCGCCAGCTTCCCGATGTCGCCGCCGGGGAAGAACACCGGGCTGACCACGAACGAGTCGGTGGTGAAGGCCAGCCGCCCGGCGCCCTCGACGGCGATCGTCGCCTGGTCCTCCAGCGCGGCGAGGGTGGGGTTGTGGAAGGTGGGGACGAAGAGCTGGGTGATCAGCTCGTGGGTCAGCTTCCCGCCGCTCCCGTGCCCCAGCACCACGCGGTCGTACTGGCCGATCTGCACCGGGCAGGCGCCCAACGGGGCCGCCATCAGCGCCGCTCCGCCGCGCGCTCGTCGAGGTGCCGGCCGTAGGCGTGGTACGCGGCGCACGCGCCCTCGGAGGAGACCATGGTCGCGCCCAGCGGCGTCTCCGGCGTGCACTGGCGCCCGAAGGCGGGGCAGTCGGCGGGGCGCTTGAGGCCGCGCAGCACCTCGCCGCTGATGCACAGGGGCGACTCCTGGGCGCGCACGCCCTCCACCTCGAAGCGCCGCTCGGCGTCGAAGGCGCGCAGCTCGTCGCGCAGCCGGTAGCCGCTCTTCGGGATGGTGCCCACGCCGCGCCAGGCCCGGTCGCACACCTCGAACACCTGCTCCACCAGCGCGCGCGAGGCGGGGTTGCCTTCCGCCCGCACCGCCCGCGCGTAGGCGTTCTCCACCTTCGCCTCGCCGGCCTCCAGCTGCTTCACCGCGCGCAGGATGCCGTCGAGGAGGTCCACCGGCTCGAACCCGGAGATGACGATGGGGACGCGGTGCCTGGCGGCGATCGGCTCGTACTCGGACACGCCCATCACCGCGCAGACGTGGCCCGGCCCGAGGAACGCCTGCACGCGGTTGTCCTCCGACTCCAGGATGGCGGTGAGCGCGGGCGGCACCAGCACGTGCGAGACGAGCACGCTGAAGTTCGACAGGCCCTTCCGCTGCGCCATCCAGACCGCCATCGCGTTGGCGGGCGCGGTGGTCTCGAAGCCGATGGCGAAGAAGACCACCTGGCGGGACGGGTTCGCCTCCGCCAGCTTCACCGCGTCCAGCGGGGAGTAGACGACGCGCACGTCCGCGCCGCGCGCGCGCAGGCCCAGCAGGTCGCCGTGCGAACCGGGGACGCGCAGCATGTCGCCGAAGGAGCAGAAGACGACCTCCGGGCGCGCGGCGACGGCGTGCGCGCGGTCGATCATCTCCAGCGGCGTGACGCACACCGGGCAGCCGGGGCCGTGCACCAGCTCGACGCGCTTGGGGAGGACCTGGTCCAGCCCGTAGCGGACGATGGTGTGCGTCTGCCCGCCGCAGACCTCCATGACCACCCAGGGGCGGGTGGCGGTCTTCTCGATGGCGGCGACGAGGGCCTTGGCCGCCGCGCCGTCGCGGTACTCGTCAAGGTACTTCATGGTCGGGCGCCTCCAACTCGTCCAGGGCCTTCATCTCGGCGAGGAGCTCGAAGATGCGGCGCGCCTCCGCCTCGTCGATCCGCGAGAGCGCGAAGCCCACGTGCACCACCACGTAGTCGCCCGGCCGCGCCTCCGGCACGTGCTCCAGGCAGGCCTGCTTGGTGATGCCGCCGAACTGTACGGTGGCCATCAGCATGCCGTCCTCGCGCCGCACGTCCAGCACCTTGCCGGGGATCCCCAGGCACATCAGGTGGTCCTCCCCTGCTCCGCGTCGAGCGCCGCCGCCACCGCCAGTTGCCCCAGGCTGAGGCCGCCGTCGTTGGCGGGGACGCGGCGGTGCACGAGCGGGCGGAAGCCGCGGGCCTCCAGCTCCCGGGTCGAGGCCTCGAGGAGCGCAGCGTTGCAGAAGACGCCGCCGGTGAGGGCGACGTCGCGCGGGCCGGCCAGGCGCTCGCAGGTCGCGGCGACCACGCGGGCGAGCGCGGCGTGGAAGCGCGACGCGATCAGCTCCGCCGCGCGACCGCGACGCGCGTCCTCCCAGACGCCCCGGATGAGCGGACGGGTATCGATCTCCACCGCACCGGCGGAAGCGGGCGCACCAGCCGTTCGCGCCGCCCCTGGTATCGGCGCGGCAGCGCGCGCCGACGCCACCGCATCGCCGGCGACGAGCTCGAAGTCGTACGGCTCCGCGGGCCCCCGCGCCAACCCCTCCAGCCACATCGCCGCCTGCGCCTCGTAGCTCATCGCCGCGGGCCCGCCGGCCAGGAAGGCCACCGCGTCGAACAGGCGGCCGGCGCTGGAGGTGAGCGGCGCGCGGAGGCGCCCGGCGGCGATCGCGTCGAGGAGCGGGCGGCGCTCGGGAGGGATCCGCCCGGCGAGCGGCGCGGGATCCACGCCGGCGTCGACGAGGTGGGCAGCCGCCATGCGCCATGGCTCGCGGGCGGCCTGGTCTCCCCCGGGCAGCGGCACCCGGCGCAGGTGGGCGGCGCGCTCGACGCGGGCGCAGGTGCCCACGAGAAACTCCCCACCCCACACGCTCCCGTCGGTGGAATATCCGGCCCCGTCGAAGGCGACGCCGATGGCGGGCCCCTCGTGTCCCGCGTCCGCCAGGCAGCTCGCGACGTGGGCATGGTGGTGCTGCACCCCCAGCACCTCCACCCCCATCTCCTGCGCGTGGCGCGTGGAGGTGTAGTCGGGGTGGAGGTCGTAGACGACGCGCTCGGGGCGGAGGCGGTAGAGGCGCTGGTAGTGCTCGATGGCGGCGGTGAAGGCGCGGAAGGCCTCGAAGTACTCGAGGTCCCCCAGGTGGTGGCTGACGAACGCGGTCCCCCCGGAGCCGAGCGCGATGGTGCACTTGAGCTGCCCGCCCACCGCCAGCGTCGGGCGCGCGAGCGACGACGGGAGGCGGACGGGCGCCGGGGCGTAGCCGCGGGATCGCCGGAGCAGGATGGGCCCGCGGACGACCGAGTCGTCGCAGCGGATGTGGATCGGCCGGTCGTGGGTGAGGAACAGGTCGGCCACGCCGCGGAGCTGGCGGAGGGCGGCCTCGTCCTCGTAGGCGATGGGCTCGTCCGAGCGGTTGCCGCTGGTCATCACCAGCGGACGCCCCTCCAGCTCCCGCAGCAACAGGTGATGCAGCGGCGTGTACGGGAGCATCACGCCCAGCCACGCCACCCCCGGCGCCACCGAGGGCGCCACGCCGCCCCGCGAGGGCAAGAGCGCGATCGGCCGGGCCGGCCCCGACAGCCGCGCGGCCGACTCCGCGGAGAGCTCGCCCAGCATCGCCGCGCCCGCGAGGTCCGCGACCATCACCGCGAAGGGCTTGGCCAGCCGGCCCTTCCGCTGCCGCAGCGCCGCGACCGCGGCCTCGTTGGTGCCGTCGCAGGCCAGGTGGTACCCGCCGAGCCCCTTGATGGCGACGACGCGGCCCTCCTCCAGCGCGCGCACCGCCACCCGCAGCGGCTCCCCATCCTCCACCGCCCCGCGCAGCGACAGCCGCGGGCCGCACGCCGGGCACGCGACGGGCTGGGCGTGGAAGCGGCGATCGCGCGGATCCTCGTACTCCGCGCGGCAGGCGCCGCAGAGCGGGAAGCCGGCCATGGTGGTGCGGGCGCGGTCGTAGGGGACGGCGGCGGTGATGGTGAGGCGCGGCCCGCAGTGGGTGCAGTTGATGAACGGGTAGCGGTGGCGGCGGTCCGCGGGGTCGAACAGCTCGCGGAGGCAGTCGTCACAGGTGGCGACGTCCGGGGAGACGAAGACCTCTCCGGAGCCCTCCCCCACGCTGTCGTGGATGGAGAAGCCGCGCTCCCCGCGCGCCGGGAGGGCCGCGGAGCGGAGCTGGTCGATGGCGGCGAGCGGCGGGGCCTTCTCGACCAGGCCGCTGGCGAACTCGTCGAGCGCGGCGCGGTCGCCCTCGATCTCGATCTCCACCGCGCCCATCCGGTTGCGGACGAAGCCGGAGAGACCCAGGCGCGTGGCGAGCTGGTGGACGTGCGGCCGGAAGCCGACGCCCTGGACGATGCCGCTGATGCCGATGGCTCGGCGCTCGATGGGTCCCACCGCGCCGCCACTATAGGACCGGGCGCCGGGGGTGGGCGGGTCACCAAGGACCCCGAGCCAGGTCGCACGCGGCGTCCTACAGTGCGGGCGTGCTCGGAGCGCCGGACGACCTGGAGGGGGCGGCCAAGCGGTTGGAGGCGGAGATCGCGGAGCTCTCGCGCCAGCTCGGCGCGCTCCCGCTGGAGAAGCAGCACCGCGACGCGCGCCTGAAGCTCAACGACGTCAAGCGCGCCCGGGAGTCGGAGCTGGCCGCGGTGCTGCGCGCCGCCGAGGTGGCGTGGATGCGGGCGCGACTCCGGGAGATCGAGACGGAGCTGCAAAACCTGGAGAAGGGGCCGGCCACCCGCGACCGGCGGCAGGAGCTCCTGCGCGAGCAGCGGGAGGTGAAGCTGGCGCTGGAGCTGGCGGAGCGCGACGGCGGCACCGCCTGAGCTCCCGCGGCGCGCCCCGCGTGCTTAGACTTCCCGCGTGCCCCCAGAGGACGCCAGCCTCGCGCTCCTCCGCCCCAGCCGGCTGAGCCACCGCGCCCTCGTCCAGGTCGCGGCGTCCGCCGCCTCCTTCGCGATCTTCTGGGTCCTCCAGCGGAACGGCGTGACCCTCCCCGCCCGCCCCGTCCTCATCCTCCACGTCATCATGGCGGGCCTGCTCTTCGGCTGGAGGGGCGGCCTGATCGCCGGGCTGGTCACGGTGCCGGTCGCCGTCTGGATCATCGTGACGGCGGGGAACCAGCAGACCATCACGCTGCCGCTGGCGGTCTCCAATACCCTGGCGGTGGTCACCGTGGGGGTCTCGGTGGGCGGGATGACCGATCTCACCGACCGCCTGCGGCGCACCCAGGGCGAGCTGCTGGAGGCGCAGAGGCGCCACCTGCAGGCGAGCATGGAGGCGCAGTTCCTCCGCGCCACGCGCCTGGCAACCCTGGGCAGCCTCGCCCGCGGCGTCGCCCACGAGATCAACAACCCCCTCGCCTACCTCACCTCCAACCTGCACAGCATCCGGCGGACGCTCTCCGGCCCGTCGCTCTCCGTCGATGAGCTGAAGGACGTCCACGACGCCCTGGCCGAGAGCCTCGAGGGGGCCGCGCGCATCGCCTCCATCGTGAGGGCCATCCGCGTCTTCTCCTCCCGCTCCGACGACGAGCCCGCGGCGCGCGTCCACGTCCGCGAGATCGCCGCCCTCGCGGTGGAGGCGGTGGCCAGCCGGCTCCGCAGCCGCGCCACCGTGAGCAACGAGATCGAGGGGGAGCCGGTCATCCTCGGCAACCCCGAGCGCCTGGGACAGGTCCTGATGCACCTGCTGGTCAACGCCGCCGAGTCGATCGCCGACGGCCACCCGGAGTCCAACCGCGTCACCCTCACCGGCCGCACCCGGGACGGCCGCGTCCAGATCGAGGTGGCCGACACCGGCTCCGGCATCCCGCCGGACGTGCTCCCGCAGATCTTCGATCCCTTCTTCTCCACCAAGTCCCTCCACGCCGCCACCGGCCTGGGGCTGTTCGTCAGCAAGGGGATCGTCACCTCGATGGACGGCACCCTCACCGTCCACACCGAGGTCGGCAAGGGCTCCACCTTCTCCATCGACCTACCCGCCGCGCCGGGTTAGCTCCACTCGCGCGCGCGCCACCGCGCCCCGCCCGGGGCGGTTCTCCAGGGTGAGCCGGGTGGCCAGCCGCCGCGCCGCGTCCAGCCCCGCCCCCAGCCCGCGCTCGGCGCGCGCCCCCCGCCGGTGGAGCAGGTCCTCCACGGACAGGCCGGCGGCGAACCTGGCCAGCAGCTCGGGCGGGAACCCGGGCCCATCGTCCTCCACCACCACGTCACAGGCTGACGCCGCCAGCGCCACGGAGCACCTCCCGCCGGCCGCGTGCCGGTCGGCGTTGGTGCACAGCTCGATCACCAGCAGCGACAGCTCGCCCGCCTCCTTCACGCTCCACCCGGACGCGCGCGCCAGCGACTCCGCCTGCAGGCCCGCGCCGATGCACGAGGCCCTCCCCAGCAGCTCCCAGGACCGTCGCAGCGGCAAGTCGGGCATGACCGGTCAGCTCCGGCTCCAGTCCACCACGACCACGCCCACGTCGTCGTCCTCCCGGCCCGCCAGCTCCAGGATCTTCGCCGCCGCCTCCTCCACCGCCAGCGCCCGCGCCTCCTCGATCGCCTTCGCCGCCGACCGGCGCTGCAGCCCGTCCGACCCCAGCACCCACCGCTGCCCGTCCGCCACCGCCAGCTCCCACTCCCGCACGGCGCGCAGGCCCCGCCCCACCAGGCCGGCGCTGGTGGGCGGGCGCGAGGCGTCCTTCGGCCCCCAGATCTCCACGTTGCCGATCCCCGCGAAGAGGACCCGCTCCTCCCGCAGCTGGATCGCGGACATCACCACTCCCCGGTGGCCGGCGAGCGCCTTGTCGCAGCCCATGAAGATCTCCCGCAGCGGCAGCCGGCGGGAGCGCGCCAGCACCTCGGCCACGATGCTCGCGCTGGCGGCCGCCTCGGTGCCGTGCCCCAGCGCGTCCACCACCGCGAACAGCCCGGCGCCCGCGACCGACCAGGTGAACACCGCGTCCCCGCAGGTGGAGAATCCACGCGCGGCGCGCCGAGCGCACCCGCCGCGGCCGCTCCAGCTCACGCCCCGGCCGTCTTCCTGGCGGCGTCCTCGCGGACGCGCTCGTCCAGCCAGGCGACGGCCTCCGGCTCGGCGGAGAACATCTTGGTGCTCCTCGATCTGTTGAGGCGCAGCAGGAAGTTGACGGTGACCCGGATCAGCGGGCTGCTTCCCACCACCGCGCTCCACATCTGCTCCACGCCTCCCTTGGTGCGCGCGGAGAAGAGGCTCCGCGCCTCGGGGCTCATCTTCTCCATCCCCTGGGTGAGGTACAGCTGCGGCAGGCCGTAGAAGGAGCCGCCGGACTCGATCTGCTTCATCAGTTGATCGGCGTCCTCCCTGGTGATGACGCCGGTGCCGATCGCCTTGAGTGCGCGGGCGCCGCAGGGGAGCGTGAAGGTCGAGACTTCGTAGGGCATGGCGGTCTCCTCGGGTGCGGCGGTCCTCAGGGAGTGCTTCCGGGCTGCTTGGCGGCGTCCTCGCGGACCCGCTCGTCGAGCCAGGCGATCCCCTCCGGCTCGCGGGAGAACATCTTCGCCGTCTGTATCCGGGAGACGCGCATCATGAAGTTGATGGTGACCCGGAGCACGGAGTTGCTCACCACCACCGCGCACCACTGGTGCGGCGCGTTGGTGTCGGCCTTCGCCGAGAAGATGCTCCGCGCCTCCGGCTTCAGCCCTTCCATCCGCGCGGTGCCGACGAGGAGCGGCCACCTCTCGTGGGGTCCCCCGGGGCCAAGCTTGTGCGCCATCAGCTCCGCGTCCTCCTTGGTGATGATGCCGTAGCCGTCGGCGCGGATGGCCTGGACGCCGCAGGGGAGGGTGAGGATGGTGTAGTCGTAGGGCATGGCGTGCGCCCTCACGCCGCCGAGGAACGGACGACGACGCCCAACTCGTGGAAGACCTCGCGCAGCGCGTCCGACAGCTTCTGCACCGTCCTGGCGCTGCTGGTGTCCACCGAGAGCTGCGCCAGCGTCTGCGCGATGGCCGGGCTGATGCCGGTGATGTAGCAGGAGGCGCCCAGCAGCCGGACCGCCTTGGCCATGCGGACGAAGTGGTCCGCGGTCCGGGTGTCCAGCACCGAGATGCCGGTGAGGTCGATCACCACGTGGGTGGCCTGCTCCGCCACCACCTTGTTGAGCAGGGCGTCCATCATGTCCGCGCTCCGCTCGGTGTCCACCGCGCCGATCACCGGGAGCGTCAGCACGCCCCTCCACACCACGATGATCGGCGTGGCCAGCTCGCGCAGCGCCAGCGCCGAGCGCTCGGCGATCTCCCGGTTCTTGCGCTCGATCTCCCCCAGCGACTCGGCGTTCTGCCGGCTGACCCGCTCCAGGTCCTCCAGCAGCATGTTGACCCCCACCTCCAGCTCCAGCAGCTCGTCGTCCACGTCCTGCACCGGGACGCGGTGGCTGTAGTCCTGGCAGGTGGCGCGCGCGAGCGCGTCGATCACCCGCTCCAGGCGTTCCTTCTGGTTGACGGCGGTCATGGGTTCCTCGACAGATCGGGAGGTCGCGACTTCTTGAAGCCCTTGATGGTGGTGCCGCCCGGGCCGGTCTTGATGTCCAGGCCGTCGAGCAGGGTGCGCGCGCCCAGCAGGCCCTTGCCCAGCCCGGTCTTCGACCGGTAGCTGCCGGAGAGGATCTCGTCCAGGTTCGGGATGCCCGGGCCGCGGTCCTGCGCCACCACCTGGAAGAGCAGCGACCAGTCCGGCTCCTCCGCCATCGTCAGGCGCACCTCGCCGGTCTGGGCGTAGAGGTAGATGTTGCGCGCCAGCTCCGAGACGGCGGTCACCACGCGGATGCAGTCGGTGGGCTTGAAGAGGCCCCGCAGCATCGCATGGGCGGTCTCCTGGGCCGTCACCACGTGGTGGTCGGAGGTGACGGTGAGGACGCGGTTGGCGGGCTTGAAGCCCTGGCCGCCGGTGAGACAGCGGTGGAGCTCCTCCAGCAGCGCGGGCTGCGGCGCGGAGGAGAACACCCGCAGGCCGACGGCGAGGTAGCGCAACAGGTCGTGGCCGGCGACCACGTCCAGCGAGCCGACCTCGCCGCCCGCGGACGAGGGCAGCGTGGTGACGATGGACCGCGCCGCCACCGGGACGAGCGACGTGTTGCGGAGCACGTCCGCCACGGCGTCACGGACCAGGGCCATCCCCATCCTCCGACACGATGCGCAGCTTCAGCTTGGCCAGCGCGCGCTCCAGGTTGAGCGCGGTCTCCAGCCCGGTGAGGTCGATGCCCAGCTCCACCAGGGTGACCGCCACCTCCGGGTGCAGGCCCACCAGCACCGTCTTCGACCCGAAGGAGCGGGCCACGTGCGCGGTCTCGTCCAGCACCCGCGCCGCGTAGCTGTCCACGATGCTCAGCGCGGAGACGTCGATCACCAGCCCGCGGATCCCCTGCTCCTTCGCCAGCCGCGCCGCCACCGCGTCGTGCAGCTCGCGCGCCGCGGCGTCCCGCAGGTTTCCGGGGACGAGCACGAAGAGACAGTGGCCCAGCTTCATCAGCGGGGCGGGCGAATGATCCGGTGCGGTCTCGAAGGGGGCCATGGAGGAGTGTTGGGGAAAGGAAAAGGCAATGGGCCTACGAGCCAAGGCCCTCGCAGGGGAGGTCGGGCGGATCGGCGCCGCCGCGCTGGTCACTCTTGGTCGCCATGGTGCATCGCCTCGAAGTTGCCCCGCACCCGCAGCATAGTCCACGCGGGCGAACAGGCGCTGCTTCGGCGACGTTTTCCAGAGATACTGGAATTCGTTTCAGCGCTCGCCGCCTCCGTCGTTCCCCTCGCCCCAGCCGCCGCCCCCGCCCATCCCGCGCTCGACCTCCATCGGCCCGGCGGGCGCGGCCTCGTCCAGGTCGATGGGGGCGATCACCTTCGGCGCCGGGGGCGGGGGCTTCGCCTTCCGCGTCCCGCGCGGCACCGCGTCCGGCAGCACCGGCCGGAGCTGATCCGGGCGGAGGGCGAAGCCCAGGTCCGGCCCGCGCACCGCCAGCAGCGCGCCGGCGAAGCGGGCCACGAAGAGCATGGCGTACACCGCCAGCCCCTGCAGGAGCAGGAACACCGGGCCGTAGATGGCGCGGGGCGCGCCGCCGGCCCAGAAGAAGCACAGCGAGGCGGTGACCAGCGTCCACCCCGCCACCGTCCAGTAGTCCGCGCCCAGCTCGCGGATGGAGCGGAGCGCGCGCGCCGGCGCCAGCGCGTCCCGGAGCCCCGCCCCGCCGGCCAGGTACGCCGTCCACAGCGGCATTCCCAACGCGCCCAGCGCCACCAGCAGCCAGAGCAGCGGGTTGGAGACCGGCGCCGCGAAGTCGCCGCCGAGCCACCGGACCAGCGTGACCGGCCCGGCGGCGAACACCGTCACCACCACCGCCTTGCCCGCGGGGAAGAGGACGTGATCCAGCAGGTCCAGCGTCTCGCCGCGGCCGATGACGTCGAAGGCGCGCGCGGCGCCGCGGACGGTGGCGAAGTAGAGCGCCCAGAAGCACGGCGCCACCGCGAAGAGCAGCACCGCCGAGGTGGCCGCGGGCTCCAGCCGGCGCGTCCGCCACAGCGCCCAGACCGTGATCGGCCCCAGCAGCACCGTGAACCACGACACCGGCACCTGCATCACCTGCCACAGGTGCTGACGCACCGTCCCTTCCCCGCCCGGCTCCATCAGCGGCTCCACCCGCGCGTCGCAGGCCGAACAGCTCAGGATCCGCGCCCCGTTCTCCAGGACGTCCAGCGCCACGCACTCCGGGCACAGGGCGCGCGCGCACCCGCCGCATCGCCAACCGGCGACCGCCCCCGGATGATCGGCACAGGTCTCCCGAATTCGAGTCATTTTCCCCCGAATTAATCACACAACCCGACCAGAACGCCTGGAGTCCTGCTTGGTTGCACATTTTCGCACCGCATCACACAACTTCGGCTCCCATTTCCCGAGAATTCGAGCCGGAGAAGCTCGCCTTCATTCTCCCGGAGGACCCCAGATGAGCGGCGGAATCAACGGATCGTGCCCTCCCTGCCAGCAGCCGGCCCAGCCGGCCCAGAACGCGGCGGCGCGGATTCAGGATGACCAGTCCAAGGCCCTGGACGTGATGAAGGACATGGCCACCGGCAAGGTCTCCGCAGAGGACGGGATGAAGCAGCTGCAGTCGCTGGTGGTCGACCAGGCGGTCGCCGCGGGCGCCCTCCCGGCGAGCGCGTCCCCGACCGCGGTCGGCGCGACCGGGAAGAGCAGCGGCTTCTCCATGGTGGACAGCTTCGACTCGGGCGGTAGCCGGCCTGCCCTTTTGGACCTCAAGGGTGGAGGCGCTCCGGCGGCGGCGCCCGCGGCGGCGCCAGCCCAGGACCTGTCCTTCCTGGCCACGGACAGCGGCGGCGGCTCGAAGCCCGGCATCGGCTCCGGCACGAACGCGCGCTGAATCGACGATCGCGGGCGTGTAGGCTGAACGCCCTTGAGCCCCGTCTCATCACCTCCGTCGTCTTCTGACGAGCCCCGCCGGCCGATCGCGGCCGCGGCGGGTCGCGAAGCGCTTCCGCGCGGCGCCACCATCGGGCGGTACCTGATCCTGCGCCAGCTGGGCGAAGGCGGGATGGGGATCGTGTACGCCGCGTTCGACCCCGAGCTGGACCGGAAGATCGCGCTCAAGGTGCTGCGCCCGGCCCGGCGCGCCGCCAGCGGATCGGTGGCGCAGGTGCGGATGCTCCGCGAGGCGCAGGCCATGGCCCGCATCTCCCACCCCAACGTGGTGACGGTGCACGACGTGGGCGCGCACGGCGACGAGATCTTCATCGCCATGGAGCTGGTGGAGGGCGGGACGCTCACCGACTGGGTGGAGGCCAGGCCCCGCAAGCTGGACGAGCTGTTGCGCACCTTCGTCGAGGCGGGGCGCGGGCTGGCGGCGGCCCACCACGCCGGGCTGGTGCACCGCGACTTCAAGCCGGAGAACGTGCTGGTGGGCGGGGACGGCCGGGTGCGCGTCACCGACTTCGGGCTGGCGCGCCTGGACGAGCTGAGCCCGCTGGGCGCCGGGGTGCGCCCGCCCAGCTCGCTCAGCTCGCCCGCGCTGACCCAGGACGGCGCCATCGTGGGGACGCCGCTGTTCATGTCCCCGGAGCAGGCGCACGGGAAGATCCCCGACGCGCGCTCGGACCAGTACGGGTTCTGCTCGTCGCTGTACTGGGCGATCTACGGCAAGCCGGCGCCCAGCCCGTTCTCCGAATCCGGCGACGCCATGCCCACGGTGAGCCTGACCAAGGACTCCGAGGAGGCGATGGCGACGGACTCGTCCGTGCAGGAGCCGCCCTCGGCGCCGGGCGCGCCCAGGCCGCTGCAGCTCCCGCGCGAGCCCAAGCTGCCCTCCAACGTGCGGCGGGCGCTGCTGCGGGGCCTCTCCTGGGACGCCGCCGGGCGGTACCCGTCCATGGACGAGCTGCTGGCGGAGCTGGCGCCGGGCGGGGCGCTGGTGACGCGCTGGCGCACGCTGGCCCTGGCGGGCGTGGCCGCGGCGGTGGTGGCGGGAGCCGTGGGAGTGCGGGCGGCGCGCCGCCCGGCCGAGCTGTGCACCGGCGCCGAGCGCCGCCTGACCGGGATCTGGGACGACGGGGCGCGGGCCGCGGTGAACGCGTCCTTCGCCTCCGCGGACGCGACCGCCGGGCCGGAGGCGGCCGGCCGCGTGGTGGTGATCCTGGACCGCTATGCCAGGGCCTGGGCGACCACCCACGTGGAGGCGTGCGAGGCGACGCGGCTCCGCGGCGAGCAGACGGAGGCGATCCTCTCGCTGCGGATGATCTGCCTGGATCGCCGGCTCCACCAGCTGGGCGCGCTGGCCAACCAGTTCAAGTCGGCGGACGCCAAGCTGGTGCAGAAGGCGGTGGACGCGGCGCTGTCGTTGACGCCGCTCTCCTCCTGTGACGCCGCGGCCCAGTCGCTGACCGCGGAGCCGCCCAAGGACCCCCGGGTGCGGGCCCGGATCGACGAGATCGGCCGCCAGTTGGACGAGGTGCGCGCGCTCATGCTCGCCGGGCGGTACAAGGCGGGCCTGGCGGCGGCGGAGAAGGGGATCGCCGCCGCGGACCAGGTCGACTACTGGCCGGTCCGCGCGGAGGCGCTCTACCTCCAGGGGCAGCTGCTGGACGTGAGCGGGTCCGCGGAGAACGCGGAGAAGGTGCTGCAGAAGGCGGTGCTGGCGGCCGACGCCGCCCGCTCGGACCACGACAAGATCTTCGCGCTGGCGCGGCTGGTCCACGTCGAGGGGTGCGGGCTGAGGAAGTTCGAGGAGTCGCGCTACCTGGCGGAGGTGGCGCGGGCGGAGGTGTCGGCGATCGGATCGGACGAGCTGGAGTTCGAGCTCAACTACCGGATCGGCAACTCGCTGCGGTGCCAGATCCGCACGACGGAGGCGCTGGAGCCGTTCCGCCGGGCGCTGGACCTGGCGGATCGCGCGGTGGGCCCCGGGAACCCGCAGAAGGGGATGCTGCTGAGCAACATGGCGGACGTGTACGCGGCGATCGGGCGGCCGCAGGACGCGCTCCCCCTCCTCCGGCAGGCGCTCCTGATCCTGTCCACGGCGAAGGGCGCGGACCACCCGGACACCGCCTTCGTGCACTACAACCTGAGCGAGTCGCTGCGGCGCACCGGCGACACCAAGGGCGCGTACGAGGAGATCCAGCAGGCGATCCGGATCTGGAAGGCCGCGCTGGGCCCCGACCACCCGCTGGTGGCGGACGCGCTGGACCGGCTGGCGCTGACGCTGATCGAGGACGGGCTGTTCGCGGAGGCGCTGGTGGAGTGCCAGCGGTCGCTGGCCATCCGGGAGAAGGCGCTGGGGAAGGAGCACCCGGACGTGAGCTATTCGCTGGAGAACCTGGGGGCGGCGCTGATCGGCGTCCACCAGCCGGAGAAGGCGATCTCCGCGCTGGAGCGCGCCATCGCCATCCGGTCCAAGGAGAGCGTGAGCGCCGAGGATCTCGCCGAGCCCCGCTTCTCCCTCGCCCGCGCCCTGTGGGACGCGGGGAAGGACCGCGCCCGCGCGAAGGAGCTGGCGGAGCAGGCGCGCGGCGGATACCTGCAGGGCGGACAGAAGCAGGAGGCGGAGAAGGTGTCCGCGTGGATATCGGCGCACTGACCCGAGACCATCTCCAGGGTCGACCCGCCGTCATCGACGACGCAGAGCTCGTCTCGTGGCGCGGGTGGGGCTAGGCTCCGCCCCGATGAACCTCCCTTCCCTCCGCCCTGCCCTCCGCGCGCTCGGCGCGGCGCTGCTCCTGGCCGCCCTGCCCGCCCTCGCCGAAGGTCCCACCGAGCCGCACGACCGGCTCATCGCCGGCACCTGGACCGTGGGCCGCGTCAGCCCCATCGGCTTCGACCAGCAGGTCTCGCTCACGTTCAAGGAGCGGATCGGCGACTCGGAGGACCTCCTCTTCAAGACGCGCTCCTGGCAGGTGGGGGTGATGGGCGCGTACAACCCGGCCAACTGGTCGGCGCGCGTGGAGGCGATGGTGGAGCCCGTCGCCTTCTTCCAGCTCCGCGCCGCCTACGACGTCCGCGGCTTCTTCGGCATCTTCGGAGCGCTGCTCTCCACCAACGACGGCAACTGGAACATCTGCACCGCCTGCGTCGACGCCGCCAACATGACGAGCGATTTCCCGGGCTTCGTCCAGGGCGTCACCGTCGAGCCTGCCCTCCAGGCCGCCCTCGGGCCCTTCGTGTTCCGGAACACCTTCGGCTTCGAATTCACCGTCTGGAATCTCCACAACGGCGACCGCTTCGTCTACGACCCCGGCCCGGACCTCCTGCGCGCCGCCCAGGGGTGGACCCTCACGGAGACCGCCACCCTCGGCTACCTCGGCTCGCACCTCTTCGCCGGCGTGCAGTACATCTGGGTCAACCCGGTGGACCTGCCCAGCCAGCGGCAGCACCGGGTCGCCGCGCTGGCCGCCTGGACGTTCTACGACCGCGGCGTGCAGCACGGCCTCTTCAACAAGCCGACGCTCGTCGCGGTCGCCTTCTGGAACATCGTCAAGGACCACGACCGCGACTTCACCATCGTCGCCGGCTTCGCCTCCGAGTCGGACCTGCTGGGCCTATTCGGGGCGGCTCCGAAATGAACCTGGGCAAGATGGCCGGCCTTGCGCTGGGCTCGATCTTCCGCCCGCAGGCGCGGCCGCGCGACTTCACCCTCGAGGAGGTGGCGGGCTTCGCGCCGGAGCGCGTCTTCCCCAAGGGGTTCCTCATCGGCGCCGCCACCGCCGCGCACCAGGTGGAGGGCGGGCTGGAGAACGACTGGACGGACTGGGAGCGCTCGAAGTACCCGGACGGCAAGCCGCACATCGCCGACGCCACCGTCTCCGGGCGCGCGTGCGACTCCTGGAACCGCTTCGACGAGGACGTCCGCTGCCTGAAGGCGCTGAACGCCAACGCCTACCGCTGGTCCATCGAGTGGGCGCGCCTGGAGCCGGAGGAGGGCCGCTGGGACCAGGCGGCGGCGGACCGCTACAAGTCGTGGATCGACCAACTCGCGGCGGCCGGCATCCAGTCGATGGTCACCGCCTACCACTTCACGCTCCCGCGCTGGGTGGCGAAGGACGGCGGCTGGCAGAACGACCGGACCATCGACCGCTTCGAGGCGTTCGTCCGCAAGGTGGCCGCCGAATTCGGCGGTCGGCCCGGCATGTGGTGCACGGTGAACGAGCCCACCGTGGTCGCCATCCAGGGCTACCTGCGCGGCATCTGGCCGCCGGGGCTGAAGGACGAGGCGGCGACCGCCTGGGCGCTGGCGCGGGTGCTGAAGGGCCACGCGCGCGCGGCGGCGATCCTCAAGGCGACCGGCAAGCCCGTGGGCGTGGCCCACCACGTGCGCCTGCTCCACCCCGCCTCCTGGTCGCCGCTGGACAAGGTGATCGCGCGGGTCTCGGACCACTTCGTCAACGACGTGGTGGTGGAGTGCCACCGCACCGGGCGGATCCAGATGATGATCCCCGGGAAGGTCGCCATCGACGAGGCGGTGCCGGACCTCAAGGGCTCCTTCGACTACCTGGGCATCAACTACTACACGCGCGACCACGTGAAGACGGACTTCAAGGACAAGTCGATGTCCAAGCAGTTCGTCCCTGAAGGCCGCCCCAAGAGCGACCTGGGCTGGGACATCTACCCGGCCGGCCTCCATCACACGCTGCTGCGCTGGAAGGGCCTGGGGCTGCCCATCTACATCACCGAGAACGGGATCGCCGACGCCGGCGGCGAGCGGCGCGCGGCGTACCTCACCGCCCACCTCTACGCCGTCGAGCGCGCGCTGCGCGACGGCGCCGACGTGCGCGGGTACTTCCACTGGTCCCTGATGGACAACTTCGAGTGGGCCGAGGGGTACGTGGCGCGCTTCGGGCTGTTCAAGATGGACCACACCGACCCGGAGCTGAGGCGCGTCCCCACGCCGGCGGTGGCGGTGTTCCAGGAGTTCGCGAAGAAGCTGGCCGCGGCCGGAAAGGGCTAGGCGACATGGCACTGCTTTCGAAGATGGGGCTGGGCGACCTGGAGGCGAGGCCGCCGCGCGAGCGCGCCACGTTCTTCTTCCTGGTGGGGATGTCCATGTTCCTGTTCATGGACCAGAACCTCACCGCGCCCAACCTGGACGCCATCGCCGAGGACCTGGTGACCACCCACGCCGAGGTGGTGGCGCAGTTGGCCAAGACGGATCCGGAATACCAGCGGCTCACCGCCGAGTGGGAGAAGCAACAGGCGGTGGTCGGCGACCTCACCAAGGAGATCGACGGCATCGTCGCGGAGCTGAAGGCGAAGGACCCCGCGGCGGCGAACGACCCGAACCAGCTGGGCAAGGCGGCGCTGGACGTGGCGCGCGGGCGGATCGACGCCTCGCGCATCCCGGCGCTGACGGAGGCGGCGCGCATCAAGACCGAGCGCGAGTCGCGGGTGCAGACCGCGTTCGACCGCGAGAAGGACGACAAGCTGGCGGGCCGGGCGGCGCTCTGGTTCTGGCTCCTGGGCGGCGTGACCGCGCTCGGCATCGGCTACCTCACCGACAAGCTGCCGCGGAAGCTGCTCCTCTTCGGCACCATCGTGCTCGGCGCGGCGCCCTGCATCGCCACCGCCCTCGTCCAGAACGGACATGCCGGCCAATTCGTGCTCCTGCGCGCGCTCACCGGGTTCGGCATCGGCGCGGTGATTCCGCTCACCTATTCACTGGTGGGCGACCTGTTCAGCGCCAAGCAGCGGGTGACCGCGGTGGCGTACATGGGGCTGGCCATGGGGCTGGGGATCGCGATCGGCCAGCTGTTCGCCGGATTCGCGGGGCCGACCATGGGTTGGCGGATGCCGTTCGTGGCGGTGGCGGTGCCGAACCTGGTGCTCGCCACGCTCTTCGTCTTGATCACCAGGGAGCCCGCGCGTGGGAGCGGCGAGGCGGAGCTCCACGCGGCGATGGAGGCCGGCGGCCACTACGACGAGAAGATCAAGCTGAGCGACCTGAAGGCGATCTTCTCCAAGCCGACCAACCTGCTGGTATTCGCCCAGGGGATCCCCGGGTCGATGCCCTGGGGGTTCTTCTTCACGTACCTGGTCGACTACTACCATACGGACCCGGCGAAGAAGTACTCGGTGGAGGCGGCTACCGGCCTGATCTCCATCTTCGCGGTCGGCGCCATCCTGGGCGCCTTCCTGGGTGGTCTGCTGGGGGCCCGGCTCTACCAGAAGCGGACCAAGTACCTGCCCCTGTTGTGCGGGGCGTGCATCCTGGGGGGGATCGCGCCGCTGATGGTGGTGGTGAACTGGTCCAGCGCCCAGGACCCGCTCGCCGCGGCGCTCGCCGGCCTCACCGCGATCCGCATCCCGGGCGCGAGCATCGCTGGCCCGGCCGTGCTGGGGTTCTTCGGCGGCATGGTGGCCACCGTCCCCGCGTCGAACGTGAAGGCGGTGTTGATCAACGTGAACCCGCCGGAGAACCGGGGGACGATCTTCTCGCTGTTCAACCTGGCGGACGACCTGGGCAAGGGCGTGGCGCCCTGGCTCATCGGCAGCGTGCTGGCCATCCACTTCGGCCGCACGGTCTCGTACAACATCGCCATGCTGATGTGGCTGGTGTGCGGGGCGGCGTGGGCGGGGCTGGTGGTGGTGTTCCCGAAGGACGTGGAGAAGCTGGAGGCCACGATGCGGGCGCGCGCCTCCAACATGGCCGCCGGCCGCGCCCCGGGAGCGGGCGCCGCCGCGGCCTGAGCGGGCGGTGGCCTGCCTCACCGAGAACCAGTTGCTGGACCACGCCGCCGGGCGGCTGGACCCGGCGCGGGCGCGCGCGGCGGACGACCACCTGGATGGGTGCTCGGATTGCCGGGCGGTGCTGGCGGCGCTGGTGCAGTCCGTGCCCGGGGAGGCGGCAGGTGAAGAGGCGTCCGTCGGATTGAAGGAGCGGACGCAGCTCACCAGCGCGGGCGCGGTGACGGACGAGCTGCCGCGCGGCACGCGGGTGGATCGCTACGTGCTGCTCAAGCGGGTGGGTGGGGGCGGGATGGGGGTGGTGTTCGCGGCGCTGGATCCGCGGCTGGACCGGATCATCGCGATCAAGCTGCTGAAGGCGGACGTGGCGGCCGGCATGTCCGCGGAGGCGCGGGCGCGGATGCGGCGCGAGGCGCAGGCGATGGCGCGGCTGTCGCATCCGAACGTGGTGGCGGTGCACGACGTGGGGACGTTCGAGGGCCGGCTGTACCTGGCGATGGAGTACCTGGAGCAGGGGACGCTGGCGGACTGGCTGAAGGCGGCGCCGCGGTCTCCGGAGGAGATCCTGGGCGTGTTCGCGCAGGCGGGGCGGGGGCTGGCGGCGGCGCACGCGTTGGGGCTGGTGCACCGGGACTTCAAGCCGGCGAACGTGATGGTGGGCGGCGGGCGGG
>DASRBA010000076.1:0-19879 GCA_035637895.1 Myxococcaceae bacterium
TCTCCAACGGCGCCGGCGGCGGCGGCGGCGGCGGCATCGTCCAACTCATCGCGCCCACGGCGGCCAACACCGGCTCCATCGCCGTCACCGGCGGCACGGCGGGCCTCCTGGGCGCCGCCGGGAGCATCACCGGCACCAACAGCCGGCAGGGCGGCGGCGGCGGCGGCGGATCAGGCAACAACGGCGGCGCCGGCGGCAGCGTCAGCAACACCAGCCCGGGCTCGGCCGGAAACGGCGTCACCGGCTTCTCGCTCGTCCGGACCGGGATGGACCCCACCTCGGTCTTCTAGGAGAGCACGCCCGCGGCCACCGCGGCGGCCGCTGCGAGGATCAGGACCAGCCGGCCCACCTCCAGCGGCCACCCCCACCGCTTGCCCTCGGTGAGGCCGCTCCAGGCCACCAGCGACAGCACCACCAGCCCCGCGCCCGCGGCCAGCAGCGCCCGCGGCAGGACGGTCTGGAGCAGGAGCAAAAGGAAGGTCGCCGCGACGACGGTGGAGAACTGCGCCGCCACGTACCAGGTCACCGCCACCGACGGCCTCGGGTCGTAGGGAGGCCGGTCGTCGCGCGGGGGCGCCGGCAGGTCGCGCGGGCGCCACGCCGGGCCGGCCACCCACACCCGCAGCTTGTCCGCCCAGCGCGGCGCCGCCTTCGCCATGGCGAACAGCTCGGCCCAGTAGTGCGCCTGCGCCCAGAGCGGGTTGTAGCTCCGCAGGGGCTTGGTGATGCCGTAGGTGGGCTTCTCGTCCTCGCGCTGGTAGGTGCCGAAGAGCTTGTCCCAGACGATCAGCGTGCCGCCGTAGTTCCGGTCCAGGTAGCGCGGGTTGGTGGCGTGGTGCACCCGGTGGAGCGACGGCGTGTTGACGAGTTCCTCGAGCGGCCCGAGCGTGCCGATGAGCTGGGTGTGGATCCAGAACTGGTAGAGCAGGCTGAAGGCCCCGGCCACCGCGTAGGGGACGGGCGGGACGCCCAGCGCCGCCATCGGCACGCCCACGATGAACAGGAACGTGGGCCCGGTCCCGACGGCCTGCCGCAGCGCCACCGCCAGGTTGTAGTCCTCGCTGGAGTGGTGGACGACGTGCGCCGCCCAGAGGACGTTCACCTCGTGGCTCCAGCGGTGCCACCAGTAGTAGCCGAAGTCGACGCCCAGGAACGCCAGCGCCCACGGCCAGGGGCTCCACGGCGCGAAGTGGAGCAGGCCCAGCGCCTCGTACACCCGGACGTAGAGGGCCACGTACGCCACCCCCACCACCGCCTGCCAGACCTGCTGGGTGACGCCGCAGGAGAGGTCCGCCACGGCGTCCGCGAACCGGTACACGGACACCTTCCGCCGCCGCGCCACCCAGACCTCGAAGCCCATGGCCAGGAGGAAGAACGGGATGGCGGACGCGATGATGAGCGCCTGCTTCACAACCACCCTTCAGCTTAGACGATGATGGGGGTACCCATGGAGCGGCAGACCCCCGATCCCGCCGACGACGAGGCGCGGACCATCCCCGCGCGGTCGACCGGCCCCCGCGACCGGCCGGCGAAGCGCACCCTGGAGAAGGGGACCGCGCTGGGCCGCTACGTCATCCTGGAGCGGCTGGGCGCGGGCGGGATGAGCGAGGTGTACGCCGCGTACGACCCGCAGCTCGACCGGAGGGTGGCGCTCAAGCTCCTCCGCCCGGACGTGGTGGCGGCGATGGCGGGCGACGAGGGGCGGGCGCGCGTGCTCCGCGAGGCGCAGGCGCTGGCCCGCCTCTCCCACCGCAACGTGGTGGCGGTGCACGACGTGGGCACCGAGGACGGGGAGATCTTCATCGCCATGGAGTACGTGGAGGGCGTCACCGCCCGCCGCTGGCTCCACGAGCAGGAGCGCTCCTGGAAGGAGATCCTCTCCGTCTTCGACCAGGCCGCCCGCGGGCTGGCCGCCGCTCACGACGCCGGGCTCGTCCACCGCGACGTGAAGCCGGACAACATCCTGGTCACCCCCTCCGGCCGGGTGGTGGTGCTGGACTTCGGCCTGGCCCGCGGCGCCGGCGGCCCCGACCGCGCGGCGCCAAGCGACTCCTCCCCGCCCTCCAAGCGGGAGGCCCTGGCGGACGCGCCCGTCGTCCCCAGCGGGGGCCTGGACACGCCGCTCACCCGCGTGGGCGACCTGATGGGCACGCCCCGCTACATGTCGCCGGAGCAGCTCACCGCCGCCGCCATCGACGGGCGGAGCGACCAGTTCAGCTTCTGCATCTCGCTCTACGAGGCGCTCTACGGCGAGCGCCCCTTCCCCGGCGAGCACGTCCCGGAGCTGCTCGGGCAGATCGAGCGCTTCAAGATGCCGCAGCGCGGCCCGCTCTCCAAGGTGCCCGCCTGGGTGGACGACCTGCTGGGCAAGGGCCTGTCGGTGGATCCGGGCAAGCGCTTCGAGTCCATGCACGCGCTGGCCCGCGAGATGGAGCGGGACCCGGCGGCGGCGCGGCGGCGCGCGGGGTGGGCGCTGGCGGTGGTGCTGGCGCTGGCCGCGTCGATGGCGGGGACCACCGCCGCGCTGCGGATCCGCGACGCGCGCTGCAGGGGCGGCGAGCAGCGGCTGGACGGCACCTGGGACGAGCGCCGGCGCGACGCCGTCCGCCAGGCCTTCACCGCCACCGGCGACCCCATCGCCGCCACCGCCTTCACCTCCGCCGCCGAGGCGCTGGACCAGTACCGCGCCCGCTGGGGGCAGATGTGGAACGACGCCTGCGAGGCGGCCACCGTCCGCGGCGAGCAGTCCCAGGAGGTGCGCCAGCTCCGCGTGGCCTGCCTGGACCAGGCCCGCTTCCGGCTGGACGCGCTGGTGGGCCTGTTCGCCCAGGCGGACCGGGAGGTGGTGCGGAGCGCGGCCAAGGCGGCGCGCTCGCTGGAGGCCGTCGACGCCTGCGCCGACGTGCCGCGCCTGCAGAGCGTCACCCCGGTGCCCTCCGACCCGGACACCGCCAACCGCGCCCAGCTGCTGCGCCGGCACCTCTCCGAGGCGGACGCGCGGCGCGCGGCGGGCAAGATGACCGAGGCCTCGGAGCTCTCCGCGGCGGCGGTGGCGGAGGCGCGGAACCTGGGCCACCCGGGCCTCCTGGCCGACGCGCTCTACCTCCAGGGCTGGGTGGAGCACGACCGCGGGCAGACCAAGCTGGCGGAGGACGCGCTGGAGGGCGCGGCGCGGGCCTCGCTCACCGCCAGGGACGACGTCCGGCTGGCGATGAGCTGGTCGCTGCTGGCCAGCCTGGTGGGGTACCGGATGGCCCGCCCCGCCGAGGGGCGGCGGTGGGCGTCGATGGCGGAGGCGGTGCTGCCGCGGCTCTCCTTGCCCACCGTGCCCACCGCGGAGGTGGAGCGCGCCCGGGCGGTGATCGACTACGCCGACGGCCACTACGCGGACTCGCTCGCGCACCAGCAGCGCGCGCTCACCCTGATGCGCGCCGCGCTGGGGCCGGACACCGTCCAGGTGGTGCAGATGGAGAGCAACATGGGGGTGATGCTCTGGCAGATGGGCCGCAACGCCGAGGCGAAGGAGCACCACCTGAAGGCGCTCGCCGCCGGCCGGAGGCTGCAGGGCCCCGATCACCCGGGGGTGGCCACCTTGCTGGACAACCTGGGCATCGTGCTGGTGGACCTGGGCGATCTGCAGGAGGCGGAGCGCGCCCAGCGGGAGGCGCTCGACATCCGGGTGCGCGCCTACGGCGAGAACAACCCGGACGTGGCCAAGTCGCTCAACAACCTGGGCCGGACGCGGAACCTCTCCAAGCGGTACCTCGAGGCCCGCCAGGTGCTGGACCGCGCGCTGGCCTCCAGCCGCGCCTCCGAAGGGGCCGACCACCCGATGTCCGGCTACGTGCTGGACAACATGGGCGGCTCCTCGATGGGGCTGCACGAGCCCAAGCGCGCGCTGGAGGAGTTCACCCGCGGGTACGAGATCCTCACCAAGACGGAGGCGGGCCGCGCGGACCTGGCGCTGCTCCTGGTGGGCATGGCCTCCGCCAACCTGGAGCTGCAGCGGCCGGACCAGACGCTGGCGCTGCTGGACCGCGCCGAGCCGGCGTTCCAGGAGGACGCCCCGGTGCAGGACCGGGCCCAGGCGAAGTTCCTCCGCGCGCGGGCGCTGCGGGCGCTCCACCAGAGCCCGGACAAGCAGCGCGCGTTGGCGGAGGAGGCCCGTTCGCTCTGGGAGAAGGCGGCCCCGGTGTACCAGGACGAGCTGCCGGCCGTCCGGGCGTTCCTTGACTCCGGGCGTCCCCACCCGTAGGTTGCCCGGCCCTATGGCTCGCGTCACCGTCGAAGATTGCCTCCCCATGGTCGACAACCGGTTCGCGCTGGTGCTCCTGGGCGCCAAGCGCGCCCGCCAGCTGATGGCCGGCGCCCGGCCGATCATCGAGGGCTCGAAGAACAAGCCGCCGGTGCTGTCGCTGCGCGAGATCGCCACCGGCAAGGTGCGGTTCGACCGCGACGTGCGCGAGGCGCTCTCGGGGAAGTACGAGACCGAGAAGAAGTGACGCAGTAGGCTCGCTTCCATGCCCGAAGCGAGCACCCTGTCGGCGGAGGAGATCGTCCGCCTCTGCAAACAGCACACGATCTTCGAGTGGTCCGCCCAGGCGGCGGTGAACCCCATCCCGGTGGCGCGCGCCAAGGGCGTGCACTTCTGGGACGCGTCCGGCAAGCGCTACATCGACTTCAACAGCCAGCTGATGAGCGTCAACATCGGGCACGGCGACCAGCGGGTGATCGACGCCATCAAGGCGCAGGCGGACTCGCTGGTCTACGCCAGCCCGTACATGGCGCACGAGCCGCGCGCGCTCCTGGGCAAGAAGCTGGCGGAGATCGCCCCCGGCGATCTGAACAAGTGCTTCTTCACGCTGGGCGGGTCCGAGTCCAACGAGAACGCGATCAAGATCGCCCGCATGGTGACGGGGCGGCAGAAGATCGTCGTCCGCTACCGCAGCTACCACGGCGGCAGCGCGGGCTCGGCCACCTTGACCGGCGACCCGCGCCGCTGGGCCGCCGAGCCGGGCATCCCGGGCGTCTGCCGCGTGCTCGACCCGTACCACTACCGCTGCGGCTTCTGCGCCAAGGAGCCGGGCTGCACGCTGCAGTGCCTCCGCCACGTCGAGGAGGTGGTGGAGTACGAGGGCGCCCAGAACATCGCCGCCATCATGATGGAGACGGTCACCGGGACGAACGGGATCATCGTCCCGCCGGAGGGCTACCTGCAGGGCCTGCGCGAGCTGTGCGACCGGACCGGCATCCTGCTCATCCTGGACGAGGTGATGTGCGGCTTCGGGCGGACCGGGAAGTGGTTCGCCTGCAACCACTGGAACGTGGTGCCGGACATCATGACCGTGGCCAAGGGCCTCACGTCGTCGTACCTGCCTCTGGGCGCGGTGCTGATGCGCGACCGGGTGGCCGCCCACTTCGACAAGAACGTCTTCGCCGGCGGCCTCACCTACAACTCGCATCCCATGTCCTGCGCGGCCGCGCTCGCCACCATCGCCGTCTACGAGGAGGACAAGCTGGTGGAGAACGCGGCGAAGCTGGGGCAGGTCCTCTCGCGCGAGCTGAACAAGCTGAAGGAGAAGCACCCCTCGGTGGGGGAGGTCCGCGCCATCGGCCTGTTCTCCATCGTGGAGTTGGTGAAGGACCGCCGCACCCGTGAACCGCTGGTGCCGTTCAACGCCAAGCCGGACCAGATGGGGGCGATGAGCCAGATCTCCGCCTTCTTCCGCGAGAACGGGCTGTTCACCTTCGTCCGCTGGAACAACTTCTTCGTCAACCCGCCTCTGTGCATCACCGAGGCGGAGCTGATGGAGGGCCTGCAGATCGTCGACCGGGCGCTGGAGATCGCCGACCAGGCGGTGGCGAGGGCCTGACCGTGAGCTCGTTGCTCAGCGAGGTCCCCCTCTTCGCCGGCCTGGAGGAAGCGGACCGGGAGATCATCCAGCAGAGCCTGGACGTCCTCACCTTCCCCGCCACGCAGCGGGTGTTCAGCAAGGGCGATCCGGGCGGCGCGCTGTTCATCGTCGCCGAGGGCGAGGTGGAGATCTTCGTGGAGGGCACCACCGGCGAGCGCACCGTGCTGGAGACCGCCGGCCCGGGCAGCTACTTCGGAGAGCTGTCGCTGCTGGACGGGCAGGCCCGGAGCGCGTGCGCGGTGGCCACCAAGGACACCCGGCTCTTGCGCGTGGACCGGGCGGACCTGGAGAAGCTGTTCAAGCTCAACCCGATGGCGGCGATGGACGTGCTGGTGCTGATGGGCAGGCGCCTGCGGGAGACGGACCGGCTTTTGGACTCGCGGCCCAACGCGTCCCCCAACGAGCAGGCGGAGGGGCACGTCACGCCGGTACAGCGGATCGCGGACTCGCTCGCCGAGTTCTCCGGCACCATCTCCTTCCTGTTGATGCACGCCGCCTGGTTCATGGTCTGGGTGAGCATCAACCTGGGCTGGGTGCCGAACTTCATCCCGTTCGACCCGTTCCCCTTCGGGCTGTTGACGATGATCGTCTCGCTGGAGGCGATCTTCCTCTCCTGCTTCGTGCTGATCAGCCAGAACCGCCAGGCCGCCAAGGACCGGATCCGCTCCGAGGTGGAATACGAGGCCAACATCCGCGCCGGCCTGGAGGTCACCCAGCTGCACGCCAAGGTGGACCGCCTCTACGAGCAGGTGCTGGGGAGGCTGGCGGCCCTGGAGCGGGTCGCCGGGAGCACTACCGCGCCGCCACCGCCAGGTACTGGAGCTTCGCCTCCGCGCCCATCCGGTACATCAGCCGCAGCTCGGTGAGCAGCCGGTCCAGCCGGTGCGAGCGCACGTGCGGCAGCAGGCGGCCGCAGTAGTTGCGGGAGAGCCGGTTGGCCTCCTCGTAGCGCCAGCGCTCGGCTGGGGTGAGGTCCGCGCGGTAGCTGACGAGGTCGAACAGCCGGTGGAAGAGCTGGCGGGCCCACTCCCGCGCGCCCTCGCCCCAGCGGTGCAGCAGGCACGAGGCGAACTTGTCCACCTCCGCCTGCGCCTCCAGCTCCAGCAGCGAGACGCGGCGCTCCTCCTCGGCGGCGCGGGCCAGGTACATGAAGTGGGAGACGCCTTCGGTGAGCTGGCAGAAGGCGCCCAGGTCCGCGGCCATCACCTGCGCGGGGGGCAACTCGCCGTGCCGCGCCGCCCAGGCCAAGAGCGCCGGGTCCAGGTAGAGCGCCAGCTCCAGCCCGCCCTCCGAGTCCGCGACCAGCAGCTCCTCGGGCGCCCGGACGGAGCCGCCCAGCTTGCGCGCGTCGTCCGCGCCCACCACGAACCGCTCCGCCCGCTCGCCGCACGAGTACCCGTAGATGGCTTCCAGGTGGTCTTGGAGCCGGGCGAGCATGGCGCGCCTAGTTGGGTATTCCCTTCACCGGGACCAACCCGGCGTCGACCAGCACCCGCTCCAGCCGGTCGTTCCCGGTCCGGACCCAGCTCTCGTAGACCTTGAGCGCCCCCAGGGGACCGGTGGCCGCCAGCCCGCGGGCCGCGATCTCCCCCAGCACCGACACCAGCGCCCGGAACTTCTGGCACAGCTCCCGGAAGGCGTCCGCGAACGAGGTCTGCGGCGACAGGTCCGCCACCTGGCCGTACGCGTTCCCGCCCATCTGGATGTAATAGTCCGGTCCCACCACCCCGTCGCGCAGGGCGTCCGCGAAGAAGCCGGCCTTGTAGAGGGAGAGGTCGCCCAGGCGCCGGAACGCGCGGATCCGGCCTTCCCGATCCGCTTGCAGGGCCTGGTGATAGAGCACCGCGAGGGGCTCGTGCTCCTTGCGGCCGTCGACGTTGGTGGTGAAGAGCTTCTCGGCGGAGGTGAACTCGGACAGCAGGTTCACCAGGTAGAACTCCGTCACCTCCGCCACGTGCAGCTTCCGCTCCGAGAGGACTTCCGTCAGGAGCGTCTTGAAGAACTCCTTCAGCGAAAACGTGGTGACCAGACCGCTGCTACTCATCTGGCTGCTACCTCCGAGTAGCAATTATCGCGCACGCACACCCGCCTACGCAAAACGACCCCAGGAGTTCCGGGGGATTGCGTTAGCAGTCGGGAGGTTCGAGTGCCAGGGGGCGCCTTGACGCTCTGGGGAACGTGGTTATTATCCGCCCGCCTTGTGATTAGCACTCCCCTTCATCGAGTGCTAACGGGTCGAAACCACGAAGGAGAGCCCAGATCATGAAGATTCGTCCGCTGCAGGACCGGCTGATCGTCAAGCGCGTCGCCGAGGAGAACAAGACCAAGGGCGGGATCATCATCCCGGACACCGCGAAGGAGAAGCCGCTGGAGGGGAAGGTCGTCGCGGTCGGCAACGGCAAGGTGCTGGAGGACGGGAAGGTCCGGCCGATGGACATCAAGGCGGGGGACACCATCCTCTTCAGCAAGTACGCGGGCACCGAGATCAAGATCGAGGGCGAGGACCACCTCATCCTCCGCGAGGAAGACGTCCTTGGCGTGATCGAGAAGTAGTTCCCCCTTCCACTTCCTCACTGGATTCACTGGAGCAACACAACCATGGCTAAAGACATTGTCTTCGACGTCCGCGCCCGCGAGGCGATCCTCCGGGGCGTCAACATCCTGGCGGACGCGGTAAAGGTCACCCTGGGGCCCAAGGGCCGCAACGTGGTGATCGAGAAGTCGTTCGGCTCTCCCACCATCACCAAGGACGGCGTCACCGTCGCCAAGGAGATCGAGCTGGAGAACCGGTTCGAGAACATGGGCGCGCAGATGGTGAAGGAGGTCGCCTCCAAGACCTCCGACGTGGCGGGCGACGGCACCACCACCGCCACCGTGCTGGCGCAGGCCATCTTCCGCGAGGGCTGCAAGCTGGTCGCGGCGGGCCACAACCCCATGGACATCAAGCGCGGCATCGACAAGGCGGTCATCACCGTCGTCGCCGAGCTGAAGAAGATGTCCAAGCCGACCAAGGACCAGAAGGAGATCGCCCAGGTCGGCACCATCTCCGCCAACGGGGACACCACCATCGGCGGCATCATCGCGGACGCGATGCAGAAGGTGGGCAAGGAGGGCGTGATCACGGTCGAGGAGGCCAAGGGCCTGGAGACCACCCTCGACGTGGTGGAGGGCATGCAGTTCGACCGCGGCTTCCTCTCCGCCTACTTCGTGACGGACCCGGAGCGGATGGAGGTCGTGCTGCAGGACCCGTACATCCTCATCCACGAGAAGAAGATCTCGTCGATGAAGGACCTGCTGCCGCTGCTGGAGCAGGTGGCCCGGTCCGGCAAGCCGCTGCTGCTGATCGCCGAGGAGATCGAGGGCGAGGCGCTGGCGACGCTGGTGGTGAACAAGATCCGCGGCGTGCTCAACACCTGCGCGGTGAAGGCGCCGGGCTTCGGCGACCGCCGCAAGGCCATGCTGGAGGACATCGCCACCCTGACCGGCGGGAAGATGATCGCCGAGGACCTGGGCCTCAAGCTGGAGAACATCACCCTCAACGACCTGGGCCGCGCCAAGCGGATCACGGTCGACAAGGACAACACCACCATCATCGACGGCGCCGGCGCCCAGAAGGACATCGAGGCGCGGGTGAAGCAGATCCGGGCGCAGGTCGAGGAGACCACCTCGGACTACGACCGCGAGAAGCTGCAGGAGCGGCTGGCCAAGCTGGTGGGCGGCGTGGCGGTGATCAACGTGGGCGCCGCGACCGAGACGGAGATGAAGGAGAAGAAGGCCCGGGTGGAGGACGCGCTCAACGCGACCCGCGCGGCGGTGGAGGAGGGCGTGGTGCCCGGCGGCGGCGTGGCGCTGGTGCGCTGCCTGAAGGCGCTGGAGAAGGGCGACTGGGTGGAGGGCGAGAAGTTCGGCGTGGAGATCGTGCGCCGGGCCCTGGAGGAGCCACTCCGCCAGATCGTCGGCAACGGCGGGCTGGAGGGGTCGGTGATCGTGAACAAGGTCAAGGAGGGCAAGGACGCGTACGGCTTCAACGCGGCCTCCGGCACCTTCGAGGACCTGATCCAGGCGGGCGTGATCGACCCGACCAAGGTCACCCGGACCGCGCTGCAGAACGCGGCCTCCGTGGCCTCCCTCATGCTCACCACCGAGGCGATGGTGGCCGAGCGCCCGAAGGACGACGACGCCAAGGGCCCCGGCGCCGGGATGGGCGGCGGCATGGGTGGCATGGGCGGGATGGGGATGTAGTCCCCGCCCGTTCTCCGAACGGATTGCAGTGACCACGGCCTCCGGGGCTCACGCCTCGGGGGCCGCGGTGCTTTTGCGGGCGGATGGTTATACATTGGTAAGAACCATGAAGAAGAAGCTCTCCGCCGTGGGGAATAGCCTGGGGATCGTGATCGAGAAGCCCATCCTCGAGCTGCTGGGCATCAACCGCGAGACCGAGCTGGAGATGACCACGGACGGTCAGCGGCTGATCATCGAACCGGTGAAGCAGCGGCGCTCGAGGGTGACCGCCTCCGCGAGGAAGGTGATGGACGCCCACGACGAGACGTTCCGGAAGCTGGCGAAGTGAGCGATGCGCCAGACTTCCTGACGCTTGAGGACGTCCTCCTCATCCACGACGAGTCACTCGCGCGATACGGCGGTGGCGCCGGGATGCGGGACGTGGGCGCGCTCGAGTCCGCGGTCGCCATGCCCCAGGCTGGGTTCGGAGGACAGTTCCTGCATGAGGACCTGTTCGCGATGGCAGCCGCCTACGCGTTTCACATCGCGCAGAACCAGCCGTTCGTGGACGGGAACAAGCGCGCCGGGCTCGGCGCTGCGCTCGTGTTCCTGGACCTCAACGGTGTCGAGATCCCGGATCGGGACGGCAGGCTCTACGACGCGATGATCGCGCTGGCCGAGCGGCGGCTCGACAAGCCCGGGCTGGCGGAGTTGCTTCGCACGCTCACTCGCGGCGCAGGCGGTGGCGCAGGTCCTTCGCCAGGAAGTACGCGTTGAGCGCGGCGAAGGTGAGCAGCAGCGCGGTGATCAGCAGCAGCGAACGGTCGGAGCGGGGGCGTTCGCCGGCGAGGAGGATCCACATCTTCCCGTCCACCGGCCGCACCTCGTCCTTCTCGCGGAGCTGGGCCGCGGCCTCGCGCGCCCAGGCGGGCGCGTCGTCGATCGCCAGCAGGCGGCCGGAGGCGGCGAAGGGCGTCTGGCTGGGCTGCGGCGGCTTCTTGTTCGTGCCCGGTGCCCACTCCTCCCCCGCCAGAGCGCGCCGCCGCACCAGCACCGGCGTGTCCCGCAACCCCACCACCACCTCCGACCCGGTCCCGTACAGGCCGCGCGTGGTGGGCGCGCCGTGGAGCTCCACGAAGCGGTTGGACCGCAGCAGGTCCCACCGGTACTCGCCCTCGCGGCCCACCCAGACCGGCTCCGCCGGGGAGACGAAGTACGCCCAGTCCCTCCCCTCGAAGATCCAGATCGCCGCCAGCGCCAGCACCATCGCCAGCGCCGCCACCGGCGTGCTCACCCCCACCGGCGGCCGCCGCTGCAGCCGCCGCTCGAGGACCGCGATCTGTTCGTCCCGCTCCGAGGGCATGAAAAAGCGCCCCGACCACCGAGCGGTCAGGGCGCTTGAGATCCTAGACGGCGCGCAGCGCTAGGCGAGGTTGAAGATCTTCTTCAGATCTCCCTCGATGTCCTCTTCGCTGCACTCCTTGGCCAGCGACAGCTCCTTGATCAGCAGCGAGCGCGCGGTGTCCAGCATCTTCCGCTCGCCGAAGGAGAGATCCTTGTCGCCCTTGAGCAGGTAGAGGTCGCGCAGCACCTCGGCGATCTCGAACACCGACCCGGTCTTGATCTTCTCCATGTACTCCCGGTACCGCCGGTTCCACGTCGTGGAATCGACCGAGATGTCCTTCTCCTTGAGGATGGAGTAGACCTGCTTGACGTCCTCCTCGCTGATGATCTCGCGGAGGCCCACCGAGCCGACCTTGTTGATCGGGATCATGATCCGCATCCCGTTCTCCAGGATGCGCAGCACGTAGAAGGACTGGCGCTGGCCCGCCACCTCCGTGTGCTCGATGCCCATGACCTCGCCGACGCCCTGGCCTGGGTACACAGCCTTGTCGCCGGTCTTGAAGCTTGTCTGCACTCGAACTGCCTCCGTTGAAGAGGCCCTTCCAGAAAAAGGGCGCCCGTAACTACCACAACACACACTCTCAAGCAATCTATCGGTCTTGACCTCGGCCTTCCGCCAGCGCTAGCCTCTGCCACTTCCGGGGCGGTTGTGGCTGGGGGTGGGGTGTGGGGCGGTGGGGGTGGCGAGATCTCGGGTCGCGTCCGACCTTCTTTCCTGCCGCGTGCCTGGCTCTCGGCGCGTGGCTAGGGCGGACAACGGGCCCTGGTTCGGGAATATTCCTCCTCGGCACGGCAGCAATGACTGCGGCGTGGCTCACCCACCGCCGGACGGGCGCGCACCTCCTTCTCCTAACAGGCACGGCCGTCGCCGGCTTCGGCCTTGCGACGCTGGAGGCCACGCCGGTGGTTCCTCCGGCGGCGGAGAAGGCCCTGGAGCGCCTCGGCCAGCCGATCCCCCTGGAAGGCGTCGTCGAGCGCGCCGACCGCGCCCCGGACGGCGTGCGACTCCAGGTCGCCGTCGCCCGAGTCGGCGGCGCCCCAGCCCGGGTCCGCGCGCGCCTCTACGGCCCGCCGGAGACAGCCGAGCTGGTCCCCGGCGACCGCGTGCTCGTCGAGGCCCGCCTCAAGCCCGAGGCGCCGGCCGCCAACCCGGGCGAGCTGGACCTCGCCGCCGCCCGCGCCGGCCAGTCGCTCCTCTTTCACGGCACGCTCGACCCCGACCGCCTGGTGATCGTCTCCCCCGCCCCCGCCTCGCAGCGCTGGCTGGACGGCGCGCGGCGCCGCGTCTCCACCGCCATCGCCGCCCAGGCGCCCTCGCCGGAGGCCGCGGCCCTCTACTCCGCCCTCGCCACCGGCGACCGCGCCGCGCTCCCGGACGAGGTGGAGGACGCCTTCGCCCGCAGCGGCCTGGCGCACGTCCTCTCCGTCAGCGGGCTGCACGTGGCGGCGCTCGCGCTTCTGGCCCTCTTCCTCACCCGCCGGGCGCTGGTGCTCCTCTGGCCGGGCGCGATGCGCCAGGACGCCCGGCGCATCGCGGGCCCGCTCTCGCTTCCGTGGGTCTGGGGCTACGTGGCCTTCACCGGGTGGCAGCCGCCCGCGGTCCGCTCGGCGGCGATGCTCAGCGTGGCCCTGCTGGGCTACGCCACCTCCCACCGCGCGGACGCGCTCAACGCGCTGGCCTCGAGCGCGCTGGTCCTCCTCGCGCTGGAGCCGTCCGGCGCGGGGGACCTCTCGCTCCAGCTCTCCTTCGCGGCGGTGGCGTCGCTGATCCTGGTGGCGCCGGCGCTGCGCGAGTCCCTCCCCATCCCGCCGCCCCACCCGACCACCGCGCATCGCTGGCGCTACCGGGCGCACCGCGCGGGCGAGTCCGCCCTCTCGCTCCTGTGCGCCAGCGCCGCGGTGACCCTCGCCTCGCTCCCGCTCTGCGCCGCCGCCTTCCACCGCGCCAGCGTGGCGGGCGTGGTGTCGAACGTGGCCGGGGCGCCGCTGGTCGCCGCCCTCACCGTGCTCGCCGCGGCGGGGAGCGCGGCGCAGCTGACCCTGGGCGCCCACGCGGCGCCGGTGCTCTGGCTGGGCGCGCGCGCCGCGGACTGGCTCCTCCACCTCGCGCGGTGGTTCGCCGCCTTCCCCTGGGCCGCGCCGTCGCTCCCCTCCTTCGGCCCGTGGCTGTCGCTGCTGTACGCGGCGGGCGTGCTGTCCTTCGCCCTGGCGCGCGGGCGCGGACGCTGGCTGGGCGCGCTGGCCCCGGCGTCGCTGGCGGCGGCGCTCGCCTGGCCGTCGCTCGCGGCCGCCCCGCTCAGCGTCACCTTCCTCTCCGTCGGCCACGGCGACGCCATCCTGGTCAGCTCCCGCGGCCACCACGCGCTGATCGACGGCGGGGGCGTGCCGGGCGGCGCGGACGTGGGGCGGAAGATCGTCCTCCCCGCGCTGGCGGAGGCGGGGGTGCGCCGGCTGGACCTGGCGGTGCTCTCGCACCCGCACCCGGACCACGCGCTGGGGCTGATCACCGCGGTGGCGGCCCTCCCCACCGGCCAGGTGTGGATTGGCGCCGGCGAGCAGGGCGGCGATCTGCTGGACCGGCTGCGCGCCGCCGCGGCGCTCCACGGCGCCACCGTCGAGGAGGTGGAGCGCGGGCACCCGCCGCTGCGCGTGGGCGACGCGGAGATCGAGGTGCTGGGTCCGCCGCCGGACCGGGTGCTGCTGGAGGGCGTGAACGACCGGAGCGTGGTGCTGAAGGTCCGCCTGGGCGCCTCCACCGTGCTGCTCACCGGCGACATCGAGGCGGCGGCGGAGGCGGCGCTCCCGGACGCCGGGCCGGTGACGCTGCTCAAGGCGCCGCACCACGGCTCGAGGACCTCCTCCACCCCGGAATTCCTGGCCCGGTCCGCGCCGCGGGCCATCGTCGTCTCGGTGGGAGCGCACAACCGGTTCGGGCTGCCCGCTCCGGAGGTGATGGAGCGGCTGCAGGCCACCGGCGCCACCTGCCTGCGCACCGACGCCGACGGCGCCGTCCGTTTCGAGACGGACGGGGACCGGATCCAGCTGTCGACTTTCCAGCCCGGCACCGGTCGCTGGGCGCGGGTCCGGGTTGAAGAGCCGCCGGGGACACCACACCTTGGAGAAGATGCGGCCCGAGGACATCGATCTCCATGAGCTGGCCGGGATCCTGAAGCAGCGGCTCTCCGAAGGCCCGCCGCTCGGCTACCTCCGGGGGAAGGCGCTGATGCGCGACGTGCTGGCGCAGGAGCGCGGCCTCTCCTCCCTGGAGGCCGAGGAGCTGGTGGACACCCTGGAGCTCAACGGCTTCCTGCACTTCCTGGGCGACCCCAGCGAGCGTTCGGTGGCGGACGCCCCCTGGGACATCGAGCCCCACGAGGGCGCGAAGCGCGAGCGCTCAGTCGAAGTTCAGGCGCCCAAACCGGGGCAGGTGGTGGAAATCACCGACGAAGAGGGGTGAGAACGCCATCCCCTCCTGCCGGCCCTGGTCGACGTCCAGCCGGTAGAGGTTGAACCGCCAGCTGTCGCCCTTCTTCGGCGGGACGTGCGGCACCTTGGCCAGCTTCGCGATGGGAATGGCCATCTCCACCGTCCAGCCCTGGTCGCGGTCGGACGGGTTGTTGATGGTGCCCTTGAACTTCACCGCCGACTTCGTGCCCGAGTCCCAGGAGAGGTCCATCCCGTTCCGGCGCTCGGGGAAGTAGGCGTCGAAGAGGGTGTTGTTGGGGGAGACCTCCAGCTCGTCGTACGTGCGCCCGTCGCCGTCGGCGTCGATGAAGATCTCCACCGCCTCCTGCGTGTAGATGGGGTCGTCGCGCCGGAACAGCGTGCCCTGGATGTTCGCGTCCTCGCAGTCGAACGACACGTAGAGGTTCTGGTCGTCGTAGAGGAGCCGCGCGGTGGTCCGGTAGGACGGCTTGTGCCCGTCGAGGCTGCCCACCAGCTCCACCGGCGTCGCCTCGGCCCACGCGGGGTCGGAGAGGTCGCCGTCGATCTGCGGGGCCTTCTTCGTCTTCTTCACCGCGTACTCCGGGAGGTTCTCGGCCGGCGCGGCCGGAGGGGCCTGCGTCTGCGGCGGCGGCTGCTGCTGCGGCGGGGGCTGCGCGACCGGGGTCGGGAGCGCCGTCGCGGCCGGCCCCACCGTGAACGTCGGCCCGATCACCCGGTTGGTCCCGTCCTGCGCCTTGGGGTCGTCCACCTGGAGCCGCTTGTCCTCCTGCCAGAAGCCGAGGAGGAGGCGGAGGGGGCCCTGGAAGCCGGCGGGGATGAGGATGCCGTGGACGTCCTCGACCACCTTCCCGGCCGGCCAGCTCCCCAGCGGCATCGCCCCACCCTGGATGTCGTGGTCCAGGTTCGCCAGCTGCTGGCCGGTCCTCGGGTCCACCAGGTGGAGGAAGAGCGCCCACCCGACCGGCTGCTCCTTCAGCGCCCGGAAGTAGTGCGACATCTTCAGCGGCTGCCCCGCCACCGGCTGCGCCGGCTCCAGCTTGGTGCCCAGGTACTGCACGGCGCCGCCCCCGAGCGTCACGCCGCTCTTGAAGGTGAGGTCCTTGGGGGCCTCGTCCAGGACGCGTCCCCGGTCCAACTGGGGGGGCGGCTGCCGAGACTGGGACTGGGACGCGGGCGATGCGGCCGCGGATGGAGGCGTGGACGGGGCCATGGGCGGCGGGCTCGACGGGCCCTTCGGGCCGGCCTGCTCGTCCCGGCATCCGCCCAGCGCGGCCACCAGGGCGACCGCGCACCACCGTACCGTTCTCATGCCGCCTGTCTTTAGGCCCGGACGGGAGGTGCTTTCCACACCTGATTGCAACCTGGCGGAAGTGCGCGCCTCGGCCGCTCGTCTGCCCGGCACCCGCCTTGCTCAAGGGTGCGCCGCATGAAGCTCGAGATCTCGGAGGAGGGCGCGCGGACGCTGGTGGAGGTGCCGGAGGGCGCGTCGACGGTGGGCGGGGCGGATTCGGACCGGGTGAAGGTGAAGGGCGCCCCGGCCCGGCTGCTCACGCTGGTGGTGGAGGGCGGGACGGTGGTGGTGGAGGGGCGGCGGCCGTTCCTGGTGGACCGCCTCTCCTGCCCCGCCGGCTGCAAGCGGTTGCTGCTCCCCGGCGAGACCGTCCACCTGGGCGACCGCGCCTGGCTCCGGCACCCGGGCGACGCGCGGCTGGAAGTTCCCCGGAGCGGCGCGGAGACCGTGGCCGTGGCGCGCGAGCTGCTCGGCGCGCTGGAGGCGCCGCCCTCGCGCGCGGGCGCGTTGCAGTGCCTGACCGGGATGGACCTGGGCCGCACCTTCCCGCTCGCGGACGGCCCCACGGAGTTGGGCCGCGGCGAAGCCGCCGCCATCCGCGTCCGCGACCGCCACGTCTCCCGCCGCCACGCGCGCATCACCGTCCGCGAGGGCGGGCTGTGGATCGAGGACCTGGGCACCGCCAACGGCGTGCTGGTGAACGGTCATCGCGTCGGCAAGCCGCGGCAGCTGATGGACGGCGACCTGGTCGAGGTCGGCACCACGCTGATGCGCTACGGCGGCCCCGCGCAGAAGCCGGCCCCCGCGCCGCCGGAGCCCGCGGACCCGCCGGCGCCGGAGCCGGCTCCCGACGCGAGGGCGACCACGGACGAGCTGCCGCCCCTCTCTGAATCCCCGGAATCCCCGAGCGCACCCGCCGAGCGGCGCCCGCGCCTGGACGCGGCCCTGCTCCTGCTGGGCATGGCGCTGGCGCTGGCCGGCGTGCTGGTGACCTGGAGCTTCAGCCGCGAGTCGGCGCCAGCCCGGCGCGATCCACCAGCAGCTCCATCAGCCGCCGGTGCTGCGCAAAGAAGCTCGTGAAGTGGACGAACTTGCCCCGGAAGCGGACGGCGTAGACCGTCACCGGGCCGGGCATCACGTCCACCTTGAGGATGTCCGCGAAGCTGAAGCGCTGGGTGCGGACGATGCCCCGGTACGTCACCCCGCTCTGGTCCACCACGATGGCGGTGCGCGCGTAGTACGCCAGCGAGATGCCGAAGAAGACGATGAAGAAGCCGGCGGAGACGAAGGTCTTGGTGGGGACGCCCTCGAAGCGGAAGAGATAGACCAGGGTCGCGATCCACACGATCCCCGCCGCGGCCATCAGCGCGGCCAGGATGGGGCGAGGCCTGAACACCAGCGTCCCCTGCCCTCGCTCCAGACCCTGCATGTCCTTAGGGTAAGGCTCCGGCCAGGGGATCGCCACACCCACACGCAGATCCGCGTGGCAACTACAGTTTCTGCAGCTTCTGACGCGCCTCGGAGCGGAGGTCCTCGCGCGCGTCAGACCCCTGGGAGGCAATGTACTTCTCGTACCACCCGCGCGCCTCCAGCGGCCGCCCCAGCCCGCGGTACGCCTCGCCCAGGCCGTAGAGCGGGGAGGCCAGCTTCCCGTCCAGCTTGAGCGCGTACTGGTAGTCCGCCGCCGCCTGGGCGAAGCGGCGCAGGCCGATGTTGGCGCTCCCGCGGGCGACGTAGGCGATGGCCAGCGTGGGCTCCAGCTGGATGGTCTGGGTGAGCGACGCCAGCGCGCCCTGGTAGTCCTTGTTGTTGATCTGCAGCACGCCCTGCTCGTAGTGCTGGCGCGCCTTCTCGCGGGTGCTCTCGGCGATGGGGCCGGAGCCGGGCGCCATCCCCTGGGCCTGCGGCGAGCTGCCGCCCGCCTCGGCGATCTTCGCCTGCGCGCGGGTGATGTTGTCCTGGCAGCTCTTGCGGATGGCCGGGTCCTGGGTGAGCGAGATCACCTGGTTCCACTTCTCGACCGCCTGCTGGAAGTAGCCGAGCGTGGCGAAGGCGCGCGCCAGCTTGAACAGCGCCTCGGTGTTGCCGGGGTCGGCGTTCACCGCGTCCTGGTAGGTGAAGGTCGCTTCCCGGTAGCGCGAGGCCTTCATCATCGCGTCGCCCTCGGCGATCCGCTGCTGCGCGAGCGCCGGCGCCGCGGTGCCGCCCGGAGGCAGCCCGGCCGTCGGGAGCTGCGGCGTCAGCACCGGGGAGGAGACGGGCCGGTCGGAGACGGGGGGCGTGGCCGCGGTCGCGGTGGCCGAGGGCCCCGCGGCGGGCGCCTTGAGCGCGGCGATCTGGTCCTTCGCCTTCTGGACCCACTTCTGCTCGGAGGGGCGCTTCTCCTTGGCGATGTACTGCTCGTAGGCGGGGATGGCCTTGGCCGAGTCCCCCGCCATCCGGTACGACTCCGCCAGGCCGTAGAGGCCGTCCGCGTCGTCGGGCGCGAGCTGGACGTACTTCTCGTACGCGGCGACCGCGGCGGCCCCGTCCCCCATCTTGCGCGAGGCGAAGCCCAGGTTGGACCACGCCAGGGCGAAGGACGGGTTGGCCTCTGTGGCGGCCTTGAACTGCTGGATCGCCTCCGGCTTCTTGTCCTGCTTGAACAGCGTCAGCCCCAGCCCGTTGAGGGCCGCGGCGTAGCCGGGGGACTTGGAGAGGGCTTCCTTGTATGCGGCGACGGCCTGGTCCAGCCGGCCCTCGGCCAGGGCACGCTCGCCGCGGTCGAACGCGGCCTGGGCGTCCGGGGAGGGCGCGGGGGCGGCTGCGACCAGGAACAACGAGATGGCCAGGGGGCCAAGGGTTCGGGCGTGCATGGCCCTTCCTACATAGCGCATCATCGGCCCCGCCATGAACGCGGCGGAGTACCTGGAGCGACTGGCGGCACCGCGCCCGGCGGCGGCGGACGAGGCGGCCCTCCGCTTCCTGCACCGCGCCCACCTGCGCGCGGTCCCGTTCGAGAACCTGGACATCCACCTCGGGCGGCGGATCCGCCTGGAGCCGGAGGCGCTGTTCGAGAAGATCGTCCGCGAGCGCCGGGGCGGCTTCTGCTACGAGCTGAACGGGCTGTTCGGGTGGCTGCTGGAGGCGCTCGGCTTCTCCGTCACCCGCCTCTCCGCGCGCGTCTACTCCAATGCCGGCGCGCTGGGGCCGGAGTACGACCACCTGGCGCTGCGCGTGGACCTGCCGGGCGACCGGCCCTTCCTGTGCGACGTGGGCTTCGGGGAGGGGTTCCTGGAGCCGCTGCCGCTGCGGGCGGGTGAGCACGCGCAAGGGGACCGCGCCTACCGGTTGAGCAAGGACGAGGGCGGCGACTGGCTCTACGAGTACCGCCGCGCCGCGAACGCACCCTGGGAGCGGCAGTACCGCTTCACCCTCCAGCCGCGGCGGATGGAGGAGTTCCTGGGGATGTGCCAGTGGCACCAGACGTCGCCGGAGTCGCCCTTCACCCGGCGGCGCCTGTGCACGCTGCCCACCGCGGGCGGGAGGGTGACGCTGAGCGAGGGGAAGCTGATCGAGACGCTGGGCGTGGACCGCACGACCACGCCGGTGGAGGGGCTGG
>DASRBA010000077.1:0-12769 GCA_035637895.1 Myxococcaceae bacterium
GATGCTGCTCCGCCCGCCGGACGCGAAGACGCTCACCCCCATCCTCCCGCTGGTGCGCCTGTCGCGCGGGAAGATGCTGGGCGTGGACTTCAACAAGAACCTGACGTGGGTCGGCGGAACGGTGGGGATCTTCCCCGCCTAGCCGTCACGTCGGCCCCGCGTCGAGATCGCCCAGCTCCACCACGAACGTCTGCTTGTACGCGACGCGGGCCCAGGTCGGCAGCTCGTGCCACATCTCGCGGAGGCGGGAGAGGTCCTCGTGGCCGGGGACGATCTCCCGGTCCAGGGACATCGCGTACTCCAGCGGAACGGTGACCAGCTCGCCGCGCCGGCCGATGTAGCGGTAGCACTCGATGCGCCGGCGGTTGAGGCCGTGGTCCAGCGTCTCCGCGACCTCCACGCCGCTGACGTACTCCGGCAGGTAGACGGAGAGGATCTCGATGCTGGGGCCGAAGGCGAAGAAGCGGTCGCTGGTGGAGGTGTCGATGTCCAGCTCGCCCTCCTCCAGCATCTGCTCCAGCGGCGCGCGGCCCACCAGCTCGTGGAGGCGGAACCCCTGCTCGTCCTCCAGCCCGGAGCGCAGGGGCTCGAGGTCCTCCCCGGCGATGGAGTGCTCCAGGAGGTAGCGGTACCGGCCGCCCATGGCTCAACAGTGGCAGACCGCGCCCGGGCGCGCTACGAGTGGCGGCGCATGATCAAGCTCAACCAGCCGGCACCGGACTTCCAGGCGCGCACCACGGCGGGGAGCGTCTTCCGGATGGCGGAGATGCGCGGCAAGCCGCTGGCGCTGTTCTTCTTCCCGCGGGCGTTCAGCCCCGGTTGAACGGAGGAAGCGTCGCAGTTCCGCGACGCCTACCAGGAGATCCAGTCGCTGGGCGCGGAGGTCGTCGGCATCTCCACCGACGACCACAAGACCCAGTGCGAGTTCGCCGACAAGCTGGGCGTGCCGTACCCGATGATCGCCGACGACGTGGGGACCATCGCCAACCTCTACGACGTCGCCTGGCCGTTCCTGGGGAGGACGCGGCGGGTGACGTTCCTGGTGGACGACTCGGGCATCGTCCGCGGCGTCTTCAACCACGAGTTCATGATCGACCGGCACCGCGAGCGGGTGCTGGAGACGCTGCGCAAGATGCGGCGCGACGCTCCGCCGATCTGACCGGGCCGTGCGGTTGCTCGAGCGCGACCCCGGCGACAAGGCCGGGCGGCCGGAGGTAGCGGTCGAGGACCGGCGGACCGACGAGGACGCGCGCGCCATCCGCTGCGCCGCCTGCGGGAAGGCGATCACCACCTCCGCCCAGCGCATCCCCATCGCCGGCGCCCACGAGCACACCCGCTTCAACCCCGGCGGCTACGTCTACCGCTTCGGCTGCTTCCTCCGCGCGCCCGGCTGTGCCGTGGCCGGCGAGCCGACCGCCGAGGCCACCTGGTTCAGCGGCTACCGCTGGAGCTACGCCCTGTGCGCCGGCTGTGGCCAGCACCTGGGCTGGCGGTTCGAGGGGCCTGACGGCTTCTTCGCGCTGGTGCTGGACCGGCTGGTGGAGGATGACGGCGGGTGAGCGACGCAATCGCCGCTCCCCCCAGGCGTTCTGACGCAGGACTCGAGGGACCCACATGCGAAGCCACCTGTTCCACGCCCACCTCGCCGCCGCAGCCCTGGCCCTGCTCCCCACCGCCGCGCGCGCCGCAGACGAAGCCCCGGCCGCGGGGGTCAAGCCCATCAAGCTCATCTACCGGGACATCCCGCCCGAGGCGCAGGAGACGCCGCTCGACGTGAACAAGGCCACGCGCGCGTACCTCAACTTCGTCTCCGGCCCCGCCCGTGAGAAATCCGACGCCTACTTCGAAGGTGGCTACTGGATCCAGCTGTGGAACTTCCTCATCAACCTGGGCATCGCCTTCCTGCTCCTCCAGAGCCGCTTCTCCAGCCGGATGCGCGCCAACGCCGAGCGCGTCACCAAGGCCCGCTGGCTCCAGCCAGCCGTCTACTGGGTCCAGTACTTCCTGGCGGTGGGCGTCCTCAGCCTCCCGTTCGACATCTACGTGGGCTACTTCCGCGAGCACCAGTACGACCTCTCCAACCTCACCTTCGCGGGTTGGCTCGGCGAACATGGCAAGGGGGCGCTGATCGGCCTCATCCTCGGCTCCCTGGCCCTCACCGCGCTCTACGCCGTCATCCGCAAGGTGCAGTCCAATTGGTGGATCTGGGGCGCGGGGGTGGCGCTGGCCTTCGCCATCTTCGGCGCCGTCATCGGGCCCAGCTTCCTGGAGCCGGTGTTCAACAAGTTCAAGCCGGTCCAGAATCAGGAGGTCCGCGAGCACGTCCTCCGCCTGGCGCGCGCCAACGGCATCCCCGCCACCGACGTCTACGAGTTCGACGCCTCCAAGCAGACCGACAGCGTCAGCGCCCACGTCAGCGGCTTCCTCGGCACCACCCAGATCTCCCTCAACGACAACCTGCTCAAGCGCTGCAACATCGCGCAGATCGAGAGCGTCATGGCCCACGAGATGGGCCACTACGTCCTCAACCACGTCCTGAAGTTCATGTTCTTCATGGCGCTGATCCTCCCGCTCACCTTCGCCTTGGCGCAGTGGGCCTTCCGCCGCCTGGTCGCCGCCCGCGGCGAGAAGTGGGACGTGCGCGGCCTGGACGACCCCGCGGGGATGCCGCTGCTGTTCGCCGTCATCTCCACCGTCTTCTTCGTCCTCACCCCGGTGCTCAACTCGATGACCCGCCAGCAGGAGATGGAGGCGGACCAGTTCGCCCTCAACTCCGCCTACCAGCCGGACGCGGAGGCGCAGGTGGACCTCGCCCTCGGCGAGTACCGCAAGCTCGACCCCGGCCCGCTGGAGGAGATCTTCTTCTACGACCACCCCTCCGGCCGCGTCCGCATCGAGACCGCCATGCGCTGGAAGGCCGAGCACCTCCAGGAGCTCCGCGCCCTCCAGACCACCACCCCCACCGGCCCCGCCACCACCGACGCCTCGGTGCGCTGACGGAACCCTCCGGGCGGCGGGCTGTCCAACCGCTCGCCCATGCACGCGGTCGGATGTCCCCCACCCCGCTGGAGGAGGTCTTCTTCTACAGCCACCCGTCCCCGCGTCAGGGGGCTACGCAATCCCCCGCATCGTCTCCGCGATGAGGTGGTCCACCACCGCGTAGAGGGCGGCCTTGTTGTTCTGCTCCCCGCCGTTCTTCTCGTAGACCTCGATCTGCCGGTGGGCGGAGGTCCCCTCGGTGGCCATCCTGAGGATGGTCTTCATGTAGTCGGCGGTGCCGAAGATCTGGGTGGTCTCCTCGACCAGGTCCACCATCTCCTTCATCAGCTCCGGGAACGGCCGCTCCATCTGCATCCCGAAGTCGATCAGCTTGGCGTCCGACCCGTAGCGGAGCGCGCGCCACTTGTTCTCCTCGATCAGCGCGCGCATGTACCTCCGCCAGCCGGTGTTGCGGCGGTACATCAGGTACAGCTTCGCCATCAGCGCCTGCACCAGCGCGACCAACGCGACCGTGTGCTCCATGTTGGTCGGCATGTCGCAGATGCGGATCTCCACCGTGTCGTACATGTAGTGGGTCCGCACGTCCCACCAGATCTTCTTCCCGTTGTCGATGCTGTTGGTCTTGATGAGCAGCTTGGTGAAGCGCTCCAGCTCCTCCGGGCTGTCGAACTCGTCGGGGATGCCGGTGCGGGGGAAGCGCTTGAAGATGGAGCACCGGGTGGACATCAGCCCGCTCCGGCGCCCGGTCCAGAAGGGCGAGCTGCAGGTGAGGGCCAGCAGGTGGGGAAGGAAGTAGCGGACCTGGTTGGCCAGGGCCAGCGCCACCTCCTTCTCCTTGATGCCCACGTGGACGTGCAGCCCGTAGATGAGGTTGGCGCGCGCCACGTCCTGGAGGTCGTTGACGATGTTGTCGTAGCGCGGGTTGGGGGTGATGGCCTGCATCTTCCAATCCGAGAACGGGTGCGTGGAAGCGGCCACCATCCGCAGCCCGCCCTTGCGCGCCAGCCGGTCCAGCTCGCCGCGCATCTCGGTGAGCTGGTCCTTCACCGCCGCCACGTCCTTGCAGATGGTGGTGCCCACCTCGACCATGGACTGGTGCATCTCGGGGCGGACGCGTTCCCGGAGGACCGTCTTGCCGCCCTCGATGATCTCGGAGACGTACGAGCGCAGCTCGCGCGTCTCCGGATCCACGATCTGGTACTCCTCTTCCACCCCGAGCGTGAACTGACCGTCGATCATAGGCTGCGACTCCGGGGCGACTACCGCGTGGCTTCGGCCTTGGTGCTCTTCTTGGAACCGTTCGTCGGCGGGGCCCCCTCGCTGGAGGCGCCGGACCGCTGCTTGGGGTGCTCGATCCACTCGCGGAAGGGGTAGCCGTCGTGGTTGGGCCGCCCTTCCTTGGCCACCTTCATGGCGAACTTCGCCATCTCGTCCACCACGATGTGGAAGTAGCGCGGGAGGATGGAGTTGAGGTCCATGTCCGGCGCCGGGTTGGTGAAGTCGATGGCGTAGGCCACGCCGTCCTTGATCGCCCACTCCACCGAGTTCATGTCGTAGCCGAGCGCGTTGTTCAGCTTCCAGCACCCGTCCAGCACCTGCCGCTCCAGGTCCTTGGAGGTGAACGGGTTGTCGGTCTCGATGTAGGCGCCGCGGAAGCCGCGGTGGTCGCGCACCTTGGGGTTGTACTTGATGGGGAGGATGAACTCCTTGCCGATGCAGATGCACCGGATGTAGTCGTCGAAGTCGACGAACTCCTGGAGCGTCATCACCAGGGTGCCGGTCTTGTTGTACTCGTTCCACAGCCCCTGCAGGTCGTCCACCCGCGAGACGTTCTTCCAGCCGCCGCCGTCCGCCGGCTTCATGATGGCCGGGAAGCCCACGTAGTCGGTGAGCTCCTTCCAGGCGATGGGGTATTCGAGGTTGCGGAGCGACCGGTGGGGGTCGATGGACGGGATGTACGAGTGCGACGGCAGCATCACCGTCCGCGGGACCTTCACGCCGATCTTCGCCGCCAGCGAGTAGCCGAAGAACTTCTCGTCCGCGCTCCACCAGAACGGGTCGTTGATGACGTAGGTGCCGGCCAGCGCCGCCGCCTTGAGGTGGAACCGGTAGTACGGCACCTCGTGGCTCAGCCGGTCGATCAGCACGTTGTACCGCGACTGGAAGACTTCAGGCGTGTGGCCGATCTTCGCCAGCTCCGCGTGGTAGCCGGGGTTCTGGTTCACCTTGGCGATGAAGGCGTCCGGGAAGGTCGTCTCCATCCCGGCGATGATGCCGATCTTGTAGGTCATGGAAGGTTTTCTCGCGTCGCCCCGGCCCAGAGGGGCCCGGAAGGCGCGCCTGCTGTACCAGAAACCCTCTCCCGGATCGAACCTCTGGCCCTCTCTCGGGTGCTTGCCCTGAAAAGCGGCGCTTACCGGGAACGGCCTAGACCGCCACCGCGGGAGGGGACTGGTCGAACTCCCGCATGTCCTGCTCGGGCGGGGTGATGGGCTTGAGGCCGCGCACCTGGGCGATCTGGTTGAAGCGGAGCTGCAGCCAGGTGGGGATGAGCAGCGCGTAGGTGCGGGCCAGGCGCGAGGGGTCGTCCAGCGTCTTGATCATCCGCTCGTAGAGGGCGTTGCCGTAGGCGTCGCGCAGGTCGGCGGCGTGCTCGGGGCGGTTGATCCACGCCATCACGCCGGGGCGGTCCGCTTCCGGGTGGAACTGGGTGCCCACGATGCCGGGCGCGAAGCGGATGCCCACCACCGCGGGGCCCTTGTCGGTGCGGCCGGGGCGGCTCTCCCGGCAGAGCAGCTTCCCGCCCAGGGCGTCCAGCGCGCGCTCGTTCATGTTCACCGCCTGCCAGCGCCGGTGCTCCCAGACGAACAGGCGCTCGCCGAAGGGGGCGAACAGCGGGTCGGCCACCCCCTCCCCGGTGGGGTAGGCGGGCATGATGGCGAACTTGAGCGTCTCCCGCTTCGTCATCTCCGCGATCTTGAAGTGGGTGATGGCGATCTCGAAGGAGTGGCAGACGACGAAGATCTGCGGGGCGTGGTCCGGGTTGGTCTTGTTGGCCTCGACGATGTGGTCGAGGAACTTCCGGTAGCCGACGCACCAGGGGTCCTCGAAGCCGTCGTAGGGGGACCCCGGCCCGCCCGAGGAGAGGACCAGGTCCACCTTCTCGTCCGGCAGCTCGCCGAGGTTCCGGGGCTGGACGTGCTTGAACTGGACGGGCAGGTCCGGGTTGAGGACGCGGACCCGCTGGACGAACCCGTCGAAGAGCCGGCGGAAGCAGCGGGTCGCCTCGTTGGCGACGCCGTTGTTCATGTCCACCAGGCACAGGCGAAGGGGGGCGTGGCTCATCGTCGTCCGCATTGTAGTAAAACCGACCTCTAAATCGTCCTGGGCCCGGCCTGTCGAGGGCCGGGGGGGCGGAACCGTAAGGTGCGACCACAGAATCCATGAGCGCCATTGAGCCGCGGACCGGCAAGCCGATCGACCCTCGCAGCCAGGCCCCGCTGCCGATCGCCGAACGGGTAGGGGCGGACGACCGCTTCACCGGGAGAGGAGTGGTGGCCGCCTTCCTGGACTCCGGCTTCTACGCCCACCCGGACCTCACCACGCCGCACGGCCGCATCCACGCCTACGAGGACCTCATCCACAACAAGGAGGGCATCGAGCACCTCAAGGACGGCGAGGCCTCCTCCTGGCACGGGATGATGTCCACGGTGGTGGCGGCGGGGAACGGGCACCTGTCGAAGGGCAAGTTCCGCTCGCTCGCTCCGGACATGGGCCTGGTGCTGCTCAAGGTGGGGACCATGTCCCGCGTCCACCACGACGACATCGCCCGCGGCATCGAGTGGGTGCTGGTGAACCGGGGCCGCTACGACATCCGCATCCTCAACATCTCCTGCGGCGGCGACTACGAGATCTCCTACCTGGAGGACACCATGTCCCGCTTCGCCGAGGCGGCGGTGCGGGCGGGCATCGTGGTGGTGTGCGCGGTGGGGAACAACGGCCACCGGCCCGGCTACGTGGTGCCCCCGGCGTCGGTGCCCGCGGTCATCTCCGTGGGCGGGATGGACGACTCCGGCAACCCGCGGCTGGGGCGCGTCACCGGGTACCGGTCGTCGTTCGGGCCGACCATCGACGGGGTGCAGAAGCCGGAGATCATCACCCTGGCGGACTGGCTGGCGGCGCCCATCCTCCCCGACACGCCCACCGCGCAGCAGGCGGCGCTGCTGGCGAGGCTGAACGAGACGCCGGACGACCAGCTCAAGGCGGTCATCGAAGCGAACCCGAAGGTGTTCCCGGACCTGGACGAGGCGAAGGACCGGCCCGCGTACCACATCCGGAACATCATCTCGGTGGGGTTGAGGGACGGGCTGGTGATCGACCAGCACTACAAGATGGTGGACGGGACGTCGTTCGCCGCGCCCATCGTGACGTCGGTGGTGGCGCAGCTGCTGGAGGCCAATCCCCACCTCACGCCGCAGCAGGTGAAGCGGATCCTCCTGCAGACGGCGGCGCGGCTGCCGAACCTGGAGGTGGACCGGCAGGGGTGGGGGGCGATCCAGCCGAAGGCGGCGGTGGACCGGGCGCTGGCGGTGAAGAACGAGGCCACCGGGCTCCCGCCCTGGCGGCAGCGGGGCATCTGAGGAGGGTGGCCGAGCCCGTCCCGGAGATGGTGGTGTTCGCCAGCGCCTACGAGTCGCTCCGGCGGGCGCTGGGAGACGCGCTGGACCTGGCCGCGCTGGAGCGGTTCCGCGCGCTCGGGGTGGACATGGCCGGGCGGTTGAAGGTCGCCTACCCGTACGAGTCGTGGATCAAGTCGCTGCACATGGCGGCGGAGCTGCTGGCGCCGGGGGCGAGCATCGAAGAGGCCACGTACGTGGTGGGCCGGCGGATATTGGAGTCGTACGCGGAGACGGTGATCGGCAAGGCGACGTTCGGCCTCCTGAAGGTCATCGGCCCGCGGCGCGGGTTCAACCAGATCCGGCGGTCGCTGCGGACCACCAACAACTACTCGCGGACCACGTTCACGGAGATCGCTCCGGGCGTGTTCCACCTGTGGTGCAGCAACGTCACCTTCCCCCACTACTACCGGGGCATCTTCGAGGCGGGGATGGAGCTCACCGGGCGGCGGGATGGGACGGCGAAGTTGCTGTCCCACGACGAGGCGGGGGCGACGTTCGAGATCCGCTGGTCGGAGCTGAAGTGACCTCCTGGTCCGCGCGCGTGCGCTGGTGGTCGCGGGAGACGGCCTTGATGAAGTCGTCCAGCGTCCTGCCCGGCTCCTCCGGGAAGGTGGAGGTGAGCTGGACCTCCTGCATCCGGTCGATGCGGAAGCTGCGGAAGTCCTTGCGCAGCTCGCACCAGGCGCCGACGGACCAGACCTTGCCCCAGAAGGCGACGCAGAGCGGCCGCACCTCGCGGGTGGTGGCGGAGCCGGCGAGGTCCTGGTAGCGGAAGCGGACCCGCTTGCGCGAGCGGATGGCGGCGCGGAGGGTGCCCAGGGCCGGCGCGCCGGAGGGGCCGCGCATGTTGGGGGCGAAGATCTGCGTGGTGCCCACGCGCGCGCGCAGGCGGTCCGGGAGCACCATCTCCACCTTGGCGAGGACGGAGTCGGCCGCCTTGGCCAGCTCCGGGTCCGCGTAGCTCTGCACCACGCGGGTGCCCAGGACGAGGGCTTCGATCTCCTCCTCGGTGAACATCAGCGGCGGGAGGTCGAAGCCGTGCGCCAGCGCGTAGCCGACGCCGGCCTCGCCGCGGATGGGGACGCCGGAGAGCGCGAGGTCCCGGACGTCCCGGTAGATGGTCCGTTCGGAGACCTCGAGCTCGGAGGCGATGCGCTGCGCGGTGACCAGCCGGCTCCGGCGGAGGAGCTGGACCAGCTTGAAGAGTCGGTCGGCGCGGCGCATGCGGGTTCCGGGGGTGGACGCTACTTCTTCGGCGCGGCCTGCCACAGGGCCAGGACCACGCCCTGGGGGTCGGAGATCACCGCGAAGGAGCCCTCGGGGATGTTCTCCCGGCCCTTGAGCACCCGGGCGCCCAGCTTCTGCGCCTTCTCCACCGCCCGGTCGAGGTCCGGGACGTGGAAGTAGGAGAGGACCATGGGCGGCGAGGCGGTGTCCGCCATCAGGCCGCCCGGCATGTCGCCGCCGGACTCGACCATGAAGTACGGGGAGGGCGCGCCGAGGTCGTTGAACTTCCAGTTGAACAGCTCGCCGTAGAAGCCGCGGGCCTTGGCGGCGTCAGGGGTGTGGAATTCGAAGTAGGCGACGGGGGTAGGCATGGAAGGTGTCTCCTTGCAGCGAGTGAGGCGGCAAGGAATACGGCCCCCCTCCTGACACCGTCATGTCAGCAGAGATCAACGCTTCTTCTTCATCCCGGTGACCAGCGCGAACGACCGCTGGAGGAGGTCCTTCACCTCCCCCTTCCAGTCGGTCTTCGCGTCCAGGCGCAGGCCCAGCCAGCCGACCTCGCCGCGGGAGAAGCCGCCGTCGCGGAAGCGCGGGTCGCTCCCGGCGAGGGCGGCCAGCATCTCGGCCTCCAGCAGGAAGAAGAAGTAGTCCTGCCCCTGCTTGGGCTCGTAGGCGGCGAAGTGGCGGCCGTTGGCGCGCCACACCGGGTGGCCCCAGGCGGTCTTCTCCTCGGCGCCGGGGAGCGCGGCCACCAGCTTCCGGACCCTGGCCATCACCTTCTCGTCCGGGACCCACTTCGCGCGCGCCATGGGGCTCCCTCCCGAGCGGATGATACCGTCCGGCCCATGACGCCGACCGAGGAACGCTTCCGGCAAGTCTTCAACACGGTGGAGCCGCACATCGAGCGGCGTTACGGCGTGCCCATCGTCATCGGCGACGTGGTGAATCCGTTCACCGGCGACCTGAGCGGGGCGGAGATCCGCATCGACTACGACCTCACGCCGGAGGAGGCGGTCTTCATCCTGGTCCACCTCTTCGGCCACACCGTGCAGTGGAACACCAGCGAGTACTCCCGTGAGGTGGGCGGGCGCGTGGCGAACGACCCCACCCCCGCGCACCTGGACGAGCTCCACCTCTACGAGCGCGAGGCCTGCCGCTACAGCATCCAGCTCTTCCACGACTCGGGCGTCCGCGACCTGGACCAGTGGCTGGCGGACTTCCACGCGTGCGACTACGCGTACCTGCGCCACTTCTACGCGACCCGGGAGAAGCTCCCGTTCAAGTCGTTCTGGAAGGACGGGCAGCCGCTGCTCGAGCCGCTCCCCATCCCGGAGTTCACGCCCACCAGGTGGTTCACCCGCTGGCAGGGAACGGTGGTCTGACCGCTTCGGATGCCGCGCGGCCCGCGTGGGCTACTGCTGGCTCACGGCCGTGACCGGCGCCGGCGTCACGGCGCTCGTGGCCCCGCCGCCGCCGCCGATGCACGTGTAGCGCACCGTCCGGGGCTGGATGAGCTGCGGCACGAGGTTCGCGGCGCCGGTCATGCACGAACCGATGGTCGTCGCGTCTCCGGTGCCGCTGCACGCCACCGCTCCGGCGATCCCGCCGACGGCCACGAGGCCCAGGATGAGCAAGGCGTCCACCACGTTGTACTGGCTCTCCGCGGTCGCCACCCCGTTGCGGCACTCGTTCCCCGCGGCGCCGCTGAGCGGGAACAGCCCCAGGATGGCGAACCACTGCCGCTCCTCGTGCACCTGGCTGCCAGGGGCAACCCCACCGGCGACGCGGGTCGTGTAGCAGCCCATCTGGGTGGTGGCGAAGACGGCGAGGACGGCGGCGGCGAGCATTCGGCGCATGGGGGGCTCCTCTTCGGGTGAGGCGCGGACGCTAGCGCGCCGGAGCCGGAGCGTCCGCCGCCGCGCGCACCAGCGTCAGCGTGAGCTCCTGCCCGTCGCGCACCACGCCTACCCGCACCTTCGAACCCGGCGCTCCCATGATGCGCTGGTTGGCGGTCTCCGCGTCCGTGACCGGCTGGCCGTCGATGACCTCCACCACGTCGCCCGGCCGGAACGCGCCGTGGGCCGGACTCCCCGGCGTGAGGAACGCGGGGACCAGGCCCGCGTCCGACTCGATGAACACGGCCCCCACCGAGCCGGGCGTCATCTTCACCTCCGCGTCCACGGCCTTCTCCGCCAGCCATCCACCCTCCTCCAGGCCCGTCCAGCGCACGGTCCAGCGCTGGTCGTTCAGGCTCTGCGCGGTGAGTCGCCATTCACCGCCGTCCCGGCCCAGCGCGATCGACTGGAGCGGCAGCGCGTCGTAGCGGAAGCAGTCCCTCCGCCGCCGGGGCAGATAGGCCGGGCCGATGAGCTTCGGACCGACCCCATCCAGCCAGGTCTTGTCGAGGAAGTAGGTGGCTTTCCCGGCCGGGTGGACGTGCAGGAAGAACCCGTAGAGCGACCCCACCCCGCCCTTGGCGTTGATCTCCTTCATCATCTCCCGCACCCTGGGGTTGAAGGCGGTGACGCCCTCCCTTCCCAGCGTCATGTCCAGCACGCTCTCCGAGTCGCCGGTGTGCAGGTCCATGATGCCGGACGTGCAGTCGCACAGCCCCAGCGCCAGCCCCTCCGGCACGCGCGCCCAGCGACCGCCGTCCTGGTGGAAGAGCACCACGTTGGGGAACTCGCGGTAGGGCGCCCGGACGCGCGCCGCCACCCACCCGTCCACCGGCGGGGTGATCTGCTCCACCTTCCCCGCGTCGGCCGCCAGCCCCGGCGCGACTGCGGGCGGGGAGAGCATCTGGCGGATCTCGGCCTGGATCGCCTTCGCGCTCGGGAGCGCGACCTGTGACAGGAGCACGAGCGTTGCGGCGAGCGTGGCCATGCGTCCAGCGCCGGAATCCTAGATGTCGAAGTAGAGCTGGAACTCCATCGGGTGGGGCCGCAGCCGCACCGGGTTCAGCTCCTTCTCGATCTTGAGGTTGATCCAGGTGTCGATGACGTCCTGGCTGAACACGTCGCCCTTGAGGAGGAACTTGTGGTCCTTCCTCAGGCAGTCCAGCGCCTCCTCCAGCGACCCCGGCATCTTCGGGACGTCCTTCAGCTCCTCCGGCGACAGCCCGTAGATGTCCTTGTCCAGCGGCTCGCCGGGGTCGATCTTGTTCTCGATGCCGTCCAGGCCCGCCATCATCTGCGCGGCGAAGGCGAGGTACGGGTTGCACGACGGGTCCGGCGAGCGGAACTCCAGGCGCTTCGCCTTGGGCGACGGCGAGTACATCGGGATGCGGATCGCCGCGCTGCGGTTGCGGCTGGAGTACGCCAGGTTCACCGGCGCCTCGAAGCCCGGCACCAGCCGCTTGTAGCTGTTGGTGGTCGGGTTGCAGAGGGCGGCCAGCGCGCGCGCGTGCTTGAGGATGCCGCCGATGTAGTGGAGCGCCATCTCCGACATGCCCGCGTAGCCGTCGCCGGCGAAGAGCGGCTTGCCGTTCTTCCACAGCGACTGGTGGGTGTGCATGCCCGACCCGTTGTCGCCGAAGAGCGGCTTGGGCATGAACGTCACCGTCTTGCCGTGGCGCCACGCGACGTTCTTGCAGACGTACTTGAACCAGGCGAGCTGGTCCGCGGTGGTCACCAGCGTGTTGAAGCGGAAGTCGATCTCCGCCTGGCCGGCGGTGGCCACCTCGTGGTGCTGGCGTTCGACCTGGATGCCCACGTCGGCGAGGACGCGGCACATCTCGGTGCGCATGTCCTGGAGCATGTCGGTGGGCGGGACGGGGAAGTAGCCCTCCTTGTTGCGCGTCTTGTAGCCGCGGTTGCCGCCCTGCTCCTCGCGGCCGGAGTTCCACAGGCCCTCGATGGAGTCGA
>DASRBA010000078.1:0-28445 GCA_035637895.1 Myxococcaceae bacterium
GGAAGGGAACGACGCGCTGCTGAAGGACTGCGGGACCACGTCGCTCGAAGACTGTTCGGCGATCATCATGATGCGCGTCTGGGAGCGGGTGAACGCGGTAGAACCCCCGCCATGATCAACCGACGACTCCTCTCTTTTTCACTCGCCGTCCTCTCCTGCGCGCACGCGCCTGACGCCACGCCCGCCTCGACCACCTCCGACTATGCTGCGCTGGTGGCCGCGCCCGACCGGATGGACGACGACAAGAAGATGGACCCGGGCCGGAGCCCGGCGCAGCTGTTGGCGTTCCTGGGCGTGAAGCCCGGGATGAAGGTGGGCGAGCTGGTCGCCGGCCGCGGCTACACCACGGAGCTGCTGGCGCGCGCGGTGAGCCCCGGCGGCACGGTCTACGCGGAGAACCCGCCCGTCGTCATCCAGCGCTTCCTCGGCAAGTCCTGGGGCGAGCGCCTGGAGCGGCCGGCGAACAAGGACGTGGTCCGCTGCGACCGCGACGTGGAGGACCCGTTCCCGCCGGAGGTGAAGGATCTCGACCTCGTGGTGACGTACGCGAACTACCACGACGCCGTCGGCCTCTTCAAAGCGAACACCGCCAAGATGAACGCCGCGGTCTTCGCCGCCCTCAAGCCCGGCGGGCGCTACGCCGTCATCGACTCCAGCGCCAAACCGGGCACCGGCGCCGCGGACGTGGAGACGCTCCACCGCATCGACGAGGAGTACGTGAAGAAGGAGGTGCTGGCGGCCGGCTTCAAGCTGGAGCGCTCCGACGACTTCATGCGCAACCCCAGCGACCCGCGCGACTGGAACGCCTCCCCCAACGCCGCCGGCGAGAAGCGCGGCACCGGCGACCGCTTCGCCCTGCTCTTCGTCAGGCCCTGACCAGGCCCCCCCCCTCCTCAGGGAGCCCAAAGTGTGATAAGGTGCGCGCCCTTTTTCACCCAGGGAGCAAGCCGTCATGGCAGACACGCGGATCACCTCGGGCGCGCCGCAAGCGGGCGCCACCACCTCCACCGGCGGCGCGAAGCCCGCCACGCAGGCGGCCACCCCGGCCCCGGCCCCGGCTGACGACGGCGGGCGGATCCTCCCGAAGAACTGGGCGCAGTCGCTCCAGGGCGCCGCCGCCAGGGGCGAACAGTTCCTCAAGGAGGGCTTCGACAAGGTCACCGGCCGGGCGCCGCAGCCGCCCCCGAACCAGGTGTTCCAGCAGAAGGACCTGTTCGGGAGCGCCCCGCCGACGCCGGACATGGCCAACCTGCGCATCCAGAGCCCGTCGAACCCGGCGTCCTTCCCGCAGCCGCGGAACATGTTCGACCTGGCCAACATCTCCATGAGCTCCTACGGCGGCGGCCAGGACCAGGGGAAGATCGCCCTCTACAGCGCCGGGAAGACGCCGGACGGCCGCCCGGTGGTGCTGGTGGACATCACCGGCACCGAGTTCGACTTCAGCGGCCAGCACAGCAACCTCCCCACCAACTGGGGCGCGGCCGGCAGCGGCGCGCGCACGGACCTCGAGGGCGAGGTGGTGGGCGCCATCCAGGACGCCTACAAGCGCGGGGACATCCCCAAGGACGCGGTGATCGACCTCACCGGCCACAGCCTGGGCGCCATCGTCGCCAACAACATCAGCGGCCGCCCGGACGCAGAGGGGCACGCCGGGAAGATCGACGCCACCGGCCCGGACGGCGCCAAGGCGGAGCTGCCCATCCGCAACGTGATCGGCTTCGGCACGCCCAAGCCGTCCGTCTGGAGCAACGACGTCAACTACGTCCAGCGCGTCGGCTACGCGGACGTGGTGGGCAACCTCGCCACCGACGAGGTCAACGGCACCAAGCTCAACCAGTGGGCGATGCAGCCCAACGGCCCGGCCCACTTCGACCGCGAGCGCGTCCACCTCCACATCCCCGACAACGACCTCGCCGACGGCGGGCACGGCCAGTACAACAAGAACGCCGCCGAGAACCCGCTCTCCAAGGAGGCGCTCCCGGCCTCGCTCCAGTACTCGGACGGGCTGAAGCTCATCGGCGCGTACAAGAACCCCGCGCTGGGCACGCCGCCGCCGGTCGACCAGGGCGTCCACGAACTGGAGCAGCAGCTCCTCTCCCCGGCGATCCAGAAGCAGATGGACGTCGCCTTCCCCCAGTGGCGCGACTGGCTGGGCGGCCAGACCGAGGACAAGCTCAAGAGCCTCCCGCCCGGCATCCGCAACGAGATCGGCAACAGCCTGGACGCCGTCTTCAAGACCTACCTGGACAGCGACCGCTTCAAGAACGCCTCCCCGGAGGAGAAGAAGCAGATCGTCAAGGAGGACGGGAAGCGGCTGCAGGACGTGGTGCACAAGATCGCCAAGCCGCTCGCCGACGAGGTGCTCCGCCAGAAGGTGATGGACTGGTGGAAGGACCACGTCCACCTGCCGTTCTGATCGCTACGCCACCCCGGAGATGACCGCCTTCGTCCCGTCGCGGCGCTCGCGGCCGGGGTGCTGCTCCATCCCCTGCGCGTACGGGGTGACCGTGTTGCGGCCGCCTCGCTTGGACGCGTAGAGCGCCGCGTCCGCGCAGTCCGCCAGCCGCTCCAGGGTGGTGGCGTCCACCGGCAGGTTCGCCACCCCCACGGAGATGGTGAGCCGCCCGTCCGGCAGCGTCTTCCCGTGCGGGAACACCGCGGCCTCCACCGCGCGCCGCAGCTTCTCGCCCACCTCGCAGGCCTCCGCCTTGGGGACCTGGGGCAGCACCAGCATGAACTCCTCGCCGCCGTAGCGGGCCAGGGTGTCCACCCGGCGGACCATCCGGCTCATCAATTCGTACAGCTGGCGCAGCACCACGTCCCCGGCGCGGTGGCCCGCGGAGTCGTTGAGGAGCTTGAAGTGGTCCACGTCGATCATCAGCACCGACAGCTGGGTGCCGAAGCGGTGGGCGCGGGCGATCTCCATCTCCATGTTGGCGAACAGCCGCCGCCGGTTGGGCGCCCCGGTGAGCGCGTCGGTGAGCGACAGCGACCGCATCTCCGCGTGCAGCTTGGCGTTCTTCACCGCCAGCGCCGCCTGGTCCGCCACCGCGGTGAGCAGGTCGATCTCCCCGGCGGAGAACGCCGCCTTCTCCGGCCGCTGGAAGTTGAGCACCCCCATCAGCTGGTCCTTGTGGATCATGGGCACCGCCAGCAGCGAGCCGTGCTCCAGGTGCCCCGGCGCCCGCACGAAGATCGCCCCGTCCGCCTCCAGGTCCGGCAGGTAGATCGACTTCAGCTCCAGCGCCGCCGCCCCGCAGGCGCCCTCGCCCCACTGGAAGGAGACGCCTTCGGTGCCCTGGCCGGGCGGGTACGCCGCCTTCACCTCCAGCCGCCCGTCCGGCGTGGAGAGCATGATGGAGAACTGGGGGACGTGGAGGCGCTGGGCGACCAGGGAGGAGATCCGGGAGAGGATCTCCTTCAGGTCCAGGGTGGTGGTGAGGTTGCGCGCCACCTCGTAGAGCGTCTCCAGCTCCTCCAGGCGGATCCCCAGCTGCGCGTTGGTGGTCTCCAGCTTGGCCTGGAGCGACAGCTGTTCGCGCGCCTCCTCCAGGCCGCGGCTGGCCTCGATCTCCTCCGCCTTGAGCGAGGTGAGGGTGGCCAGCATGAGGTTGAACGCCGCGGCGAGCTGGGCGATCTCGTCGTCGCCGCGCTCGTCCGCGCGCACCAGGTGGTCGCCTTCCCGCGCCCGCCCCATCGCCTCCGCCAGCCGCCGCATCCGCACCGCGATCACGAAGTGCATGGAGACGGAGACCGCGCCCAGCAGCAGAAGGCCGAAGGCCACCAGCGCCATCACCGCGCTGCCGAACACCGAGCTGACCTCGCGGCGCAGCTTGGGCTCGTTGATCCGCACCATCACCTTGCCCACGTCGAGCGCGTTGGCCGGGTGGCAGCCGCCGCACTCCAGCCCGCCCAGCGGCCGCACCACCGTGTCCGCCCGCCCGTCCTCCACCCCGCTGGCCAGCGAGGCCCGCTCGTCCGGCGGGAGCGGTTTGCCCTCCTCGTCCAGCTGGAGCGACCAGCGCACCACGCCGTCCGGCCCCAGCACGCGCACGTCGCGGGCGATGTCGAACCGCGTCCAGCTGGAGCGCAGCGCGGTGGTCACCGCCCGGTGCGCCCGGTAGCGGTCGCCGGTGACGGCCGGATCGCGCTCGATCACCGTGAAGCTGGCGGCCACGAAGTCCGCCAGCGCGCCGGCGTTGTCCCGCGTCGCCTGCTCCACCGCCCGGTCCGCCCGCCGCCAGAAGGCTCCCGTGCCCAGCAGGGCCGCCGTGAAGGCCGGCAGGCCCACCAGCAACAGCAGCTTCTTTCCAATCGAGCTCACCACGACAGGGGTCCACTCCAGATCTTGCAACGGACGTCCGACGAACAAGACGCCAACCCCCTCCCCATGCTGCTCTTCCCGTGTAGGAGGACCCCCGTCCGCCTGGCCGTTCGTCTCCATGGGCCTTGACGCACTTTGTCAAAGCGCGGTCAGATCGGCCAACCATGGAATCGGAGCTGTGGCGCACGGCGCGGGGATTTCCCGCGCACCACGGGTTCAGCACCCGGTTGGGCGGGACGTCGGAGGGCGCGCTGGCCTCGCTCAACCTGGGCCGGTCGGTGGGCGACGCGCCGGAGCGGGTGGACGAGAACCTGCGCCGGGCGTGCGCCGCGGCCTCGCTGGACCTCCAGGACCTGCACACCGTCCACCAGGTCCACGGCGCGGACCTCCACCGGGTGACCGCCGAGCTGCGCGGGAAGGCCCGGCAGGGGCCGCGCCCGAAGGCGGACGCGCTCTTCACCGCCGAGCCGGGCGCCGCGCTCGCCGTGTCGGTGGCGGACTGCGTGCCGGTGCTGATGGCGGACCCGGCGGGGAAGCGGGTGGCGGCGGTGCACTCGGGCTGGCGGGGGACGCACGCGGAGATCGCCGCCATGGCGGTGTCGGCGTTCGCCGCGGCGGGCTCGCGGCCGGAGGCGCTGCGCGTGGCCATCGGCCCCTCCATCCGCCTCTGCTGCTACGTGGTGGGGAAGGACCTGGCGGACCAGTTCGCGGAGCGCTTCGGCCCCGAGGTGGTGGTGGAGGAGGACGGGAATCTCCACCTCGACCTGGTGCGGGCGATCCGCCTCACGCTCCGCCGCGCCGGGGTGCCGGACGCGAACGTGGAGGTCGTCCCGGACTGCACCAGCTGCGAACCGGAGCGGTATTACTCGCACCGGCGCGATCGCGGGAACACCGGGCGCCACCTGGCGTTCATCGCCAACGCGTTCCCCGCGTTCCCGGAGCAGGCCGGCGCCGGGGCGCTTTCTTGACCCTGTCGGCCGCGAGTCCCTAGACTTTCCGTGGTTTTCTGCCGACTTACGACGGATGGAATGACGACGAGGCTCGCCATTGGCGCAGCGGTCCTCGCGTGGGCGTCGGCCTGCGCGGGCGTCGAGCCGGCCCTCAAGGCCGAGCTGTCCGACGTGCGCGCGGAGGTGAAGGCGCTGCGCGAGGAGAACGCCCGGCTCGCCCGGCGGGTGGAGCGCGTGGAGATCGACCTGGCGGTGCGGAAGGCGTCGGGCAAGTCGCCGGCGCCGTCCGGAAAGCCCGCCTCCGCCGCCCCCGCGTCGGGGGAGATCCCCAGCCTGACGGTGGTGAAGCTCAAGCCCAAGGTGGAGCCGCCGCCGCCTTTGAACACCTCGGTCCCGGTGGTGGAGCCGCCGGCGGACGTGCTGGAGGCGCTCGCGTCGGCGCCGGCGCGAGGCGACGGGCTGGCCTCCACGACCGGCGACGACGACGGCCCCTCCGAGGACCCCGCGCTGGCGGACGGGGAGTTCGACCAGGGCCTGCAGGCGCTGCGCACCGGCAACGTGGAGGGCGGGGTGGACAAGCTGAAGCAGTTCGCCCGCGACCACCCGCGTCACGCGCGGGCGGACAACGCGCTCTACTTCGCGTCGGTGGGGATGATCGGCCTGGGGGACCTGGAGGGCGCGGCGGCCACCCTGGAGGCCATGCTCCGAGAATATCCGGCGGGGGACGCGGTTTCGGACGGCATGCTCAAGCTGGCCGAGTGCCGCACCCGCCAGAGCCGCGCCCGCGACGCCAAGACGCTCTACAGCGAGGTGATCCAGCGGTACCCCGGGACCGCCGCCGCCTCGCAAGCCGAACAGAAACTGGCCCAGTTGCTCAGGTCGCCGTAGGACTTGGGATCCGCCGTGACGTGATGTCGAAAGGAACGCCCAGATGCGAAGGCTCCTGACCGCCGCCGCCTGCTTCGCCCTCGCCGCCGCGACGCCCGCGCTCGCGCAGTCCAAGGTGAAGAAGCCGGCCGCCCAGACGATCCGCGGGGGCGGGGAAGAGGACCAGGCCCAGCAAGGCGACGAGAACGCCGACCAGGGCGAGGAGTCCGACCAGGGCGCGGAGACCGAGGGCACGGACGTCAACCAGACCGAGCGCCCCTCGAAGGTGAAGGTCGGCCCCACCACCGGCGGCCGCGACAGCGCGCCCGGCGAGGTGCACACGGTGGTGAAGGGCGACACGCTGTGGGACCTGTCGCAGTCGTACCTGGGCAACCCCTGGTACTGGCCGAAGGTGTGGTCCTACAACCCGGAGATCGCCAACCCGCACTGGATCTACCCCGGCAACAACGTCCGCTTCTTCCCCGGCGGCGAGGAGGGGCCGACGCAGGTGGAGGAGGGGACCGGGCCGGTGAGCGCGCCGGAGGAGATCAACGAGGGGAACCAGGACCAGATCACCCCGGACATCGCGGAGGCGTCGCCGGTGCAGGTGACCGGCCCCATCGGCTACAAGCCGAAGCAGAGCGCCAGCATCGTCCACACCGGCTTCGTGACGCAGAAGGAGCTGGAGGAGTCCGGCACCATCGACAGCTCGTTCTCCGAGGCGCTGATGCTGTCCGCGCCGGACATCATCTACGTCCGCTTCAAGGGGCAGAACCGGCCGCGGCTGCAGGAGCGGTACATCATCTTCCACACCGAGTCGGAGATTAAGCACCCCAGCTCCCTGTTCCGGTACGGGTTCCTGACCAAGATCCTGGGCACCGCGCGGGTCACGGACGTGTCCTCGAAGGGCCTGGTCTCGATGCAGATCGAGGAGACCTGGGACCCGATCACCCGCGAGGACCTGGTGGGCCCGTTCGGCGAGAAGCTGGGGGAGAAGATCTCCGCCCGCCCCAACGACCGGGACCTCAAGGGCTACATCATCGGGTCGCTGGTGCCCGCCATCGGCATCTTCGGCGAGTACCACGTGATCGTGGTGGACAAGGGCAGCGCGGACGGCGTCCAGCCCGGCAACACCTTCACCGTCGTCCGCCGGCAGGACCCCATCGACGCCCAGTTCCTCAACCCGGCCGCGAACCAGAACGACAAGTTCCCGCTCGAGGACATCGGCCAGTGCATGGCCATCGACGTGAAGGAGCGCGCCTCCACCTGCCTGCTCACCCGCTCCATCCGCGAGATCGTCTTCGGCGACAAGGTGGAGATGCGCGCCGGCGGCAAGAGCACCGGCGGCCCGGTGTCCTTCCGCTAGCCCGGGCCAGAGGGCGAACGGCACATCGACTTGCGGCGGCGCGTCCCCGCGCCTTATAGACGCCGCCCTCCTGCTGTCGGTCCCTCCCTCTATAGAGGAGGTCAGGGCCACGGCAGGAGAGAGCGGATGACGAAAGCGGCATTCTCGGTCTCGGTGGAGCTGGAGCGCCTGGCGGCGCTGGGTCTGTGGACCGTCCCGGGCGTGGGCCCGGAGGCGCTCAAGGCCCTGCGCGCGTGCGCGGGCGGGGCGCTGGCGCCGCTGCTGGCCGCGCCCGTGGCGGACTACGCCCAGGTGCTCCCCGCCGCCGTGCGCGCGCGGATGCAGGGCCTGGAGACGGTGGAGCCGCTGGCGGAGCTCGCCCTGCGCCGCTGCGCCAAGGCCGGGATCCAGATCGCCTGGCCCGGGGACGCGGCGTACCCGGCGGAGCTGGCTCAGTGCCCGGACGCGCCGCCGCTGCTCTTCCACTTCGGGACTCCGGGGCCGGGGGAGCCGGGCCGCCGCCGGCTGGCCATGGTGGGCAGCCGCCACCCGGACGCGGGATTCCTGCTTCGCGCCCGCGCCTTCGCCCGCGAGGTGGCCCAGGCCGGCGCGCTGATCGTCTCCGGCGCCGCGGACGGCGTGGACCGCGCCTGCCACTTCGGCGCGCTGGACGCCCGGCAGGAGACCTGGGCCTTCGTCGGCTCCGCCCTGGACGAGCTGGACTCCGCCCAGGCGAAGATGCTCCCGGCGGTGTTGGCCGCGGGCGGCGCCTACTTCTCCGAGCTGCCGCCCGGCGTGCGCGCCAGCAAGGAGTCCTTCCCCCGCCGCAACCGCCTCATCTCCGGCGCCGCCCACGCGGTGCTGGTGCTGCGCGCGGGCGCTCGCTCCGGCGCGCTCTACACCGCCGCCGCCGCGCTCCGGCAGGGCCGGCCGCTGTACGCGCTCCCCGGGGACGCGGACAACGAGGCCGCCGCCGGCTGCAACGCGCTGCTCGCCCAGGGCGCCGCGCGCGCGTGCACCTCCTCCCAGGCCGCCTGCCGCGCGGTCGGCCTGCGGCCCGCCGAACGGAGCGCTCCCCCGCCTGGCCTCCGTGTCGCCCTGGAGGCGCTCTCCGGCGATGCGCGGGCCGCCCATGCGCATCTGGTTGCGGGGGAGCCGCGCGACTTCGAAGCCCTGCTTTCGGAGATCGGCGGATCGTCCGGTACGCTGACCGGGGCGCTGTGCGAGCTGGAGCTGGCGGGTCGAGTGGTGCAATTGCCGGGAAAGAGATACGAGAGGGTCGACTGAAGAGATGGAGAACCCGAGCAACCCCGAAGATCCGCTGGAGAAGCTGAAGGCCGAGCTGGAGGCCGCCCGCGCGGAGAACGAGCGCCTGAAGGCCCGCGCCGCCGCCAAGAAGGCAGGCGCGGTGAAGGCCAAGGCCGCCCCCAAGGCTCCCAAGGAGGTCAAGGAAGCCAAGGCGAAGGCGCCGGCCAAGGCCAGGGAGCCGAAGGCGAAGCCTGCCAAGGCGGCGCGCACCAAGCAGGAGAAGGCGGACAAGGCCCCCAAGGCGGCCCGGACGCTGGCGCGCAAGTCGCCCGACCGGGCGGAGCGCACCGCGAAGGGGAAGAAGGGCGGCCAGCCCGCCAAGGCGCGCCGCCAGGAGCAGGAGGACCGGCAGGCCGCTGGCGCCGAGGACGTGGAGCAGCCGCTCCCGCGCCGCACGCCCGGCAAGCCGCACTACCTGGTGGTGGTGGAGTCCCCGGCCAAGGCGAAGACCATCAAGAAGTACCTGGGCTCCGGCTACACGGTGAAGGCGTCCGTGGGCCACCTCAAGGACCTGCCCAAGTCCAAGATGGGCGTGGACATCGAGCACGGCTTCCAGCCCGAGTACCACGTCATCAAGTCCAAGGAGAAAGTCCTCCACGAGCTCAAGCGGCAGGCGCAGGTGGCGGACAAGGTCTTCCTCGCCACCGACCCCGACCGCGAGGGCGAGGCCATCGCCTGGCACATCGCCGAGGAGATGAAGCACCCCTCCACCTTCCGGGTGATGTTCAACGAGATCACCAAGAAGGCCATCCAGGAGGCGATGTCCCAGCCGGGTGAGCTGTCCCGCTCCAGCTACGACTCGCAGCAGGCGCGCCGCATCCTGGACCGCCTGGTCGGCTACCAGATCTCTCCGCTGCTCTGGAAGAAGATCCGCCGCGGCCTCTCCGCCGGCCGGGTGCAGTCGGTGGCGGTGCGGCTGGTGGTGGAGCGGGAGCAGGAGATCAAGGCCTTCGTCCCGCAGGAGTACTGGACCATCGAGGCGGACCTGCTGGGGCAGAACCCGCCGCCGTTCGCCGCCCGGCTGGCCAAGGTGGACGGCCAGAAGCCGGAGATCACCACCGGGGACGCCGCGCGCGCGCTGGTGGAGGAGCTGCGCGCCCAGCCCTTCGTCATCAGCAGGATCGACAAGCGCGAGCGCCGCCGCAACGCGCCCGCGCCGTTCATCACCTCCAAGCTGCAGCAGGAGGCGGCCAACCGCCTGGGGTTCACCGCCAAGCGCACCATGGGCGTGGCGCAGCGGCTGTACGAGGGCGTGCCGTTCGGTGAGGAGGGGCAGGTCGCGCTCATCACGTACATGCGCACCGACTCCACGCGCCTGTCCAACGACGCGGTGGCGCAGGTGCGGTCGATGATCGGCGACAAGTACGGCGGCGAGTACCTGCCGGAAGAGCCCATCGTCTACAAGTCGAAGAAGAGCGCCCAGGACGCGCACGAGGCCATCCGCCCCACGTCCATGGAGTACCCGCCGGAGCGGGTGAAGGCGTTCCTGGACGCGACGGACCCGGACTACTTCAGGCTGTACGAGCTGATCTGGAACCGCTTCGTGGCCTGCCAGATGAAGCCGGCCGTCTACGACCAGACCTCGGTGGACATCGAGGCGGGGCGCGCGCTGTTCCGCGCCTCCGGCTCCACCCTCAAGTTCCCCGGCTACCTCAAGGTGTACGGAGCCTTCCTCACCGAGGACGAGGCCGCGGACCGCGCCAAGGCGCAACGGGCGGGCGAGGAGGAGGAGGGGTCCGGCGAGCTGCCGGAGCTCACCATGGGCGAACGGCTGAAGCTCCAGAGCGGCGCGCTGCGCTCGGAGCAGCACTTCACCCAGCCGCCGCCGCGCTTCTCGGAAGCGTCGCTGGTGAAGGAGCTGGAGGAGCGGGGCATCGGCCGGCCCTCCACCTACGCCGCCATCCTCTCCACCATCCAGGACAAGGGGTACGTGGAGAAGCTGGAGGGCCGCTTCCGCCCCAAGCGCCTGGGGGAGATCACCAACGAGATGCTGGTGCACTCCTTCCCGACGGAGCTGGACGTGGCGTTCACCGCCGGCATGGAGGAGAAGCTGGACGCCATCTCCGAGGGGGAGATGAACTGGCGGCAGGTCCTCACCGAGTTCTACGGGCCCTTCAAGATGTCGCTCGACCGCGCCGAGGTCGAGATGCGGAACGTCAAGCAGTACGAAGAGCCCACCACCATCAAGTGCGACAAGTGCGGCAGCCCCATGGTGATCAAGTGGGGCAAGCTGGACGAGTTCCTCGCGTGCACCGGCTACCCCGAGTGCAAGAACACGATGGACTTCAAGCGCGAGCTCGACGGGACCATCACTCCCACGCCGGAGGAGGTCACCGACGAGAAGTGCGACAAGTGCGGCCGCCCCATGGTGATCAAGCGCGGGCGCTTCGGCCGGTTCCTGGCCTGCTCCGGCTACCCGGAGTGCAAGAGCTCCCGACCCATCTCCATCGGCGTGGCGTGCCCGACTTGCAAGATCGGCTACCTCACCGAGCGGCGGAGCAACCGGTTCAACAAGACCTTCTACGGGTGCAACCGCTACCCCGACTGCACGTTCGCCGCCTGGGACCGCCCGCTGGCGGAGACCTGCCCGAACTGCGCGTCACCGTACCTGCTCTCCAAGTACTCGAAGCGAGACGGCCCCTACATCGCCTGCCCCAACAAGGAGTGCGGGTACCGGCGGGCGGTCGAGCCTGCGCCCGCCCCGGCCGCCTCCCCATCGGCCTGAAACTCTCAGCAATTTCATAGGCTTCGCCCGGTCGGAAGCTTGACACTCCGGGACGGGCCGAAATAGAACCTCGAAATCCCCATGACCCTTCTTCCCGTGCACGAGCTGTCGCTGCTCGCGGCGTCCGCCGCCGGGCCGCACGGCGGCGGCAACTTCCAGGACGCGATCGTCTCCTTCTTCAAGGACGGCGGCCCGTTCATGTACGTGAACGTCTTCTGGCTGGCCTGCGCGATCGCCGTGATCATCGAGCGGATCATCACGCTCATGTTCCGCTACAACCTGAACGCGCCGCCGTTCATGGAGCAGGTGACGAAGCTGGTGCTCACCGGGAACGTGGACCGCGCGGTGAAGCTGTGCGGCGCCGCGCCGCACGCGCCCCTGGCCAAGGTGATCCGCGCCGGGCTGACCCGCGCCAACCGCGGCGAGCTGGAGGTGGCCAAGGCGGTGGAGGAGGCCATCCTCGAGCACACCCCGCCGGTCTCCACCCGCATCCAGTGGCTGTGGTCCCTCGCCAACATCGCCACCCTGGTGGGCCTGATCGGCACCATCATCGGCCTGATCGGCACCTTCCGGAGCCTGGGTAACGTGCCCGCGGATCAGAAGCAGGCGCTGCTCTCCGCCGGCATCTCGGAGGCGATGAACAACACCGCCTTCGGCCTCTCCATCGCGGTGACCTGCATCATCTTCCACCTCTTCCTCACCGCGTACTCCAAGCGGATGATCGAGGTGGTGGAGCTGAACGCGCTGAAGCTGGAGAACCTGCTCTCGCGCCGCCAGGCCGGCGAGACGTCGGGGATGGACTTCGAGAAGTAGGCTTACCGGCAGGCCCGAGGAGCCCGTGGCGTTCTACTACTCCAAGCGCAAGACCCGGGTGCGCGAGCACGACGAGGCGGGCGAGCTGAACATCGTCCCGTACCTCGACATCATGATGAACCTCATCATGTTCATGCTCCTGTCGATGACCGGGCTGGCGGTGTTCGGGATCCTGAACGTGAACGCGCCCAGCTACGGCGGGCCGTCGGCGGGCGTCTCCGACAACCCGGAGGGGCCGAAGCTGCTGCTGTCCGTGCTGATCTCCAAGAAGGGCTACTACGTCGCCGGGGCGGGCGCGGTGCTGGGGCAGGAGAACCCGGGGGGCGAGGCCGCCGCCGGCATCGCGGGGGAGCCCACCGTCCCCAAGAAGGCCGACGGGACCTTCGACACCTCCGCGCTCACCGCCAAGATGGTGCAGATCAAGGCCGCCTTCCCGTCCGAATCCAAGGTCATCGTGGGCGCCGAGGCGGACATCCCGTACGAGACGCTGATCGACACCATGGACGCGATCCGCGAGACCGGCGGCGCCGCCGGCGGCGAGCGCAAGATCCTCTTCTCCGACGTCACCCTGGCGGCGATGTGAGCGCGCGCGCGGACGAGGCCACCGACGAGGACCGCCAGCGGATGATGTTCCGCCAGGCGGTGGCGCGGAAGAAGCGCAAGGAGCGCGAGGCGGCGGGCGAGATCCGCGAGCTGAACATCACCGCGATGATGGACATGATGACCATCATCCTGGTGTTCCTGCTCAAGTCGTACTCGGCGTCCAGCGTGTCGATGACCGCGTCCGAGGACGTGCGGCCGCCCATCTCCACCACCCGCTCCACCCCGCGCGACACGGTGGCCGTCACCATCACCCCCAAGCACATCCTGGTGGGCGACAAGACGGTGGTCACGCTCGCCGGCGGCCAGATCCCCACCGACCTCCTCCAGGGCCGCCTGGTGATGCCGCTGGACGCGGCCCTGAAGAAGGAAGTGGACAAGCTGAAGTTCATCGCCGACCGCAACCCCAACGCGCCCTTCTCGCGCGAGCTGTCGGTGATCGGCGACCGGAAGATCCCCTACGACCTGCTCTTGACCGTGCTCTACACCGCCGGCCACAACGAGTTGGAGAACTACCGGTTCGTGGTGATCCAGAAGGAAGGCGGCTGACGCCGGGCTACAGGGACGGCATCGCCTCCGCGTGCGTGCGGTGGCGGTTGCGCTCCTCGTGCTCGGTGGCGTCCTCCTCGCAGCGGATCGCGAAGGGCAGGGCGGCCAGGCGTTCGAACGGGATGTTCGCGCCGCAGTCCACGCACTCGCCGAACTGCCCCTGGTCCATCCGGATCAACGCGGCGTCGATCTGGATCAGCTCGCGGCGCTGCGCCTCCACCAGGCTGGAGAGGGTGTAGTCGGCCAGCTCGACCTGGGCGTTCTCCTCGAACTCCGGGTCGCGATCCTGGGCCTTCAGCCCTTCGATCTCGCCCCGGGCCGCCAGCGCGGCCGAAAGGATGTCGCGGCGACGACGCTGCAGCAGCTCCCGGATCCGACCGATGTCCCGCTCACGTGTCATGTGCAGCTCCTGACGCTTCCCCGTGAAAAACGACTGGTGAAACGTAGGGGCCGGGGCGCGCAGCGGGTACCCGGGGGCACACGGTGGACGCGCGCCTGGCCGGTGGGCGAGAGGGGCGAGGAGCGGAGGGCGAAGTACCCGGGGGCGTCCAAAGCTGCTAGAGCCGCGGGCGTGGGAGAGGTCACCGTCATCGGCGGCGGGCTCGCCGGCACCGAGTGCGCCTACCAGCTGGCCCGGCTGGGCCACCGGGTGACGCTGCGGGAGATGAAGCCGCAGCGGCGGTCGCCCGCGCACCGGAGCGATCACCTGGCGGAGCTGGTGTGCAGCAACTCCTTCCGCTCCGACAACCCGGAGAGCGCCATCGGCATGCTCCATCAAGAGCTGCGGTGGGCGGGGTCGATGATCCTGCGCTCGGCGGACGCGCACCGGGTGCCCGCGGGCGACGCGCTGGCGGTGGACCGGGAGGGGTTCGCCGCCGCGGTGACCGCCGCGCTCGCCCAGGAGGCGGGCGTCCAGGTGGTCCCCGGCGAGGTGGCGGAACTTCCGGGCGGCGTGGTGGTCATAGCGACTGGACCGCTCACCTCGGACGCGCTCGCCGCGGCCCTCGCCCCGCTGGTCGGCGAGAAGCTCTATTTCTACGACGCCATTGCTCCCATCGTCTCCGCAGATTCAGTCGATCTCGCCATCGCCTTCCGGCAGAGCCGGTACGGCAAGGGCGGCGGCGACGACTATCTCAACCTCCCCATGACCGAGGCCGAATACACCGCGTTCGTGGACGAGGTGACGCGCGGCCAGCAGGTCGTCCCCCACGAGTTCGAGGAGGCGCGCTTCTTCGAGGGCTGCCTCCCCATCGAGGTGATGGCGTCGCGCGGGAGGGACGTGCTCGCCTTCGGGCCGATGAAGCCGGTGGGGCTGACCGACCCGCGCACCGGGAAGCGGCCGCACGCGGTGGTGCAGCTGCGGATGGAGGACCGCGCGGGGACCGCGTACAACCTCGTCGGCTTCCAGACGCGGCTGTCCTGGCCGGAGCAGAAGCGGATCTTCCAGGGCTTCATCCCGGGCCTGAGGAACGCGGAGTTCCTGCGGATGGGGCAGATCCACCGGAACACGTTCATCGACTCGCCGCGGCTGCTGTCGAAGGACCTGTCGCTGCGGGCGGAGCCGCGCCTGTTCTTCGCCGGGCAGATCACCGGCGTGGAGGGGTACGTGGAGTCCGCGGCGTGCGGCTTTTTGGTCTCGCAGATGGTGCACGCCCGGCTGGGCGGGTCGCCGGAGCTCGCGGTGCCGCCGCCGGCGACGACGGCCATGGGCGCGCTCTACCGGCACGTCACCGGCGAGGCGCACCCGGACGGGTACGCGTATCAACCTTCCAACGTGATCTTCGGGTTGTTCCCGCCGCTGCCGGGGCGGGTGAAGAAGGCGGACAAGCGCGCCCGCTACGCCGAGCGCGGCCGCCGGGACTTCCAGGCGTGGCTGGCCTCGCGGCCGGGCCGCGCCCCACTCCAAGAGGCGCTCACCGCATGAAGAGGTGGATGGCGGCCGGAGCAGCGGCGGCGCTCGCGTTGATCAGCGGGTGCGGCAAGCAGGGCTCCTCCCAGTCGAATGGGCCCAAGCGGATCGGCGTGGGCACGGCGGTCTCCCCCGGCCGCGCCTCCGACGTGCGGCTGACCCCGGACGGGGCGGCGGCGGCGTTCCTGTCCGACGGGCAGAAGCCGCACCTGGACGGCATCCCGCCGCAGATGCTGGTGGGCAAGCTGCGCGCGGTGCAGCTGGACGGCTCCGGCGCGCGCGACCTGGGCGAAGGCGTCACCAACGTCCCCGGTGGGTTCGTGCTCTCGCGCGACTCGCGGTGGGTGGCGTTCCTGGCCAACTACAACCCGGCGGCGCAGACCGGGGCGCTCCACGTGGGCAGCCTGGCGGACTTCAAGAAGGACCCGGTGAAGGTGGCGGAGGGCGTGAGCTGGGTGGTGCTCAGCCCGGACTCGAAGTGGTTGGCCTTCGTGGCCGGCGGCGTGCTGCGCGCGGGGCCGCTGGACGGCGGGCCGTGGGCGGAGGTCGCCGGCGAGGTGGCGCTGGCGGACTTCGCGCCCTCCTCGGCGTTCCTCTTGGCCAAGCGGCGCGGCACCGCGGGCGGCGCGCTGCTGATGGTGGAGACGGGGAAATGGACGGCGCCGAGGAAGCTGGCGGACCAGGTGGGCGACTTCGCCGTCTCGCCGGACTCGACGCGGGTGGCGCTGGGCGTGCGCAGCGCCAGGGTCCAGGCGACCTACGAGCTCTTCGTCGCCACCGCGCCCCAGCTCAAGCTGGTGCACGCGGCGGACGGCGTGGGGTCGTTCACCTTCTCCGGGGACGGGCAGTTCCTGGCGCGCATCCAGAACCAGCCACCGGGGCCGGACCAGATGGGCGACCTCTACGTCGGGCCCTCGGACGGCACCGGCGGCCACCTGGTGGCGCCGAAGGTGCACGAGTTCATCTTCGCCCCGGACTCGCGCGCCATCGGCTACCTGGGCGCGTACCGGCCGGGGCCCAACGTGGGCACGCTGGGGGTGGCGCCGCTGCCGGAGGGCCCGGGCAAGAACCTGGGCACCCTGGTGCCGAACTTCGGATGGGGCCCGGACGGGAAGTCGGTGGCCTACCTGCAGCGCTTCCTGCAGCCCGACTTCTCGGTGGACCTGATGCTCTACCGGCTGGGGGATGAGGCGCCGCTGAAGGTGGAGCGGGCCGCGTTCGGCTACGCGTTCACCCCGGACGGGAAGCGGCTGCTGTACCGGACCGCCTGCACCCGCGAGGCGCGGGCCTGCGACCTCGTCTCGATGAGCCTGGCTTCGCCGATGACGGTGGGCGACGCGGGCGTGCTGGAGAACCGGGGCAAGAAGGTGGCGCAGGGCGTGTACGGGTACCTCAAGGCCGCCGAGCGCGGCGACCGGGTCCTGGTCACGTTCGCCCGCCTCGACTCGCCGCTGGACCGGCCGCAGTACGACGTGGGCGTGGTGAACCTCGAGACCGGCCAGTACCGGACCATGGACGAGCGGACGCTGCTCCCGCCCCTCTTCGCGAACGGCGAAGGGACGAAGGTGGTCTACGCGGTGGCGGAGCGCGCCCACCCCGGCGTGTACGTCGCGGACAAGGTGCCCTAGGGCCTCTCCGCCGGCTCCGTGCAGAACGACCCGTCGTTGGGGCCTGTATCTGGAAGTCGTGGTGCCGTGACCTAGACTCCGCTCGTGCTGCTCGAGCGGTTCCAGGCCCACCTCGAAGCGAAGGGCGCGTCCCCGCTGACCGTCCGCGCCTACCTCTCCGACCTCCGCCAGTTCGAGGAATACCTCCAGGGCCGCAGCCTGGCCCTGGAGACCGCCACCAAGGAGGCCATCCGCGGCTGGCAGTCCGTCCTCACCGTGGACCACAAGGCCACCTCGCGCGCGCGGAAGCTGGCCAGCGCGAAGTCCTTCTTCAAGTTCCTCGTCCGCAGCCGCGAGCTGCCGCAGAGCCCGGCGAAGAAGCTCCGCTCCCCCAAGCTACCCAAGGCCCTCCCCAAGGTGATGCCCGTGGACGAGGTGTTCGCCGTCCTCCGCGCGCCCACCGACAAGACCGTGCTGGGCCTGCGCGACCGCGCCATCTTCGAATTGCTCTATGGCGCCGGTCTCCGCGCCGCCGAGCTGTGCGGCCTCGCCCCGGACTCCCTCGACCTCCGCGGCCGCGTGGTGCGCGCGCTGGGCAAGGGCCGCAAGGAGCGCCTGGTCCCCTTCAACGAGGAGGCCGCGGACGCGCTCGCCGTCTACCTCGAGCGCCGCGGCGAGCTGCTCGCCAGGCTCCACCCAGGCCAGGACCCGGAGGCGCTCTTCCTCAACCACCGCGGCGGGCGCCTCACCCCGCGCAGCGTGGCCCGCCACCTGGACCGCTACGTCCTCCAGTGCGCGCTGGCCCGCAGGGTCAGCCCGCACGCCCTCCGCCACTCCTTCGCCACCCACCTGCTGGCCGGCGGGGCGGACGTGCGCAGCATCCAGGAGCTCCTCGGACACGCCAGCCTGTCCACCACCCAGCGCTACACCCACGTCGGCTGGGAGCAGCTCCAGAAGGTCTACGACGCCGCCCACCCCCGCGCGTAGCTGGCACCGGACGGATCTCCGCCCTGGATCCTCCTGGCACATGGCGGTCCAGGGGCCGCCCTGTTAAACGGTCCCTGATGTTCCACGGCACGACCATCCTCTGCGTCCGGCGCGACGGAAAGGTGGCGCTGGCGGGAGACGGCCAGGTCACCCTCGACAAGACCGTCCTCAAGGGCACCGCCCGCAAGGTGCGGCGCCTGGCCGACGGGCAGGTGATCGCCGGCTTCGCGGGCAGCACCGCGGACGCGTTCACCCTCTTCGAGCGCTTCGAAGGGAAGCTCAAGGAGCACCAGAAGAACCTCGCCCGCGCCTGCGTGGAGCTGGGCAAGGACTGGCGCACGGACAAGTACCTCCAGAAGCTGGAGGCGCTCCTGCTCGTCGCGGACAAGGAGAAGACGTTCATCCTCTCCGGCGCCGGGGACGTGGTGGAGCCGGATTACGGCGTGGCGGCGGTGGGCTCCGGCGGCCACTACGCGCTGGCCGCCGCGCGGGCGCTCCTGCAGCACAGCCAGCTGTCCGCGAAGGAGATCGCCCAGGAGGCGATGAAGATCGCCGCGGACATCTGCATCTACACCAACGCCAACCTCAGCTTCGAGGAGCTCTAAGTGGCGACGCCGGACCAGGTCCGCAAGATGCAGGCGCTGACGCCCCGGCAGATCGTCACCGAGCTGGACCGGTACATCGTGGGCCAGGACAAGGCCAAGCGGGCGGTGGCCATCGCCCTGCGCAACCGCTGGCGCCGGCAGCAGGTCCACGAAGACCTGAAGGACGACATCTACCCCAAGAACATCATCCTCATCGGCCCCACCGGGGTGGGGAAGACGGAGATCGCCCGCCGCCTGGCGAAGCTGGCGCAAGCGCCCTTCGTGAAGGTGGAGGCGTCCAAGTTCACCGAGGTCGGCTACGTGGGCCGCGACGTGGAGTCGATGATCCGCGACCTGGTGGAGGCCGCCATCGGCCTGGTGCGCGAGGAGGAGATGTCCAAGGTGCAGGAGCGCGCCGCCGAGCTGGCCGAGGACCGGCTGGCGGAGCTGCTCCACGGGAGCAGTCGGAGCGGACCGTCCTTCGGCTTCGGCAGCCAGCCCGCGCCGGAGAAGCTCCCCGAGATGGAGCGGGAGAAGCTGCGCGCGCAGATCCGCACCGGCACCCTGGACGACCAGTACGTGGAGATCGACGTCGCCGACACCGGGATGACCTTCCTCCGCAACTTCTCCGGCCAGGGCATGGAGGAGGTCGGGCTGAACATGCAGGACCTGTTCAAGAACCTGCCCGGCTACAACAAGACGCGGAAGAAGAAGGCCAAGGTCCCGGACGCGGTGAAGCTCCTCGCCCAGGAGGAGGCCGCCAAGCTGGTGGACATGGACCGCGTCAACCGCGAGGCCATCGTCCGCGCCGAGCTGGCCGGCATCGTCTTCATCGACGAGATCGACAAGATCGCCTCCCGCGAGGGCGCCCGCTCGGTGGGCCCGGACGTGTCGCGCGAGGGCGTCCAGCGCGACATCCTCCCCATCGTCGAGGGGTCCACCGTCACCACCAAGTACGGCCCGGTGAAGACGGACCACATCCTGTTCATCGCCGCCGGCGCCTTCCACGTCACCAAGCCGTCCGACCTCATCCCGGAGTTGCAGGGCCGCTTCCCCATCCGGGTGGCGCTGGAGCCGCTCACCGGTGACGACCTGGTGCGGATCCTCAAGGAGCCGAAGAACTCGCTGCTCAAGCAGTACACCGCGCTGCTCGCCACCGAAGGGGTGCGGCTGCACTTCGCGGACGACGCGGCGGTGGAGATCGCCAAGCTGGCCCAGCGCGTGAACGAGCGCTCCCAGAACATCGGCGCCCGCCGCCTCCACACCGTGATGGAGAAGCTGCTGGACGAGATCTCCTTCACCGCCTCCGAGCGCGGGGAGAAGGAGCGCGACGTCGCCATCGACGCCGCCTACGTCCGCGACCGGCTGGCGGAGCTGATCCAGGACGAGGACCTGTCCCGCTACATCCTCTAGAGGGGAAGACACATGGCCCAGGAAGCGATCATCGAGCGCGCCAAGGCGCACCTGCTGCAGAACTACCGGACCCAGCCGGTGGTCATCGACCGCGGGCAGGGGACGCGGGTGTGGGACGCGGACGGGAAGAGCTACCTGGACCTGCTGGGCGGCATCGCCACCTGCGCCATGGGCCACTGCCACCCGGAGGTGGTGAAGGCGCTCAAGGCCCAGGCCGACAAGCTGTGGCACATCTCCAACGTCTTCTACAGCCAGCCGCAGATCGACCTGGCGGAGATGCTGACCCAGGCGTCCGGCCTGGAGCGGGCGTTCTTCTGCAACTCGGGCGCGGAGGCGAACGAGGCGCTGATCAAGCTCGCGCGCAAGGTGCAGAAGGACCGCGGCCAGGCGGACCGGTTCGAGATCATCTGCTTCGACAACTCCTTCCACGGCCGCACCCTGGCCACCGTCACCGCCACCGGGCAGACCAAGTACCAGAAGGGGTTCGAGCCGCTCCCGCCCGGCTTCCTCCACGTCCCCTACGGCGAGCTGGACGCGGTGAGGCACGCCGTCACCTCGCACACCGCCGCCGTCCTGGTGGAGCCCATCCAGGGAGAGGGCGGGGTGCGGCCGGCGCCGGAGGGCTTCCTGCGCGCCCTGCGCCAGCTCTGCGACGAGCGCGGGCTTTTGCTCCTGGTGGACGAGATCCAGACCGGCATGGGCCGCACCGGCAAGCTGTTCGCCTTCCAGCACGAGGACGTGCGCCCGGACGCCATCTCCATGGCCAAGGCGCTGGGCAACGGCATCCCCATCGGCGCCATGCTCTGCAGCGAATCGTGCGGCAAGTCGCTCTCCGCGGGGACGCACGGCTCCACCTTCGGCGGCAACCTGCTCGCGGTGGAGGCCGCCAAGGCGACCTTCAAGCTGATCGCCGATCCGAAGCTGCTCCAGTCGGTGACCGAGAAGGGCGAGTACTTCCAGGGCCAGGCCCGAAAGCTCCTCGAGCAGCACCCGCAGCACCTCGCCGCCGTCCGCGGCCGCGGGCTCCTCTGGGGGATCGAGGTGAAGGGCGACGCCGGCAAGGTGGTGGCCCGCTGCCGCGACCTCGGATTGCTGGTGAACCTCGCCGGCGAGAAGACCGTCCGGTTCGCCCCTCCGTTCATCGTCACCCGCGAAGAGCTCGACGAAGGGCTCCGGATCTTCGCCCGGGCGCTGGCGGACTGACGCCCGGTGCTAGAATCGTCCGAGGGTGAGCTCGCCGTTGTCCGAACCGATCGTAGGGCTAGGTAATCGTTCGGACTACCTGGCCGTGGCCCCGGGCGCGGACCTCCAGCGGCTGACCCTCCTGTCCGACGAGCGGCGGGTGATCGCCTCCATCGGCCGCGCCGCCACCATCGACGAGATCGTCGCCCGCGCCGGGCTGCCGGAGGCGAAGACCATCGCCGTGCTGCTGGGGCTGCGCGCCAAGGGGGTGGTGGTCCCCGCGCGCGCCGCGCCCGCGCCCCCGTCCGGCGCGGTGGACGCCTCCACGCTGGAGGAGGTGGACCTGGAGGCGGACCGCAAGGCGGAGATCCTGGCGCTGGAGGGGCTGATCGACACCGCCTCCCACTACGACATCCTGGGGGTCACCCCCACCGCCGGTCCGGACGAGATCCGCCGCGCGTACCACGAGGCTTCCCGGCGATTCCACCCGGACCGGTATTTCCAGAAGAACCTGGGGAGCTTCCGGGGCCGCATCGAGCGGCTGTTCAAGCGGGTGAACGAGGCGAACGCGGCGCTCTCGGACCCGGAGCGTCGCGCGGCGTACGACCGGGCGAACCCCGAGCTGTTCGAGCACCTCCGCGCCACGCCGGTCCCCATCCCGATGACGCCCGCCACGCCGAGCCACGCCATGCCCGCGCACCTGTCGCCCGAGCGCGCGGACGAGCGGCGGTCCCGCCTGGCGCGCCACCCGTACTTCGCCCGCGGCCGGAAGATGCGCGACCTGGCCGGAGAGGCGAAGGAGGCCACCGCCAAGGGCGACCTCGCACGGGCGGTGACGCTGATGAGCCAGGCGGTGCAGCTGGAGCCCGCCAACGAGGCGCTCCGCGACGAGCTGGCCGACCTGCGGCGCCGGCAGGACGCATCGCGCGTGAAACAGGAGCTGGCCCGCGGGGTGGAGCTGGAGCAGAAGGGCCAGCTGGAGGCGGCGCTGACCCAGTTCCGGCTGGCGTCCGCCGCGGACCCGAGGAACGCGGAGGCGGCGGCCCGGGCGGCGGCGCTGATGTCGAAGATGGAAGGAGGGGACCTCAAGGAGGCGAAGGCGTTCGCCCAGCGGGCCGTCGACCTGCTGCCGAAGAGCGCGTCGAACCGGGCCCTGCTGGCCAGGATCCTGCTCCAGGCCGACCTGAAAAAGCTGGCGCGGCGGGAGCTTGAGGAGGCGGTCCGCCTGGATCCGGACCACGCGGACGCCCGGGCGCTGCTGAAAAAGCTGAAGTGGCCCTTCTGACGCTATAAACGGTCGGAACGGGGCGGGAATGGCTGAGTCGCAGGATCCAGTGATCGGCATCGACCTGGGCACCACCAACAGCGTGGTGGCCACCGTGCAGGCCAACAGCCCGGCGGTGATCAAGAACCGCAGCGGCCAGACCCTCACGCCGTCCGTGGTGGCGATCACCAAGCAGGGGAAGCGGCTGGTGGGGCAGATCGCCAAGCGGCAGGCGATCACCAACCCGCTGGACACGGTGTTCGCCGCCAAGCGCCTCATCGGCCGGAAGTTCTCCTCCGCCGAGGTGCAGTCCGCCCAGAAGGTGCTCCCGTACGAGGTGGTGGCCGGCGAGCACGACGACGTCCGGGTGATGCTGGGCGGGCAGAAGGTCGCGCTGCCGGAGATCGCCGGGCTGGTGCTCCACGAGCTGAAGCAGGACGCGGAGGCGTACTTCGGCCGCCCCGTCACCAAGGCGGTGATCACCGTCCCCGCCTACTTCAACGACGGCCAGCGCCAGGCCACCAAGGACGCGGGGAAGATCGCCGGGCTGGAGGTCCTCCGCATCGTCAACGAGCCCACCGCGGCGGCGCTCGCCTACGGCTTCGGCAAGAACGTCCACGGGAAGATCGCCGTCTTCGACCTGGGCGGGGGCACCTTCGACATCTCCGTGCTGGAGGTGGGCGGCGACGTCTTCGACGTCATCGCCGTGGGCGGGGACACCTACCTGGGCGGGGAGGACTTCGACAACCGGGTGATCGACTGGCTGGTGCTCGCCTTCGCCAAGGAGCACGGGATCGACCTGCGCAAGGACCGGATGGCGCTCCAGCGGCTGAAGGACGCCGCGGAGAAGGCGAAGATCGACCTGTCCGGCGCCCGCGAGACGCAGGTCAACCTCCCGTTCATCGTCACCCCGCCCGGCGGCGGCGCCGCGCTCCACCTCACCGGCATCCTGACCCGCGAGAAGCTGGAGGAGCTCACCGGGGACCTGGTGGGCAAGGCGGTGAGCATCGCCGAGGCGGTGCTCAAGGACGCCAAGGTCCGGCCCGCGGACCTCAAGGAGATCATCCTGGTGGGCGGGCAGACCCGGATGCCGCTCATCTCGGAGCGGGTGAAGGCCTTCTTCCACAAGGACCCCTGCAAGGGCGTCCACCCGGACGAGGTGGTGGCCCTGGGCGCCGCCATCCAGGCCCACGCGCTGACCTCCGAGGCCGGCCAGGTGCTGCTGCTGGACGTGACGCCGCAGAGCCTGGGGGTGGCCATCGCCGGCGGCTACACCCGGCGGCTGATCCCCCGGAACACCACCGTCCCCACCTCCGCCACCGAGCTGTTCAACACCTCCAAGGACGGCCAGACCACGGTCAAGATCATGGTCCTCCAGGGGGAGAACGAGATCGCCCACCAGAACGAGCTGCTGGGCGAGTTCGTCCTCAGCGGGCTGCGCGACGCGCCGCGCGGGGTGGTGGAGATCGAGGTGACCTTCGACATCAACGCCGAGGGCATCGTCTCCGTCTCCGCGCGGGACCGGGAGACCGGCCAGCGGCAGTCGATCACCGTCACCGCCTCCGGCTCGCTCACCGAGGAGGAGCTGCAGAAGATCATGGAGGCGCAGCGCGACTACCTGCTGGAGGCGAAGTCCTCGGAGGTGGTGGCGCAGAAGCGGATCGAGGCGGCGGCGCTGGTGGCGGGGCTGAAGAACATGATCCTGAGGCTCCGGGATCTCACCCACGGCTCCGAGTTCGGCAACGACGTCATCGTCCGGGCGGAGCAGGTGATGGCCGCCACCGAGCCGAAGGTGGCCGGCAACGACCTCAAGGCCCTCACCGAGGCGGTGGACCAGCTCACCCGCACCTCGGCGATCGTCCGGGCCGTGATCGACCGCATCGAGGCGATCCCGCCATGAGCAAGCAGCGGGCCGTTCAGCTCGTGGAGGCCGCGGTCTGGCTGGAGGCCACCGGCGATCTCGCCGGCGCGCGCAAGCTGTACGAGCAGGCGCTCAAGCTGGACCCGGAGAACACCCGCGCCCAGCAGGCCATGGAGCGGGACGGCGAGCGCGCCGCGCCGAGGGCGGCCCCGCCGACCCCTGCCGCGCCGATGAAGGCCGTCCCGGCCCCGCCGCCGCCTCTTCCTCCCGCTCCGGTGAAGGCCACCCCGGTCCCGCCGCTGAAGCCGACCCCGCTCCCCAAGGCCACGCCGCTGCCGCCGATCCCGCCGGAGCCGAAGCAGACGCTGCTCCAGTACCAGACGCACGACACGCTCCCGCCCCACGACACGCTCCCGCCGGTGGACCCGGAGCAGGAGGAGGGCGCCACGGTCCTGGACATGTCGATGCAGCACCTCGTCCAGCCCGACGCGCCCGCTCGCAAGCATGCAGTGGAGCACCCCACGCTGCCGGGGTTCGCGCGCCCACAGCTGGAGGGGGAGCCGAAGAAGACGCTGCGCCAGGACGCGGACACTCCCGAGCCCAAGACCCCGCCGCCGACGCCGCTGCCCCCGGAGCCGGCACACGTGGCCGCGCCCAGGCCGGCCCCCGCCCCCGCCTCCGCGCGGCGCTACCTGGACGTGGACTGGAGCGCGCTGCCGCCGCTGGACTCCTCGACGGCGCCCACGCCGCCGTGGATCCCGAAGGAGGACCTGTACGAGGGCCTGGACCCACCGCACGTCCCGCCGCCGGAGCCGCGCACCCCGGCCACGCGCCCGACGCCGATCCCGCCGAACATGAACCGGCGGAAGCCGCCGCCGATCCCGGCGGAGCCCACCCCGCCGCCCCGCAACGCCTGGGAGGAGGACGGCACCGTGCCGGGCGTGGACCTGAGCCCGGTGCTCACGCCGCCCCGGTCCCGCGACGCGATGGACCTGCTGAGCGACGCGCCGCCCCGCGCCACCCCGCCGCCGATCAAGAAGCCGCAGAACGTCCGCCAGGAGGTGGAGTCGCTGATCAAGGGCGCCCGCGACCTGCTGGAGCTGGACGACCACTCGGGGGCGATGGACCTGATCGAGAAGGCCGCCGAGCTGGCGCCGGAAGACCCGATGGTGCAGCGCCTCAAGCAGAGCAGCGAGGTGGTGCTCCAGTCGATGTACGAGTCCAAGCTGGGCCGGCTGGACGTGCGGCCGCGCCTGCTGCTGCGGCCGGACGAGATCATCTGGCTCAACCTCGACCACCGCGCCGGCTTCGTGCTCGCGCAGATCGACGGCAGCGTGACCTACGAGGACCTGATGGCCATCTGCGGCATGTCCCGGCTGGACACGCTGCGCATCCTGGCCCAGCTCGTGGGCGCCGGGGTGATCGCCCCGTCCTACAGCTGAAGGCCGTCTCAGGCGGGCGGGCGGTCCAGCGGGTCCTCCACCTCGGCGCGCTGCTCGCGCTGGCGGCGGTAGTAGTCGCGGACGTAGGCCACCAGCTTGTCCAGGTACGTGGAGAGCGGCGGGCAGCGGATCCCGGTCCCGTCCAGAAGCTCCAGCGTGTTGTGGCAGTTGAAGATGGCCAGGTGGTTCACGTAGCTGATCGCCGCGCGCTGCGGCCGGGCCAGCTTCTCCAGGAACGGCAGCCGGAGCACCGCGTCGGCGGCGCGGGCGGAGAGGCGGATGCGCGGGAGCCGCTTGTTGTTCTTCTCCGCGATGATCTCGTAGACGCGGCGGGCGGACATGGGGTTGGGGTCCACCAGGTGGAAGGTCCGGCCCGCGGCCCTCGGGTCGTGGGAGAGCTTCCACACCGCCTGCACCACGAAGTCCACCGGCACCACGTTGAGCGGCGCCACGCCGTTCCCCGGCAGCGGCAGCGGCATCGCCAGCGGCGAGGTCACCAGCAGGATGCCCAGGTAGTAGGGGCCCTCGAAGCGGTCGATCTCCCCGGTGGTGGAGTCCCCCACGACGGAGGACGGGCGGAAGATGCAGACCGGGAGCTTCTCCGCCGCGCGCCGCACCAGCTTCTCGGCGTGGAGCTTGGTCTCCTCGTAGGGGGTGCGGAACGCCTGGCCGCACTCCAGCTCGTCCTCGGCGATCACCCCCAGCCGGTCGCCGGAGACGTAGCAGGTGGAGAAGTGCGAGAGGCGGCGGAGGTGCTTGCACTCCTGCGCCAGCTCGATCACGTTGCGCGTGCCGTCCACGTTGGTGCGCCAGGCGGCCTCGCGCGGCACGCCCAGGTGCGAGAGCGCGGCGAGGTGGAAGACGTCCGTCACCTGGTCGCACAGGCGCTGCCACTCCTCGCCGGACAGCCCCAGGTGCATGTCCACCACGTCGCCGGTCAGCACCTCCGCCGTCACGTTCGACTTCTGGAGCTCGCGGCGGGCGTCCTCCTCCTGCTTGGGGAGGACCAGGACGTAGATCTTCGCGTCTGGTTCCTGCTCGGCGATGTGCCGGACGAGGCGCTTGGAGATGAAGCCCGGGTATCCGGTGAGGAAGTAGGTGCCGGAGCTCATCGGCGTTCGAGCATAGCTCCGAAGGTCCGCGGGCGGCTCATCCGGTGAGCTCGCGGTAGATGCGCTCCACCTGGGCGCGGGTCGCCTCCGGAGGCCCGCCGTTGTCCACCACCCAGGTGGCCAGCGGGACCTTCTCGCGCAGCGGCATCTGCGAGGCGAGGCGGGCGTCCGCCTCCTCGCGGGTGAGGCCATTGCGCTCCATCAGGCGCCGGCGCTGCACCTCCTCGGGCGCGTCGACCACCACCACGGCGTCCATCTTCCGGTGCAGGCCGTTCTCGATCAGCAGCGCCGCGTCGTAGATCACCAGCGGCCGCCCCTGCGCCTCCAGCTCCCCGGTGCGGCGGAGGAACTCCGCCTGGATCAGCGGGTGGAGGATGGCGTTGAGCGCCGCCCGCTCCGCGGGGTCGAAGAAGATGCGGGCGGCCAGCTTGGCGCGGTCCAGCCGCCCGTCCGCCCCCAGGACGCCGGGGAAGCGGCGGGTCACCTCCGCCAGGCCGGGCGTCCCCGGCTCCACCACGTCGCGGGCCAGGGAGTCGGCGTCGATGACGTCCGCGCCCAGCGCTCGGAGGATGCCGGAGACCGTGCTCTTCCCGGAGGCGATGCCCCCGGTGAGGCCGATCCTCTTGATCACGGCTACTTCTCGCCGCTGGGCGGGCTGGCGGTGCCGGCGGTGCCGCCGCCGGACGCCTTGGAGCCACCGGGGATCGACGTGTAGACGAGGGACGACACGATCTTGTTGTCGTCCTTGAAGAACACCGCCAGGCCCAGCTTCGGGTAGATGAAGTAGGTCTTGAAGTTGTCGGTGATCTTCTTCACGTAGCAGGGGTCCTTGGACGACCCCGAGCCGGAGGCCGGGCAGGCCGGGCCGTAGCTGGACTCGACCATGTCCTTGTCGATCACCGGGGCCGGGAAGACGTCGATGCGCTCCACCGTTCCGCTGGCCGCGTCGATCTTGAACTGGACCTGGGTGGTGCCCTTGATCGCCTTGTCGCCCAGGTAGGCGAGCGTCTCCTTGGGCTCCGCCTTGACGACCTTGGAGGGTTCTCCGAACTTCTTGATCACCTCGTCCCGCTTGGAGGTCCCCGGGTCGATGCCGTTCCAGGGCTTGGAGAGGGCGGCGGCCGGGGCGAGCGCGACGAGGGCGGCGAGCGTGAGTGCATTCCGCATGGAGGCCTCCGGGCGAGGCGAGTGAACCACGTTTGTACGGCTTGACGGTAGTGGATGGCCATAATTCATCCGCCTTGCCGCTCGGCGCGCGCGGATGTTAGTCACCCGGTCAGCGATGCGAGGCGGCCGAAGGGTCTTCTGGGCGGTGGCGATGCTGGCGGGCGCGGTCTCCGCGGCGGAGCTGACCGGGACCGAGTTCGTGGGCCCGGAGAGCTGCAAGGCCTGCCACCCGGACGCGTACGCCGCCTGGCGCCAGTCCAAGCACGCCCGAGCCATCGAGTCCCTCTCCGAGACGCAGCGCCGCGACGCCCGCTGCCTCTCCTGCCACTCGCCCAACCTCGAGGACCGGCGGGTGGAGTCCATCTCCTGCGAGACCTGCCACGGCGGCGGCCAGTACTACGCCGCCGGGTACGTGATGAAGGACCAGGAGCTGGTG
>DASRBA010000079.1:0-5417 GCA_035637895.1 Myxococcaceae bacterium
CCACTCCACGCCCGCGCCGCCGAGGATGTCGCTCATCGCCTCGTTCAGGCCGCCCGACTCGCCGGAGTAGATCAGCCCGGCGGTGCGCTCGGTGAGGCCGTGGGTGATCTCGTGGCCCGCCACGTCCAGGGTGGTGAGCACCGAGGCGTCCACGCCGTCGCCGTCGCCGTAGTTCATCTGGGTGCCGTCCCAGAACGCGTTCACGTAGTTCTGGTTGATGTGGACGTTGTTCAGCAGCTTCTCGCCCTTGCCGTCGATGGAGCTCCGGCCGAGCACGTCCTTGTAGAAGTCGTACGTCATCCCGGCGCCGAACTGCGCGTCGACCGCCGCCGCGTTGCGCGGGTCATCCGTGGCCTCGCCCCAGATGTTGTTGGCGTCGTCGATCTCCTTGGAGCCCGAGCCCGAGCTGCGGTTCATGGCGTCGCGGGTCTCGATGCCATTGCCGCGGCTCTTGTCCAGAAGCCGCCAGGTGCCGTCCGGCTTCTGGGTGGCGCCGATGCCCACCGTCCCGGCGTAGATGGAGGTGTCGTCCTTCTCCGGCGGGGGCGGCGGCTTCTGGTTCGGGTCCTTCTCCTTGAAGTGCAGCTTCCAGGAGTTGAGCGTGCCCACGTCCTGGGCCGCCTTGTCCTCCACGGAGAGCTTCCACTCGCCCTTCACCGGCTCGTTCTCGAACGCGTCGGAGAGGTCGAAGCTCCCCTTGATGTTGTCCTCGGAGCCGCCCTCGCGGTTGGAGACCACGTACTCCTTGCCGGACGGGGAGGTGAGCTTCACCACCAGGTCGCCGCGGTAGGTGTGGTCGATGTCCAGGTCCAGCTGCACCTCGCCGGCCTTGAAGTCGTCGCCGTCGATGGTGATGGACGAGGTGACCTGGGAGTTGTCGTTGATCTTGCTGGCCGGGGTCGCGCTGCCCTCGGCGGTCTTGAGCACCGGCGGAGGCGGCGGCTCCTCACCGTCCACGCCCTTGCCCTTGGCGTACTGCGCGCCCTGCGCCTGGCGGGCCTTGGCGGCCTCGATCTGCTTCATGTCGATCCCGCCCATCTGGTTCCAGTTCTTGAGCACCTCGCCGGTCTGGGCGTCGATCAGGTAGTTCTGCCGCTGCGGGCCGGAGGCGAGGCCCAGGTTGGTGGCCTCCACGTGGTAGGCCACGCGGTAGCTGCCGTCCGCCGCCTGGGTGATCACCTTCTCCACCGCCGGATCGCAGTCGGTCGGGTTGCCGAACGCCTTCAGCGCCGTCGCCTTGGCCTGCTCGTCCGACAGCTGGGGGCCGCCCTGGGCGGCCAGCGTCCGCGGGATGGGCTGCACCTCGCCGGTGAGGCTCTTCACGTTCCCGTCGGCGTCCAGGTGCGCGATCACCTGCTCCGGGAAGACCTTCAGGCCGTCGTGCATGCGGTCCAGCCGGACGTGCGTCATGCCCAGGCTGTCGCGCTCCACCGAGCGGACGGAGAACGCGTCGTGCGCGTCGCCCTGCAGCGTCTCGCCCAGCCGCACGTTCAGATAGTTCATCGACGTCTCGACCGCGCCGCGGGCGGCGCCGCTGCTCAGGTCCAGCGGACCGGCGATGCGGGCCGGCGGCACGAAGCAGCCCATCGAGGGCAGCGCCACGTGCGGGCCCGAGCGCGAGGTGCCCAGGCGATCCGCGGCGGGCGCGGACGAGCCGGAGAAGGCCGAGTCGGCCTGCGCGCTCGGGGCGGCGGTCGGGGCGCTGGAGGCGCCGGTGGAAACGGGGGTGGAAGCGGGGGCGGCGGCCGGGCCAGTGGCCTGTGTCTTGCGGATTTCCATGTTCGTTCGTCCGAGGTGTTCTGGGGTGAGAGGATGTATGCGGACCCATTCTCGGAGGGTCCCCGCCGACAGTTGCGCTTTCTTGTCCTCTCGGTGGACGGAGTTTCGTCGAGAGAGAAAACGGGAGAAAACGACCCTCATGCCGAGCTTCTTGCTGCTGTTCCGCGACGACACCGCGCGCGGAGATCCTTCGTCGCGTCCAGATCAAGCGGCGCTCTACGAGCGCTTCGTGACGTGGGCGGACAAGCTGCACCGGGAGAAGCGGCTGCTGGGGGTGGAACGGCTGGAGGACGCGGGGGCGAGGACGGTGCGCCGGCGCGGCGGGCGGCTGGTGGTGGACGGCCCGTTCGCCGAAGGGAAGGAGGCGGTGCTGGGCTACTTCATCGTGGAGGCGAAGGACGAGGAGGAGGCGGCGCGGCTCGCGCGCGACTGTCCCGGCCTGGACGACGCCTGCGCGGTGGAGGTCCGGCGGGTGGCGCCGTTCCCCAAGCCTTCCTGACGGCGATCAGCTCTCGGAGGACGGCGAGGAGGTGGCCTCTTCCTCGGCGGCCTGCTCGGCCTCGGCCTGGGTGGACTTCAGCTTCTCGCGTTCGGCCTCCAGGATGAGGCGGGCGCGGTCCACCATGTCCTCGGGGACCAGCAGCTCCCACCACGAGCCGGAGGGCGTGGTGATCATGTCCACGCTGCCGCCGGCGCGGGCGCGCGGGTAGACGGGGATCTTCTCCGCCTCCAGCACCTTGACCAGCGCCTCCTGGGTGAGCGGGTCCTCGGCGGTGCCGGCGGGGACGAAGCGGCGGGTGTCCCGGTCGGTGGCCAGGGGGATGCCGCGGCGGCGCATCTCCTCGCGGGAGACCAGCTCGGAGACCTCGCAGTCCGAGCACTTCTCCGCCGAGTCAAGGTATTCCGCCCCGCACTCGGTGCAGTACTTCATGCCCGCCCCCTTCCTATCCGGAACTTATCCGCTGGCCGCGGATCGCGCGAGCCCTCCGTTGACTCGGCGCCGCTTGGATCCGACGCTTGGGGTCCATCTCGGCGCTGGGGAGGTCTCACGAATGAAGGTCAACCTGCGCGGTGTCCACGTTCACCTCGGGGAGCGGATGAAGGAGCACGTCCAGTCTCACCTCATCGACCCCATCCTCACCTTCTACGACGACGAGGCGGCGGAGATCGAAGTGCACCTGCGCGACGCGAGCGCCAAGGGCGGCGTGGACAAGGAGTGCAAGGTGACGCTCCACATCCCGGGGAGCTCGGCCATCCACGTGGAGGAGGTGTCCGACGACTTCTTCAAGTCGATCGACCTCTGCCGCGACCGGCTGGAGAACGCGGTGAAGCGCGAGCTGGAGAAGCGCCGCAAGGGCACCGGCCACCAGACGCCGCACCCCGCGTCGCGCGCCTGAGGCGGCTCGCCTCGCTGAGCCAGGAAGGAGCGGCCGAAGGCCGCCGCATCAGCCGTCCCCAGGGCCCGGGGCAGGTCCGGGCCCTGGCCCATTCTTGCTGCACCATTCTCGCGACGCTATAAGCAGCCGTTCCCCCTTCCGGGTCGGTGATGGCGCGCCTCAAGTTCCTGGTCTTCGCTCTGCTCGTCCTTGCGCTCTGGACGGCGCACCTCGTCCTCCTCACGCCACCGCTCGTCGGCCGGTCGGTGGAGCTGGCCACGGCGCAGGCGCAGGCCGCGCGGCCGCTCGCCCAGGCGCAGATCTCCGAGCGCCGGCAGCTGTTGCAGCGGGCCGCCACCCGGCTGGCCGCCCAGCCCAAGCTGCAGGCCACCGCGCTGGCGGTGAAGGCGCCCTCGGCCAAGGAGGCGGTCCCGGCGGAGAAGCTGCAGGCGCTGAGCGAGATGGTGGAGGAGCAGGCGCCGGACGCGGTCAAGGGGAGCCTGGTCTTCGGCTACGTCACCGAGGGCGGCGGCACCTTCCTGCGCGGCGGCAAGGCGGCCGAGGGGCTGGACGCGGCGCTGGCCAAGGCCGGGCCGGACGGGATGGTGCAGGAGGCGTCCGGCGTCAGCCACCTCTTCGTCTCGCTCCCGGTCTGGGACAAGAGCCCGGAGCCCAAGCAGGTGGCGACCATCGTGCTGGGCGCGCCGCTGCTCACCGACGGGATGATGGACGGGGTGGCGAAGGACGCCTCGCTGGCGGCGGCGGGCGTCTTCCACGCCGGCCGGCTGGTGCAGGGCGGCGGGGCGGAGAAGGCGCGGCTGGAGAAGGTGGAGAAGCTGGCGAAGGCGGGGACGGCGACGGTGGTGGAGCGCGGCGCGGCGGCGTCGTTCGGGCCGTTCCAGCTCCCGCTGTTCACCTCGGCGGACGACCGCGGCGGCGGCCGGGCGCCGATGCTGATCGCCTCGCGGCAGGCGATCGAGGACACCCCGTACGAGTTCATCGCCCTCACCTCGGTCCAGCCGATGATGTCCGCGCTGGGCGGGTACCAGCGGTTCGCGCTGGGCGTGCTGGGCGGGCTGGTGGTGCTGACGCTGGTGTGGGCCGTGCTGATCGGCGGCGGCGCCGCGGAGGAGCGCGACGAAGAGGTGGAGCCGGAGAACGAGCTGGCTCCGGGCATCCCCGCGGAGGCGTCGGCCCGGGAGTCGCGCCCGGGGCTGGCGGAGATGGAGCCCTCTCCATCGGCGCAGGTCGCGCTCGCCTCCACCATGCCGGATCCGAGCCAGGAGCGCGGCGACCCGCGCCTGGAGCGGGCGATCTCCCAGCTCGGCGCCACCCGCGAGGACGACGGGGCGGGCGCGCCGTTCGAGCCGCCGCCGGAGCCGGCCACCACCACCGCCCAGGCGGAGCAGCCGTCGTACACCACCTTCGGGGCGCCCGCGGCCTCCGACGCGCCCCCGGTCCCGGACGATCCGTTCTCGCAGTACGAGTCGTCGCAGGACGAGTCCCCGGACCGGGAGGGCACCACGCGCGCCGACTCGCCGTTCGCCTCGCCCGGCCAGGAGCTGGGAGCGTCCGAAGCGGAGCCCACCCCGGCGGAGGCGGTCTCCGCGCGGATGCCGATGGGGGCCATGGCGTCGGTGCCGGTGAGCAACCCCAGCATCTCCGCGCCGTTCTCCCAGGAGACGCTCCCGCGCTTCTCCTCGGACCCGAACGAGCCCGCCGGCGCCCAGGACGACAACCCGGACGCCACCCGCGTGGCCACCATCCCCCAGGAGCTGCTGGACGCGAGCGCGCGCCGGACCGCGGTGCCCAACTCCATGCCCTCCCCGCGGCAGAGCGGCACCATCCCGCTCCCGAAGATGCCGGCCGTGGCCGCCGCCACGCCCGCCAGCCTGGAGGAGGCGCACTTCCAGGAGGTGTACCGGGAGTTCGTCGAGACCCGCGAGCGGTGCGGGGAGGGCGCGGACGGGCTGACGTACGACAAGTTCGCGGCGAAGCTCCGGAAGAACAAGGAGCAGCTGGTGCAGAAGTACGCGTGCAAGACGGTCCGCTTCCAGGTCTACGTGAAGGAAGGGAAGGCCGCGCTCAAGGCGACGCCGGTCAAGGACTAGCGGCGGGGCGCGCTGGAGGAGCCCTCCCTCCGCGCATCGTCGATCAGCTGGGACCGGCGCTCGCGGCGTCTTCCCTCGCCCGCTCGTCGAGCCAGGCGACGGCCGCCGGCTCGGTGAGGAACATCCTGGTCGTCGTCACCTTGGAGACGCG
>DASRBA010000080.1:0-4125 GCA_035637895.1 Myxococcaceae bacterium
GGTGGTGGAGCCGGCGAGCACGGCGTCCGCGGGCGTCGCGTCGCGAAGCGCGGCCAGGTTCGCCTCCGCCTGCGCGTCCTCCGCGTACTCCATCAGGGCGCCCTCCGAGGACGCACCCACCACCGCGTCCCCGTCCCGCACCCCGGCGAGCAGCTCCCTCAGCCGCTCCGGCCGCGTCCAGTCATACGGCTCCCGGGTGAGCGACGCGTCCACGCCGTGGAGCGCCCCGCCCGACGCCTGCAGCGCCGCCAGCGCCCGAGCGCCGAAGGACGCCCCCCAGGGCTCCAGGTCCAGCGTGAGCACCTGGACCTGCCGGCCGGCGAGGGCGCCGCGGCGGTGGAGGAGGATCAGCGCGTTCACGCTGTCGATGGAGGGCCCGCCGCCGATGTTCACCAGCCGGAGGGGGCGGCCGGGGCGCGCCTCCAGCGCCGGCAGCACGCCGTCCGCGAGGAACCGCGCCACGTCCATCAGCCGGAGCCGGATGGAGACGGAGGGGAGGGCGGCGGCGATCTTCCGGTCGACCGGCACGGCGTAGGCGCCCAGGTTCTCCGGGCCCAGCTTGAACAAGTACGTGCTGACGCCGGAGAGGAAGGAGCCGGCGGCGCGCTGCAGCCCGCGCGCGAGCACCGACTTGCGGAGGAACACCTTGAGGATCAGCTTGCTCAGCCACGGCGGGGCCTGGCGGCGGCGAAGGTCGTCGGCGAGGTACGCCCGGGTCAGGGCGGGGAGCTGCGCCTCCAGCGGGCTGGGGTCGAAGGCGGGGTGGGTGATGTCGATGACGGGGAGCTCGACGCCGTCGTCGGTGACGGCGTACGAAATTCCCGGTTGCTTGCGGGCCTCGGGAACGCGGATGTTCAAGGAAGCTCCTGGTGCGGGTGCTCGCCACGCGGGAGTGGCCAGTACAGTTAGCACATTTCAGAGGGGATTCCCATGTTCTGTCCCAACTGCGGAACGCGCATCACCCAGGGCGTGACGGTCTGCGCGACGTGCGGCACCGACTTGTCCGCGCACCTCGCGCAGGTGCCCCCGCCTCCGCCCCCACCTCCGCCGCCGGGCTCCACGATGGCGCGGGCCGGATCGCAGGCGATGATGCCGCCGCCCCCGCCGATGGGCGTGTCCGACAAGAGCAGGATGGCAGCGGGGTTGCTGCAGATCTTCCTGGGTGGGTTGGGCGCCGGGCGCTTCTACCTGGGGCACACGGGTATCGCGATCGCGCAGATCGCCGCGTGCGTGCTGACCTGCGGGATCGGCTGGGTGTGGCCGCTCATCGATGGGATCCTGATGCTCGCGGGGAAGGTCAACGACGCCCAGGGCCGGCCGCTGCGGGATTGAGGGGCGCGACGATGCGAATGACCATCGCGTTGTGGTTCGTGGCCGGTGTGGCCGTCGCTCAGCCGCAGATCGGGCCGAGTGAGTTGGCGCGCGCCAAGGCGATGCTGGACCTGCACAAAGCGCAACTCTCGGCCGAGCAGTACGCGCTCCTGAGCAGCCAACTCGCCCAGACCCAGCAGGCCTACGTCGAGCTCACCGCCCTGACCGAGGCGACCGCCGTCGCGACGGAGAGTGCCGCAGGAGCCGAGGTGGCTGCTGCTGGAGGGAGGACGGTGCTGGGCGGGATCGTGGAGGTCCTTCCGCTCTTGCTGTTCGTGTATCCAGCGACCGCGGAAGCGCCCGGGATGAAGCAGGAGAAGCCGCAGGTGCAGGCGGCACAGGCGAAGCTGGAGGTGAGCGTCAAGGAGCTCAACGAAGCGGTGCGGAAGGTCGAGAAGGAACGGCAGGACGCGAACGTGGATCTCACGACTCCGAACGTTCGCGACCACATCCTCGACGGCGATGGACCAGGGAAGGGAGGGGGACACCGCCCTGGTGCCGGTAAGCCAGGGAAGAGTGAATTCCCGGCCGGCTGGACCGATGCCAAGATCATCCACGAGATCTCCGACGTGGCTACGGATCCCGGGTCGAGTCGAACGCCAGGACCAGGAGGCCGGACCATCGTCGAGGGGACTCGAGACGGTGTCAGCATCCGCGTCATCATCGACGCGGATGGCAAGATCATCACCGGATTCCCCGTCAATCGGCCGAGGAATCCGTGACGCTGGCCGCGCATGAGCAGATCCGCGCAGAGCTGACCCGCCTGCTTGGCCTGGTCAGGGACACATTTCCGGCCGAGCAAACCCGGTATGTCGAGGACTTCATCACCGCCAATGAATACCAACTCGCCCTCGAGTGGATCCTCGACGGCATGGCTGAGCTCCAGGTTCCCATTTCACCAGATGCCGCCTCCCTGGTGCGCGAGCTCGCGTCCCGCCTGGGCGTCCTGGACGTGATCGCTCCTCGCTTGGAGCGCCTCTAGGTCACCACTCCCTTTAGTTCGGCGTGCGGTCGCTGGATGATCTCCGTCGTCACCAGCATCCCCGCGTCGATCGACGAGGCCGCGGCCTCCAGCGCCGCCTGGACCATGTGCAGGCTCCCGGCCAGCCCGTAGTACCCCTTCCCGCCGATCCCCCGCGCCAGGTGGAGCCGGGTGAGGAACACCTCCGCCCGCTTGAGCGCCGCGTCCGCCGACTTCACCGCGGAAGCGACCGTCTGCGTCTCCACGAACCCCAGGCTCTCCTCCGCCCCGCCGTGGAACTTCCCCCGCAGCCCGGCCACCAGCGGCGCCGCCACCTGCGTCAGCAGCAGCTGATCGATCAGCGAGCTCCCCGCCGCCTCCACCGCCGCGCGGAACGACTCCTCCACCTCCCCCACATCCCCCCCGAACATCAGCACGTACTTCCCGGGCGTCACCGGCTCCGCCATCCCGATCCTCGCCCGCGCGCGCTTGAGCAGCGCGTCGGCGACCACGAAGCCGCGGGCGATCGAGTCCAGCTCCACCACCGCCAGCGCCGGGCCGCCGAGATCCGGGAGGACCACGCTCGCGACGGGCTCAGACAATGCGGAAGTAATCCTTGAGCGTGCAGCGGCGCTCGCGGGTGAAGGAGACCGCGGTGGTCAGCCCCTCGCCCGTGGGCGACGCGATGGTGAAGGACGTGTAGCCCTCGCCGGTGAACCCCAGCCCCGCGAACGACGGGCCGTTCTTCACGAAGATGGACGTGTTGATCACCCGCGCCATCGCGTGGAGGTTGTCCAGGCTGGTGGAGTGCATCGTCGCGGTGTGGCCGAACCCGTGCTCCGCCTGCACCGCCGCCGCGATGCAGTCCTCCACCGACTTCAGCCGGCAGAAGCCGATCACCGGCATCAGCAGCTCCAGTTGCACGAACGGGTGTGACGGGTCCACCTCCGCGAACAGCAGCCTCGTCCCGGACGGGACGCGGATCCCCGCCGCCTCCGCTATTTTCGCCGCGTCCTTGCCCACCCACTCCTTGGCCGGATGCGCCTCGTGGATCACCAGCTTCTCCAGCCGGTTGATCGCCCCCCCCGTCACCTCGAAGGCGCCGTTCTCCACCATCAGCTTCTTCAGGCGGTCGGCGATCTCCGAGACGGCGAAGACCTCCTTCTCCACGATGCAGACGATGTTGTTGTCGAAGGACGCTCCGTTGACGATGTCCGCGGCCGCCTTCTCCAGGTGCGCGGTCTCGTCCACCACTGCCGGCGGGTTCCCCGGCCCGGCCGCGATGGCGCGCTTGCCGGAGTTCATGGCCGCCTTCACCACCGCCGGCCCTCCCGTCACCACCAGCAGGCGCACGTTCTGGTGCTTCATCAGCGCCTGGGCGGAGTCGATGGTCGGCTCGGCGATGGCGCAGAGCAGGTTCTCCGGTCCGCCCGCGGCGACGATCGCCTCGTTGAGCTGCTCGATGTGGAAGGCGGAGGTCTTCTTCGCGCCGGGGTGGACGTTGAACACCACCGCGTTCCCGCCGGCCACCATCCCGATCCCGTTGTTGATGATGGTCTCGGTGGGGTTGGTGGTGGGGGTGATGGACCCGATCACCCCGAACGCCGCGCGCTCCAGGATCGAGATCCCGTGGTCGCCGGACCAGGCGAGCGGCCGGAGGATCTCCGTCCCCGGCGTCTTGTTGGCGCAGAGCAGGTTCTTCTGGATCTTGTCCTTGACGTTGCCCAGCCCGGTCTCCTCCACCGCGCGGCGGGCGAGGTCCTCGGCCAGGCGGCGGGTGGTCTCCCGCATCG
>DASRBA010000081.1:0-15427 GCA_035637895.1 Myxococcaceae bacterium
GGCCGGACCGGCATCACCCTCGACAGCTCGGCGTCCCGCCACACCGAGATGTCCAGCACGTCCTCGCGACCGATCTGGTACGGCTCCGGTTCGGCCGCCTGGGGCGCCGTCCTGGCCCGGTGCGCGCAGCCCGTCCCCAGAAGCGCCATCGCCACCGCCACCGCCATGCCCGCCCTGCGCCTGTCCATCGCCCTGGCTCCTCGTGCGCGCGCCCGCCCTGCGGCCAGGCGCGCCGATATTCGCTGGCCGCTGCCAAGTAGCAGTGCCCGTGCCAGACGACGCGGTGCGCGAACGCCGCGGAATTGCGCGGGAAGGGTGCATCGGCCGGTTTCGGCAGGTGGCTGCGGTCGGGAAAACTTTCGGGGCCCGGCGAGGGGTGGAAGGCGCGTGCCCACCGGGGGAAAAACGCTTCTCCGCGCCGGGTCCTCCCGTTCCGATTCCCCGAGGCGGATCGCGCCCCTACGTTCCTTCGAACGGATTTCTGGACGCGCACGTCCAAAGCGCGAGGGGAACGGTGACTTCGATGGTGAAGGCGGCGGGGATGACGGCGGTGCTCTTCGGCGCGGGTGCAGGCCTGATGGCCGTGCTCACCGGCTGGTTGGGCGGGCTGTCGGAGGCGGCGGCCCTGGCGTTCGTGGGCCTGGGCCTGTACGGCACCTCGCACGCGCTGAGCGCTCCTGGAAAGGTGCTCGATCCCCGCGAAGCGTGAGTGCGCGGCGGCGTGAGCGACCCTACCTTGTGACCCCGTGACGGGCACCGGGTTCACCCTGGACATCGGCGCGAGCTGGCTGGGCGACGGCCGGACGCGCTTTCGCGCCTGGGCGCCCGAGCGGCGCGCGGTGGCGGTGGCGCTGGAGTCCTCCGGCGGCGGGCTGCGCCTGCATCCACTGGAGCGGGCCGCCGGCGGCTACTTCGAGGGCGTGGCCCCGGCGCGCCCGGGCGACCGCTACAAGCTGAAGCTGGACGGGGGCGACGCCTTCCCGGACCCGGCGGCGCGCTTCCTCCCGGACGGCCCGCACGGACCGGCGGAGGTCGTCGACCCGAACGCCTTCCACTGGACGGACGCGGGCTGGGGCGGCCTCTCCGCGCGCGGCCAGGTGATCTACGAGCTGCACGTGGGCGCGTACACGGAGGCGGGCACCTTCGCCGCTCTGCTCCCGGAGCTCCCGAAGCTGAAGCACCTGGGCGTCACCTGCCTGGAGCTGATGCCGGTGAACACCTTCCCCGGCCGCTTCAACTGGGGCTACGACGGCGTGGGCCTCTACGCGCCGTGCGCGCGCTACGGCCGGCCGGACGACCTGCGGCGGCTGGTGGACGAGGCGCACCGGCTGGGCCTCGGCGTCATCCTCGACGTCGTCTACAACCACCTCGGCCCGGACGGGAACTACCTGGGCCAGTTCAGCCCGCGCTACTTCGACACCAAGCACCACACGGACTGGGGGGACCCGCCGGACTTCGGGGAGCCGGCCGTCCGCCACTTCTTCGTGGAGAACGCCGCCCACTGGATCGCCGAGTACCACCTGGACGGGCTGCGGCTGGACGCCACCCAGGACCTCCGCGACGTCTCCAGGCGCCATGTGCTGGCGGAGCTGGGCGCGCGGGCGCGGCAGGCGGCGGGCGGCCGGCGCCTCTTCCTGGTGGCGGAGAACGAGCCGCAGGACGTCGCCCTGGTGGCGCCGGAGCCGCGCGGCGGGATGGGCTGCGACGCGCTCTGGGTGGACGACTTCCACCATTCCGCCAGGGTGGCCGCGGGCGCCACCTCCGAGGCCTACCTGCAGGACTACCAGGGCACGGCGAACGAGCTGCTGGCCTGCGCGCTGCGCAACGGGCTGTACCAGGGCCAGTGGTACGACTGGCAGAAGAAGCGCCGGGGCACGCCGCTGTGGAAGGCGCGCCCGGAGCAGGTGGTCTTCTCCCTCCAGAACCACGACCAGGTCGCCAACGGGCTGGGCGGCTGGCGGCTGCACCACCTGGCGGGGGCGCGGCGGGCGCGCGCGCTCACCACCTTCTTCCTCGTGCTGCCGCAGACGCCGATGCTGTTCATGGGGCAGGAGTGGTTCGCCTCCGCGCCGTTCGACTTCTTCGCCGACCACGGCGGGGACCTGGGCGAAGCGGTGCGCCGCGGGCGGGCGCAGTTCCTCACCCAGTTCCCGAGCGCCCAGCGCGCCATCGAGCGCGAGGGCTACCAGCCCAGGTCCGGCGAGGCGGCGTTCGCGGGCTCGCGACTGGACCTGCGCGAGCGCGACCGCGAGGGCCACGGGCAGGCGCTGGCGCTGCACCGGGCGCTCCTTTCGATGCGCCGCGAGGACCCGGTCTTCGCTCGCCAGGACCCGCGCCAGCTGGCCGGGGCGGTGCTGGGCCCCCAGGCGCTGGCGCTCCGTTTCACCGGCGAGGGCGCGGGGGAAGACGATGAGCGGCTGGTGCTGTTGAACCTGGGAACGACGCTGCGGCTGGACCCGTGCCCGGAGCCGCTGCTGTCCCTGCCCAAGGGGCGGCGGTGGGGCCTGCGCCTGTCGTCCGAGGAGTCCCGGTTCGGCGGCGCGGGCGCGACGTTCCCCACCGGCGAGGAGGGGCCGTTCCTGGTCCCGGGCCTCGCCGCGGTGGTGCTCTCCAGCGAGGAGGTCCCACGGCCGTGAAGAACCCCACCGAGCCAGAGTTGCCCGTGCTGGCGCTGGACTTCCCCCGCGGCCCGCAGCCGGAGGACGTGGTCCCGCGCGAGTGGCTGGTGACCAACGGCCTGGGCGGCTACGCGTCCGGCACGCTGGCGATGTGCCCTACCCGCCGCTACCACGGGCTGTTCATCCCCGCGCTGGGCGGCCGCGGCCGCACGGTGATGCTCTCCCGCCTGACCGAGGAGGCGCGGGTGGACGGCGTGCCCTTCCGCATCGACAGCGAGGAGCGCGGCGACGGGTCGATGGAGTGCTCCGGCGTGGGGAAGCTGCGCGCGTTCCGCCTGCGCGGGCTGGTGCCGGAGTGGGAGTACCAGGTGGGGCCGGTGCGGCTGGAGCGGCGGGTGGTGATGGCGCACGGCGAGAACACGCTGTTCGTCACCTACCGCCACCGCGGCGGCCCGCCGGTCGACCTGCGGCTGCGGCCCTTCCCCACCTTCCGGGCGCACGAGAACGCCGTGGCGGCGCAGCCGCCCCCCTTCCCGGTGCTGCGGGTGTGCGGCGACCAGATCGAGCTGCGCGCCGAGGAGGCCACCCCGCCGCTGCGGGTGCGCGTGTACAGCGAGTGCGCCTCGCCCTTCGTGCTCCTCCCGGAGCGCTCCCCGCCGCTGCGGATGCGGGTGGAGGCCGCGCGCGGGTACGACTCGCTGGACCACCAGGTCTCCCCCGGCTACTTCGAGTGCCGCCTGACCGAGGGGGAGCTGCTGGCGTTCGGCTGCACCGCGGGCGGCTGGGAGAACCTGGACCGGAACCCGTCCGAGGTGTTCGCGCTGGAGCTGGCGCGCGAGGCGCGGATGCTGGAGCGGGCGCCGGAGGTGGCGCGGACCGGGCCGGCGGCGCGGCTGGTGCTGGCGGCGGACCAGTTCATCATCGACCCGGTGACGCGCCCGGCGGACGAGGCGTGGGCGCGCGCCAGCGGGCAGGACCTGCGGTCCGTCATCGCCGGCTACCACTGGTTCACCGACTGGGGCCGAGACACCATGATCTCGCTGGAGGGGCTGGCTCTGTGCACCGGCCGCCTGCGCGAGGCGGGCGCCATCCTCCGCACCTTCAACCATTCGGTGCGGGACGGGCTGTTGCCCAACCTCTTCCCCGAGGGCGAGAGCGAGGGCCTGTACCACACCGCCGACGCCACGCTCTGGTTCTTCCACGCCATCGGCCGCTTCTCGCGGGCGGCCGGGGACCTGGAGCTGGTGCGCGACCTCTGGCCGTCGCTGGAGCGGATCGCCGCCGCCCACCTGCAGGGGACGCGCTTCAACATCCACGTCGATCCCAGGGACGGGCTGCTCGCCCAGGGGCAGGAGGGCTACCAGCTCACCTGGATGGACGCCAAGGTGGGCGACTGGGTGGTGACGCCGCGCCGCGGGAAGGCGGTGGAGATCAACGCGCTGTGGTTCAACGCGCTGATGTTGATGGCGGACTGGGCGCGGGAGCTGGGCAAGGACCCCAACGCGTACCTGGCGGCGGAGGAGCGCGCCCAGGGGTCCTTCAACCGCCGCTTCTGGAACGAGTCCGAGCGCTGCCTGTTCGACGTGGTCGACGGGCCGGACGGGAAGGACGACGCGGCCATCCGCCCCAACCAGATCTTCGCCATCTCGCTCGACCACCCGGTGCTCCGGCGCGACCGCTGGGCGCCGGTGCTGGAGAAGGTGCGCGACGAGCTGGTCACCCCGGTGGGCCTGCGGTCGCTCTGCGTCAGCCACCAGCACTACAAGGCCACCTACGACGGCGACCTGCGCGCGCGCGACGCCGCCTACCACCAGGGCACGGTGTGGGCCTGGCTGCTGGGGCACTTCGTCGACGCGTGGCTGAAGCTCCACCCGGACCGCGACCAGGCGCGCCGCTGGATGGACGGCGTGGGCCGCCACCTCGAGGAGGCCTGCATCGGCCAGGTCTCCGAGATCTTCGACGCCACCGAGCCGTTCCGCCCCCGCGGCTGCGTCGCCCAGGCCTGGAGCGTGGCGGAGATCCTCCGCGCCTGGGTGAAGCTCAACGCGTGAGGCCCGGTGCGCGCCGGCGCGTGCAGTCGCGCGGGCCTCATGGACTGCCGATGCGGCGTTGCTCCGGCCGCTCCTCCAGGCTCAGTTCCCGGTGGTGAAGATGGACGGCCCGGACGGGACCTGGAGCACGTTCATCGGCCGGCGGGGGAGCGTCAGGGTGAAGGTGGAGCCGCCGCCCGGCCGCCCGGCGACGGCGATCTGCCCGCCGTGCGCCTCGGCGATCTGCCGGACGATGTACAGGCCCAGGCCCAGGCCGCCATAGTGGCGGGCGGACACCGCGCGCTCGAAGCGCTGGAAGATTCGCGCCGCGTCCTCCGGGTCCACGCCGATGCCCTGGTCGGAGACGGCGACGGTGGCCTGCTCCTCCGCCGCGTTCACCACCACCTCGATGGGGTGGCCAGGCCCGTACTTGATGGCGTTGGAGAGCAGGTTGGTGGCCACCTGCTCCAGCCGCGAGCGGTCCCACAGCCCGGTGGCCTCCTTCACCAGGTTCAGCTCGAGGGAGCAGCCCGCGCGCGCCGCCTCCTCCTGGAAGCGCTCCGCCACCTCGCGCGCCACCTCGCCGAGGTCGCACTGCTCCAGCTCCAGGCTCATCCGGCCGCTGGTGATGCGCGAGACGTCCAGCAGGTTCTCCACCAGCTTGGAGAGCCGCTGGGTCTGCCGCAGCGCCACGTCCATCCGCTCCGCGAACCGGTCGCCCGGGATCATCCGCTCCACGCTGCGCCGGAGCGTCTCCAGTTGCAGCCGCAGCGGGGTGAGCGGGGTGCGCAGCTCGTGGGAGGCGATGGAGAGGAACTCGTCGCGGGCGCGGATCGCCTCGGTGAGCTGGCGTTCGGTGCGCTTGCGCTCGGAGATGTCCAGCACGGTGCCGATCAGCCGGTGGAGCGGCAGCACCTCGCTCACCGTCCGCCGGGCGTGCATCTCCACCCAGTGCTCGGCGCCCTCGCGGTGGGTCCGCAGCTCCACGCGCACCTCGGCGCCGCCGCCGCCGCCCTCCGCCGCCTCCAGCAGCGCCGCCGCCCGCGCGCGGTAGTCGGGGTGGATGCGCTGGACGAGGCGGTCGTAGGGGACCGGGCCCTCATCCGGGAGCCAGAGCAGCTCGCGGCAGCGCTGGTCGCACCGGATCATCCGGCTCTCCGGGGAGAGCTCCCAGGTGCCCAGGCGGGTGGCCTCCACCGCCAGGCGGAGCCGCTCCTCGCGGTCGCGCAGCTCGTCCTGCTGCTGGGCGTTGGCGATGGCCAGGGCCGCGCGGTCCGCCAGGTCCTGCAGGAGCGTCGCGTCCTGCTCGGTGTACGGCTCCGAGACGCGCCGGTTGCAGATCAGCGCGCCCAGCACCCGGCCGCGCAGCACGATGGGCGCCCCCAGCAGGCTGGAGGTGACGGTGGACGGGATGGCGTCGCGCAGCGGCGAGGCCACCACCTGCCGCTTCAGGTCCTCCGCGCCGGCGTGGGCGATGAGGACGCCGCGGCGGGAGCTGAGCACCTGGCCGGTGAGGCCCTCGAACGCGCTGGAGGGAATCCGGACCGCTTGGCTCAGCCGCCGGTTGAAGTCCGGGTCGCGGTGGAAGAAACCCGCCGTCTGCACCGTGGTGCCGTCCCGGGAGAGGATCCGGACCGCGCAGGAGTCCCCCATCCGCTCCGCCACGGTGCGCGCCAGCGTCTCGTACAGCCGCTCCGGGGAGAGCGCGGCCTGGCTCAGGGTGCGCGACACCTCGGCGAGGATCCGCAGCCGCTCCGCCGAGTCGCGCAGCGCCGAGACGTCGCGCATCGCCCCCACCACGCGCAGGGCGTGGCCGTCGCGGTCGCGCAGGAAGTAGGCGCGGTCCTCCACCGACGCCCAGGAGCCGCTGGCGCGCAGGAAGCGGTACTCCGCCTTCCAGGAGGTGGTGTTCGGATCGCGCGCGGCCGCGTCCAGCTCGCGCTCCACGCGGTCGGCGTCCTCGGGGTGGATCCGCGAGAGCTTCCAGGCGTGCGCCGGCTCCACCTTCGGCGCCGCCGGCCCCAGCAGCGCCTGGATGCCCGCCGCCCACCACACCTGGTTGGTGACCGGGTTCCAGTCCCAGATCGCCTCGTCCGCCGCGTCCGAGAAGAGCAGCAGCCGCTCCTGGTGCCGGCGCGCCGCCGCCAGCTCCGCCGCGTTGCCGAGCGCGGCCTCGGCGGCGCGGCCGAGCGCGCCCAGGTCCGCCATCGACACGCGCCCTGGCGCCTGGGGGTCGGTGGAGAGGACCGCCAGGGCGCCCACCACCGCGCCGTCCTGGGCCCTCAGCGGCACCGCCCACGTCAGCGCGTCCTCGCGCCCGCTGCGCTGCACCACCGCGGCCAGGTCCGGGGCGGCGGGCTCGGCGGCCAGGGGCGCGGCGGCCGCCTCCAGCTGCCGCTGCAGGTCCAGCATGGCCGCGCGCACGGACGGGGGCGGCAGGTGGCCCGCGTCGTCCGCGCCGCGGGAGATGGCATAGCTGTCCTCGGTCCAGCGGTCGCCCGGCGCGGCGGCGACGGCGAGCGCCACCTCGGCGCCGGACAGGACCGCGGCCAGCCGGCAGGCTTCAGCCAGGATCAGGCGGGGTTGGAGAAGGCCCATGACGCGGACCAGCGCTTCGGGGAGCGCGATGGCCCCGCCGCCTTCAGGCGGTGTGCTCATGTACCCGATCGAAGATAGAGAATGTTCCTGGCGCCCGGGGAGCCCCGCCGCCCCAGGAACTGCCACCTGTTCAACATCTCGGCTCAACCGCGGGCCAGTGCCTGGAGCCCGTCGTACGCGGCGTACTTGTACGCCTCGCTGTAGGTGGGGACGTTGAAGGTGGCGTGGATGAAATCGTCAATGGGCCGGCCGTGGCTGAGCGCCATCTGTCCCAGGTGAATCAGCTCCGCGGCGATGTCCCCCAGGATGTGGACCCCCACCAGGCCCCGGTCGGCGCGCCGGAACACCAGCTTCACCAGGCCCTCGGTGACCCCGGCGATCCGGGCGCGGGTGTTCCGGGCGAAGTGGCCGCGGCCGCAGAGAACGTCGATGCCCTGGGCGCGGGCCGCCTCCTCGGTGAGGCCCACCATCGCCACCTCGGGCATGGAGTAGACGCCGAAGGGCGGCAGCGCATCCACGCGCTCCTTGAAGGGGAGGTGGAAGGCGTGGCACGCGGCCACCCGCCCCTGCTCCTGGGAGACGGAGGCCAGCGCCGGCGGGCCGATGACGTCGCCGGCGGCGTAGATGCCGGGCGCGGTGGTCTGGAAGGTCTTCGGGTCCACCTGGATCCGGCCGCGCGCGTCCAGGGCCACGCCCGCCTCCTCCAGGCCCAGGCCCTCCACGTTGCTGGCGCGCCCGCCCGCGAAGAGGACGTGCTGCGGGTGCAGCGACTGGTCCTTCCAGCGGAGCGCGGGGCGGCCGCCCTCGCGGGTGATGGCCACCATGCCGCTGCGCAGCTCGATCCGCATGCCCTGGGCGCGGAAGGCGTCCGCCAGCAGCGAGGCGATCTCCGCGTCGATGAAGGAGAGCAGCCGGTCCGTGGCCTCCAGCAGCGTCACCTCGACGCCCAGCGCGGTGAAGATGGAGGCGTACTCGCAGCCCACCGCCCCGGCGCCGATCACCGCCATGCTCTTGGGCAGCGTCTGCAGGTGGAGGATGCCCTCCGAGTCGAAGATGGTCTGGTCGTCGAAGGGGATGGACGCAGGGCGCAGCGGGCGGGAGCCGGTGGCGACGAGGACGACCTCCGCGGAGAGGGTGCGCTCGCCCCCGCCCGCCAGCGCGACGCGCACCCCGCGGTCCCGGGTGAGCCGGCCCTCGCCCTGGATGAAGTCCACCTTCATCCGCTCCAGGTTCCCGCGCACCGCCGTGGTCATCACCTGCGTCACCGCGTGGGTGCGGGACTTGAGCCGCTCCAGCTTGAGGGAGGCGTCCAGTTGGAGGCTGATGCCGTACACGTCGCGGTGGCGGAACCCGGTGAGGTACTGCGCCGTCTCGCGCAGCGTCTTGGTGGGCACCCCGGCGTCGCTCACGGCGATCCCGCCCGGGTCGGGGCGGCGCTCCACCATCGCCACCCGCTTGCCGAAGTACGCCGCCTGGGTCGCCGCCTTTTCGCCGGCGGGCCCGCCACCCACGACGACCATGTCGTACCGGTCCGTCATCGGGGGGCGACCTTACGTCGCGGCGCCCCCGGTGAGAACGCGGCCTGCTACGGTGCGCGGCCGCATGGCCCCCACCCAGCACTGGCTGATCAAGAGCGAACCGTCCGAGTACGCCTACGCCCAGCTCGAGTCCGACGGCCGCGCCGACTGGACCGGCGTCCGCAACCCCGAGGCGCGCAAGCACCTGCGGGCGATGAAGAAGGGCGACCTCGCGCTCTACTACCACACCGGTGGCGTGAAGGCGGTGGTGGGGCTGGCCACCGTCACCCGCGCCGCCTTCCCGGACCCCACCGCTCCGGAGGGAGAGGAGTGGGTCGCGGTGGAGGTCGCCCCGAAGCAGGCGCTGAAGCTCCCGGTGACGCTGGCGGCGATGAAGGCGGACAAGGCGTTGAAGGGGCTGCCGCTGTTGACGCGCGGGCGGCTGTCGGTGGTGCCGGTCACCCCGGATCACTTCCGACACATCCTCTCCCAGAGCAAACACCCGGCCCGGAAGAAGTAAGCTCCCCGGCCGTATGACCCCCCTCGTGGTCTGGCACGTCCTGGCGAGCTCGCTCGCCCTGGGCCAGGTGACGGCGACCTTCCGCGACGGGCAGTCGCCCACGCCCGCCTACGCGGGCACGCGGGACGCCACCATCCACGACGGGACGGAGACGCCGTGGCAGCCGGGGGCCAACTACGACGGGCTGGACGATTTCCTGGGCGGGGCGCCGGACAGCGCGGCCGTCCTGCTCAAGTTCGACCTCTCCCCGGTCCCGCCCTCCACCACCATCACCAGCGCCACGCTGCGGGTCCGCGTGAGCACGGACGCCCCGGGACAGACGGTCCCCGTCTACCAGTGCCTGCAACCGTGGACGAGCGCCGGCGCCAACTGGGACCGCTACGACGGCGTGACCCTGTGGGCCGGGCCGGGGGCGACCGGGGCGACGGACCACGGCGCCCAGGTCCTGGGCACGCTCGACGTGGGGAGCGGCGGCACCACGCCGGTTCCGCTCGGGGACGCCGGGGTGGCCCTGGTGCAGGGGTGGATCGCCGGGAGCACGCCCAACAACGGCTTCCTCCTGCAGAACTACGCCGCCGCCGGCACCGCCGTGGTGGACCAGCTCAACAGCGGCTCGGCCGCCAACTGGCCGCAGCTGTGGCTGGGGCTGCCGGACGGGGGCACGCAGGTCATCGACGCGGGCGTGGACACCACCATCACCAGCGCGCGCGACCCGCAGACGGTGAACGACAACACCGAACACCTCAACGCCGACGGGCGGCCGAAGGCGGCGGCCTTCCTGGCGTTCGACCTCACCTCCGTCCCGCCCTGGTCCACCGTCACCTCCGCCACGCTCCTGCTGGACTGCCCGAGCGACGGCACCGCGCTCCCCTACTCTGTCTACGCCTCCAGCCGGCCGTGGGTGGAGAACCAGGCGTGCTGGAACACGTACGCCAACGGGCAGCCGTGGGGCGCTCCGGGCGCGGATGGGCCGGGGGACCACGGGGCCACCGCGCTGGGCGTGCTCACCGGCGTCGGCGCGCCCATCCCGGTGGCGCTCAACGCGCCCGGCACGCAGCTGGTGCAGGACTGGATCCGCGGCCTGGCGCCGAACAACGGCTTCGAGATCGTCGACTACGGCGGCGGGAGCGACGGCATCCTCTGCCACGCCCGCGAGGAGACCACCATCTCCGAGCGCCCCGCCCTGCAGATCGTCTACCTCGAGGGCCAGCTGGGCTTCCCCGGGGCCGCCAGCGCGGGCGGAAGGGGCGCGCCGCTGGGGCCGTACACCCTGGAGCGCCGCCGGCTGGACGGTGTCGCCATCGCCTCCGGCGCCCCGGCGCTGGCGGTGAACGTGTCCTCCTCGAGCGCCGGCGGCGGCTTCGCGGGGGACGCGGGCGCCACGATCTGGCCGGCGACGATGAGCGTCTCCATCCCGGCCGGCGGGTCCGCCAGCGGCCCCTTCTACATGCGGGACCTGTTCGCGGGCCGCCCGGCGATCTTGATCTCCGCCGGCGTCCCCTGGCAGCCGGCGCAGCAGGTCCAGAGCGTCCGCACGGTGCGGGCCACCGTGCCGATCGGGGCGGCGACCCCGGTGGGCGGCGAGACGTCGCTCTCCTTCCAGGCCATCGACTCCGCGGACGTGACGACGGCGGTGAACCTGAGCGCGCGCCTGCTCCGGACCGACGGAGGGGTGGCGTCCAGCGCGTCGTTCACCGCCACCACCATCGGCTCGCCGGGCGGCACCTCCGTCTCGGGCGTGGCGCCGGCGGGCGCGGCGGCGTTCAGCGTGACCGACAGCGTGGCGGAGAGGCTGCAGGTGTGCGCGTCGATCACCGGCGCGCCGCTGTCGGAGGGGTGCGTCTCGCTCCCGTTCTCCGCGCCGGACCACCTGGCCATCTCCCTGGTCGGCCCGGGCCTGACGCTGCCGCTGGAGGGCTGCGCCACGGAGACCTTCAAGATGCAGATGGAGGACGACGCGGGGAACGCGCTGGCCTCGCCCTCCCAGGCCAGCTTCTGCCCGCCCACCGACGCGGGCCTGGTGGTGGGGCCCTCCACCCTCGGCAGCGAGACGCGGATCGCCCCGTGCGTGACCGGGACGCTCGGACCGGACGGGAGCGCCACCATCACGCTCACCCCGACCTTCCCGGTGGGCTTCACCGTCCGCGCATCGTCGCCGGACGTGGCCGGCAGCATCCTCTATGGGGTGGCGTGGATCTCCGGGCCGCCGTCGCCCCTGACCAGCGACCTGTCGTGGCTCGACGGCGCGGATCCCAAGCAGATGCAGGTGAAGCAGGGCACCCAGGTGTTCCGCCTCGTCCCGCGCGACTCCTGCAACTTCTCGGCGCTCTCGCGGTCCTCCGAGATCCGCCTCGCCCTCCCGGACGAGCTCCTGGTGGGGAGCGGCATCCGCGACTTCGACGCGGGGACGCTCGACACGCCGGTGCGGCTGGACGCCTGCCCGCCCGCGGCGGCCGACATCTTCATCCAGGCCTTCGCCTCCAACCAGCCGCTGGTGGACCAGGCCGGGAACGAGCGCAAGCTCACCATCGTCCCCCACTGCGACCCGTACGACGTGGGCGTGGGCTGCGGCGGCTGCGCCTCCGGCCCGAACGCCGGCCAGGGCGCGGCGGCCCTGGCGCTGGCGGCGGTCATCCTGCGGGTGGCGCGGCGGCGGCGGACGGCGGCGGCGCCTGCGAGGCGAGCTGCGGCGGGCCCTTGAAGCGGGCCCTCATGTAGAGGAACCAGTACGCGACGAGCGCGGCGAGCGCCCCGCCGAACGACCAGCGCTCCACCGGCTTCAGCGGGCGGATGAAGTTCAGGCTGATCGCCACCACCCACAGCAGCGCCCCGACGTTGACCGCGCTGGACCAGCGGCCCAGGTTCCACGGCCCGCGCTCCGTCCACTTCCCCGTCCGGCGCGCGCGCAGCCCGGCGGCGATGGGCAGCGCGTAGGAGGCGTAGAGCGTGATGGTGGAGAGCGCGGTGATCGCCGCGTACGCGTCCGACCAGAGCGCCACCACCAGCGCCGCCGCCGCCGACACCCAGATCGCCACGTGGGGGCTCCGGTAGCGCGGGGAGACGCTGGCCAGCGCCGGGGAGAACGGGAGCCCGCCGTCGCGCGCGAAGGCGAACAGCATCCGCGAGTTGGAGGTGATGGAGGAAAGCCCGCAGAACCACATCGCGCCGATCACCATCCACACCATCGCGCTCCCCAGCCGCCCGCCCAGCGAATGGGTGAGGATGTGGATGAACGGGTTGGACGCCGCCGCGGTGGCGGGCAGGTCCTGGATGGCGAGGGTGACCGCGGCCAGCATGGCGTAGCCGGCCACCGCGCTCACCGCCACGGAGAGGACGATGCCCCAGGGCGCGTTCCGCTTCGGGTCCAGCGTCTCCTCGGTGACGTGGGCGCTGGCGTCGTACCCGGTGAACGTCCACTGCGCCTGGAGCAGGCCCAGGCAGAAGATGCCCCAGTAGGTCCCCTGCGACGGGTCCGCCACGTACTTCTGGAACAGGAAGGCCGCGTCCTGGTGCGGCGCGAGGAAGGCCAGCGCCCCCACCAGCAGCGCCACCCCGGCCAGGTGGTACCAGGCCGAGAGGTCGTTGAGGCGGGCCACCACCCGGACGCCCACGTGGTTGAGCGCCGCGTGCGAGAGCAGCACGGCGGCGTAGATCCCCAGCACGTGCGGCCGGTCCGCCTCCCACCCGAACATGGGCGCCAGGAACTGGGCCAACCCGTAGTCGATGCCGGCGGTGATGGAGAACTGGCCCAGGGTGTTGAGCCAGGCGGTGAAGAAGCCCCAGGCCCTGCCGCCCAGGATGGAGGACCAGTGGTAGAGCGCACCCGCGGTGGGGTACGCCGAGGCCAGCTCCGCCAGGCCGCAGGCCACCAGCATCGTCATCGCCGACACCAGCGGCCAGCCCAGCCCCATCACCAGCGGCCCGCCGTTGAGCAGCCCCTGTCCGTAGAGCGTCACCGCCCCGGTGAGGATGGAGATGATGGAGAAGGAGACGGCGAAGTTGGAGAAGCCGCCCATGTCGCGCAGGAGCTGCTGCGCGTAGCCCATCCGCCTCAGCTGGGCGGCGTCGTCCTCGCGTTGCCGGTCGTCGGCCATCCGGCCCCGCTTCCTAGCACCTCGCTCACAGCTCCGCGTTGGCCCGCGGGTCGACGATGCCGGTGTCCTTGATCTTGTAGAGCAGCGCCTTGTAGCTGATCTTGAGCTTGGCCGCGGCGCGCCGCTTGTTCCAGCCGGTGCGCTGGAGCATGGCGAGGATCGCCTCCCGTTCCGCCACCATCGCCGCCCGCTTGCCGATGTCCTTGAGCGACAGCTCCAGCTCCGGCGGGCGCGGCGCCGCCGGAGGCGCGGCCGGGGCCACGGCGGGCGCGGGTAGGAGGGCGGTGTTCACGGGGACCACCACCTGGTTCAGCTCCTGGGTCGCCCGCGGCGCGGCGCGCAGCTCCTCCAGCACCATCGACGGGTCCTTGAGCACCACCAGCCGGCGCACCATGTTCTCCAGCTCGCGCACGTTGCCGGGCCAGGCGTGGTCCAGGAAGGCGGCCAGCACCTCCTGAGGCAGCTCCGCCTGGGCGCGCCGGTAACGCTTGCCGTACTTGCGCAGGAAGTGCTCCACCAGCGGGATGATGTCCTCCTTCCGCTCTCTGAGGGGCGGGAGGCGGATCGCCACCACGTTGAGCCGGTAGAAGAGGTCCTCGCGGAAGGCGCCCTCCTGGATCTCCTTCTCCAGGTCGCGGTTGGTGGCCACCACCACGCGTGAGTCGACGCGCACGCTCCGCTTGCCGCCCACCCGGAAGAACTCCTCGTCCTGGAGGACCTGGAGGAGCTTGGCCTGCAGGCGGATCGCCATCTCGCCGATCTCGTCGAGGAAGATGGTCCCCTGGTCGGCCAGCTCGAACTTGCCGGGCTTCTCCGCGGTGGCGCCGGTGAAGGCGCCCTTCTCGTGGCCGAACAGCTCCGACTCCAAGAGCTCCGCCGGGAGCGCGGCGCAGTTCACCTTGATGAACGGCCGCGGGCGGCGGCGGCTGAGCGCGTGGACCTCCCGGGCGAAGACCTCCTTGCCGGTGCCGGACTCGCCCAGGAGCAGCACGGGCACGTCGGTGTCCGAGATGCGCTCCAGCAGGGCGTTCGCCTTCCGCATCGCCGCGGAGGTGAAGATGATGGGCCGCGAGTCGCGGTCGTCCGCGGGCGGGGGCGGCTCCAGCGCCAGCTCCGGCGGCGGGCGCGCCACCAGGGGCACGGTGGGCACCGGCGCCTGGGGCGCTCCCCCCAGCGCGCGGCGGAGCGTGGTCTCCAGCTCCACCTGGTCGAACGGCTTGGAGAGGTAGTCGGTGGCGCCCAGCTTCATCGCCCGCACCGCGTCATCCGCGCCGGCGAGCGCGGAGAGGACGATCACCGGGGCCGCGCCGCCGCCCTCGCGGTACCGCCGCAGCACCTCCAGCCCGCTCACCTCGGGCATCACCACGTCCAGCAGCACCGCGTCGAACGAGCCGGCCGCCAGCATCTCCAGCGCCTGCGCGCCCGTGCTCGCCGACCGGGCCAGGTACCCCGACTGCGCCAACAGCTCCTGCAGGTAGACGCGGACGGACTCCTCGTCGTCCACCACCAGCACCGCCATGCGGTCCATCCCCATCCCCGACACCCTTCCCCCTCGGCCGGGCGAGCGCGTTTTTACAGCCGCGCCTTCGCCATACCCTCGGTTTTCCTCGGCCGGTCCACGCCGTTTCCACGACCGCGGCCATGCATTGCAACGCCCGTGCTACGCCGGTGGACCTACCTCGCGCCGGAGCCGGGCCTCGACTACCTTCGCGTCGAGGCGGTGCTTGAACGCCTTGCGTCCGTTCACGAACACCACCGGGATGTCGTAGCGGTACTCCTCGAACAGGGCCGGATCCCGGGTGATGTCCACTTCTCGCAGCTCGAAGGGGAAGCGGCGCCGGACCTGGGCCAGAACTTCCTTCGCCTCGTCGCACAAGGGACACTGCGATTTCGTGTAGATCTCGATGATCATGACGTTAGAGGATTATCTGGCGTGAGGCGCGGGCTGTCCGGGGATCTGGCGACGATGCCGCTCAAGGACCTGGTGTCCTACCTGGGCGAGCGCCGGGCGTCGGGCACGCTCTACCTCGAGCGCGGCCCCATCCAGAAG
>DASRBA010000082.1:0-3315 GCA_035637895.1 Myxococcaceae bacterium
TGGTGGTCCGCAAGGGCTACGGTGCCGGCTACTACGTGATGAACGGCCGGGCCTACGAGCCGGACCTCCTCGTCGCCTGGCCCGGCGCGGAGATCGGCGTGATGGGCCCGGAGGGGATGGTGGCCATCGCCGCGCGCAAGCTGCTGCAGGGCGCCGAGTCGCCGGAGGCCGCCAGGGCGATGAAGGAGGAGCTGTCCGCCAACCTCCGCAAGCACATCTCCATCTACCGGACCGCCGCGCTGGCGATGGTGGACGACGTGATCGACCCGCGGGACACGCGGCGGGCGCTGGCGCGCGCGCTCAAGCGCACCCGGAACAAGAAGGTGGAGCGGCCGCACCGGCGGCGCGAGATCTCCCCGGTATGATCTTCGACGTCGTCGAGGATGGGCCGGACCGCCTCCGGGTCGCCACCTCGCGGCGCGCGCGCCGGGGCCGCGGCGTCCTCTTCGCCACCGCCCCGCTGATCGTCTACCTCGCCTTCGCCGGCGTGTGCCTGGTCCTGGCCGCCCGCGACATGACGCTCTGGAGCCAGGTGAAGGAGGCGTGGATCGCCGGCGCCAAGGCCGCCGCCTTCCTCGCCGTGGCCTGCTTCTTCCTCGGCTTCCGGGTCCGCGACGAGCTGGCGGCCACCGCCGGGAGCATCCATCTCGTCCACTCCCCCGCCCTGGGCACCGCCCGGATCCTCCAGCTCAGGACCGCCGAGCTGACCTCCCTGGCCGTGGACGCGAGCCTCCGCTCCCTCGGCGCGGACGTCCTCCTGGTGGCCGTCCGGCGGGACGGGGTCCGCGTCCCGCTCCTGGAGGGCGACCCGCACAGCGACCAGGTGCGCTCCCTGGCGCGGCGCATCGCGGCGCTCGCCTCCCTGCCGGTCGAAGCGCCGAAGTTCACCTCCGGCGGCGCCCCCGCGTAGGATGATCCGCCCTCCATGGCGGACCAGCTTCCGGACGTCCTCCAAAGCGCCGGCCTCACCCCCCACGAGGTGGGCTGGCTCCAGCTCCACGCCGAGCCCATCCAGCGGGCCGAGGACGGCCGAGCGGTGGCCGAGCTGTGGCTGCAGGCCGCCTTCCACCCGCCCGGCAGCGGCCGCGTGGAGCTGGTGGACGCCGCCACCGGGACGTTGCTGGTGGAGGCACCCGTTCCGGCGGTCATCAACGGCTCGGCGGTGCGCTGGCGCATCCCCTTCCAGCTCCCGGCGGGCACCACCGTCGTCCGCTACCACGTGGAGGCGGGCGTGCCGAACGAGGCCGTGCGCATCCGCGCGCCCTGGAGGCTGCTGGACACCATCGAGCTGCGGCTGCCCGAGGACGACGCGAGCACCGGGCTGACCGGGCAGCTGAGCGACGTGGGGGACGTGGTGGTGTCCCCACGCCAGGCGGCGCTCGAGGTCATCCACGCGCTCCACGTGGCGGGCGTGGCGCCGGCCCCGCGCCGGATCAGCGGCCAGCAGGCGCGACCGAGCGGGATGAAGGTCCACCCCGCGCGCGCATCGATACGCGAGCTGGTGAGCTTCGTGCTCCCGGCCAGGGCCGAGGAGCCGTTCACTCCGGCCATCGAGACGCTGTGGATGGCCGGTGACCCGGTGGACGGGGGCGCGCTCAGGAAGCGGGTCCGCGCGCTGCCGCCGGCCGCCGGGCCCACCTGCCCCAATTGCGACGCGCCGCTCGTCCCCGGCGGCGAGTTCTGCCCGCGCTGCCTGGGCCCGGTGCCGGGCGCCCAGCCGCCGCCGCTCGACGTCCCGGTGTCGATGCTCCCGCCGCTGTCGGCGATGGCGCCGCACCTCAAGCCGCCCGAGGCGGAGGCGGCCGCCGCGGCCGAAGAGGTCCCCACGTGCACGCTCCACCCGGACCACCGGTCCACGGGGAGATGCAACCGCTGCGGCAACCACTTCTGCGAGGACTGCGCCTCCACGGACAGCCCGGAGCTGTGCGCGAAGTGCTCGGCGGAGGAGCTTCACCGGGCCAAGGCGGTGGTGCTGACGCCGCAGGTGTACCGCGACGCGTCCCTGGTCCACCTCGCCCTCTTCTTCTTCAGCGTCGTGCGGCCGTTCATCGGCCTGATGCTGGAGTACCGGCACGTCTTCACGGTGGTGGACGCGGTGCCCTTCGGCTTCCTGGGCATCCTCCTGTTCGGCGTGCGCAGGCCGCTGGCCCTGCTGGGGGCGCTGGGCGTCGACCTGCTGGTGCTGGTGGACTCCTACGCCACCGAGGACTGGACGCGCCTGGGCATGGCGCTGGCGGGAGCGCTCCTCACCACCATGTTCTGGCTGCGCCTGCCGGACCCGGACGCGCTGCCGCAGCAGAGCGCCTAGGTGAGCCGCAACAGCTCCCGCGCCTGCCGGGGCGTCGCGATCTCGCGGCCCTTGGCGCGGGCGCGGCGGGCGGCCTCGGCGACCAGCTCGAAGCTGCCCTTCGCCAGCACGCCCTTGGACAGGTAGACGTTGTCCTCCAGCCCCACCCGCCCGTTGCCGCCCTTCTCCGCGGCGTACTCCGCCATGGGGATCTGGTGGCGGCCCACGCCGGCGACGGTGAAGGTGCTGCCGGGCGGGAGCTGGGAGGCCATGAAGTCCACCACCTCCGGGCGCGCGCCGATGGCGCCGGGCACGCCCACCACGAAGTCGTAGTGCGCGGGGAAGTCCACCAGCCCTTCCTTCTGGAGGACCACCGCCTCGTCGATGCACCCCACCTCGAAGCACTCGATCTCCGGCCGCAGCCCGAGCGCCCGGATCCGCTTGGCGATGTCCCGCACCAGCGGCCGCGGGTTCCAGAACACGTCCTGCCCGAAGTTCACCGTGCCGGTGGTGAGCGTCGCCATGTCCGGCCGGTCCGGGCCGGTCAACGTGAGCGGCCCGCACCGCTCGTCCACGTTCATCCCCACCGCCCCGCCGGTGGACGTCTGCACCAGGATGTCGCAGCGCTTGCGGATCTCCCGGATGGCGGCGCGGAAGAGCTCCGCGTTCTGCGACGGCGACCCGTCCGCCTTGCGCACGTGCAGGTGGACCATGGCCGCGCCCGCCTCGCGGCACTTCGCCGCCTCCTCGCCCAGCTCCTGAGCGCTGATGGGCAGGTACGGCGTCTGCTCGCGGGTCGTCTCCGCCCCCACGATGGCCGCGGTGATCACATACGGAGCCGTCATCGCTTCACCCTCTGCTTCTCCTTGGGGACGACGCAGGTTCCGGAGGCGCGGCACACCACCACCGCCTGCTCCAGCTTCTCCGCCGCTGAGTCCGACAGGTCCGGCCGGGGCTTGATCACCTTCCGCGCCTCGAACTTCATCTTCCGGCTGGTGTTGCCGGCCGAGACGATCTCCCCCTCCGCC
>DASRBA010000083.1:0-36138 GCA_035637895.1 Myxococcaceae bacterium
CCTAGCCGGGGGCCTCGGCCGGGGGCCTAGGGCGCCCGGGGGAGGACCTCGTAGAGGCTCACCCCGTCCACCCGCCACTTCGAGTACCGGGCGTTCCGGGTGAAGAAGCTCTCCACGTCCTCGTCCACCACCCGCGCGAACGGGTTGCGCGAGGCGTGGCGGAAGAACGTCCGCTTCCCCTTCTGCACCACGAACCCCAGGTGCGTGATGCGCGTCACCTTGCCGGGCAGGTCCTCCCGCACCACCAGCATCAGCGTGCCGGAGGGCACCTCGCGGATGTGCGCCGGCGCCTTGTCCAGGGGGACCAGGTCCAGCGGAAAGCGGCCCACCAATTGCCGCTCCTCGGGCAGGTCCAGCGCCTGGGAGGACGGGGTGTGCCAGGTGGCGGCGGTGATCACCTTGGCGGCGTGCTGGACGTCCGCCCCGCCGTACCTCGCGCTGGCCTCCCTGAGGAACCCCTTCTTCACGTTGGAGGGCAGCCACTGCGCCTCCATCAGGTGGTTGCGGTCCTCGTACAGGACCTGCTTCTGGTAGCGGAGCGCGGCCAGCAGCGGGTCCACCTGCCCCGGGGCGCGCGCCAGCGCCAGCGCGATGGTCTCCTCCACGTACGTCAGGCAGTCCACCAGGTCGAACCGGATCAGCGGATCCGGATCCTTGCCCTGGCCCTCCCCCAGCGGGGAGACGCCGTAGGGCGTGCCCAGGAAGCGCTCGCTCACCGCCACCAGGCGCGCCGACAGCGGGCCGTCCGGGAGCGCCGCCAGCGCCTTCACCCGCTCCGCCTCCGGGAGGTCCGCCCACCGCTCCGGCGCCGCGGCCGGGACCGGGCCGGCGGCCGCGCCCAGCAGCCAGAGCACCAGCGGGACGGCGCTCATTGCGCGGGGGCCTTGATGCCGGCCCTGGCCAGGATCTGCTTCCGGCGGTCGTCCGCCAGGTGCAGCTGCTCCAGCTCGTTCTCGTAGGCCAGCCGGACGTCGTTGCTCGACTTCGCCGAGGTCACCACCAGCCAGTCCAGCATCTTCTCGTCGCCGCCCTGGTAGAGGATGCGCGCGGCGATGGCGCCCACCACAGGGTCCGGGTCGCGGAGCATGGGCCGCAGCATCTTGTCCGCGTCCTTGGCCCTCGCCCCTTCGAACAGCGCCAGGCCGTGGCGCCGCTCCCAGCGGTCGGACGAGGAGAGCAGCTTGTGGGCCAGCTGGTACCCGGAGGGCGCCCCCATCCGGCACAGCGCCTGGGTGGCGGCGAAGCGCGTGCTCTCCGAGGTGGACTTCAGGTACCCCTCCAGCGCGCGCACCTGCTTCTTGTCCCCGGTGTCCCCGGCGGCGATCAGCATGGCCGCGCGGGCCTCCGGCTCGTCCTCGACGCGCGCCGCGTCCATGAGCAACCTCGAGTCCGAGGCCCGGTGGGCCGCGCCCAGCGCCCGCGCCGCCTCCCGCCGCACCCCCAGGTTCTTGTCCCGGAGCAGCGGGCCGATCTTCCTGGGGTCCGCGCTGCGCAGCTTGGTCAGCGCCTGGAGCGCGTTCATCCGCACCCCCGGGTCGTCGTCCTTCACCAAGCCGTAGAGGGCCTGCTCCCCGTTCTTGGCGCCCAGCAGGGAGAAGGCCAGGGCGATGTTCTGCTTGGTGTGGGCGTCCGGCGCGCGCTCCAGCGCCCGCGTCAGCACCGCGGTGGCGTAGGCCTGGTTGCCCAGGTAGAGGATGCGGGAGATGGCCCCCTGGACCCCCTGGCCGCTGATGATCTGGTCCACCGCCCGCTCGGTCTCCTGGCGGCGGCTCTCCGCGCGCGCCTCGCTGGCCCGGCCCGCCTGCGCGGGGGGCGAGCGCACGAGCGCGAACGCGCACAGCAGCGCGGTGAGGGCCGCGGGTCGCACCATCCGGCCGCAGATGCTACCCCGAATTCTTGACCCATCTCGGCGCGGTTGCTTTGCTCGCCTGGCCACACTGCCACCGCAGCGGCCGGCCACGCTCACGCTCGTCCAGGCACCGATGACGCCCAAGACTCCACACCTCCTCGCGGCCCTCCTCCTGGTCCTGGGCGGGTCCGCGCTCCTCGGGTGCGGACCGCTCCGCTCCACCGCCTTCATCCTCGACGCCGAGGTGCAGATCGAGGCGGCGCGGACCGCGGGCGCGGAGAAGTACGCCCCCTACGAGTTCACCCTCGCCCAGCTGTACATCAAGAAGGCGCGCGAGGTGGTGGGCTTCTCCGACTACGAGGTGGGCGTGGGCTTCGCCGAGCAGGCGTCCGCCCAGGCCCGCAAGGCGAAGGAAAACTCGATGGCGGCGGCCGCCAAGACCGAGGTCACGCCGTCGTTCACCACCGCGCCGCCCGACAAACAGCAATGAGACCTCTCCGCGTCCTCGCCGCAGTCCTCGCGGCATGCGCCCTCGGCTCCTCCTGCGTCGCCGGGAGCAAGATCCGGGCGGACGCCGAGGTCATCACCAACGACATCGAGCGGGCCAAGCGCTCCGGCGGCATCAAGTGCGCCCCCCGCGAGCTGGCCAACGCGGAGGCCAACCGCGACTTCGCGGTGGGCGAGCTGGACCGCGGCAACAACTTCCGCGCCCAGGACCACATCCGCCTCGCCGAGGAGAACATCAAGAAGGCGCTGGAGCTGTCCCGCGGGTGCGCGCCCAAGCAGATCCTCGTCCGCGAGAAGGAGGGGGACAAGCCGCCCAAGCCGCCGGTGGGCGTGGTGAAGATCGAGATCGTCGACACCGACAACGACGGCATCCCGGACAAGGACGACAAGTGCCCGGACAAGCCGGAGGACAAGGACGGCTTCCAGGACGACGACGGCTGCCCCGACCCGGACAACGACAACGACGGGGTGCTGGACGCCAACGACCGCTGCCCCAACGAGCCCGGGCCATTCCTCCCCAACCAGGGCTGTCCGGTGGCGGTGCCCAAGGACAAGGACGGCGACGGCGTCACCGACGACGTCGACAAGTGCCCGGACCAGCCGGAGGACAAGGACGGCTTCCAGGACGAGGACGGCTGCCCCGACCTCGACAACGACAACGACGGGGTGCTGGACGCCAAGGACAAGTGCCCCAACGAGGCCGGCCCGCTGGAGAACGGCGGCTGCCCGGTGCACGACAAGGACCGCGACGGCATCCCGGACGAGGTCGACAAGTGCCCGGATGACCCGGAGGACAAGGACGGGTTCGAGGACGAGGACGGCTGCCCCGACCTCGACAACGACGAGGACGGCATCCCGGACAAGCTGGACAAGTGCCCCAACCAGTTCGGCCCGCTCTCCGAGAAGGGCTGCCCGGTGAAGGACAAGGACGGCGACGGCGTCCCGGACGACAAGGACAAGTGCCCGGACCAGCCGGAGGACAAGGACGGGTTCCAGGACGACGACGGCTGCCCCGACCCGGACAACGACAACGACGGCATCCCGGACGCGATGGACCAGTGCCCGAACGAAGCCGGGACGCTGGCCACCAAGGGCTGCCCGACCAAGGACCGGGACGGCGACGGCATCTCCGACGACAAGGACAAGTGCCCGGACGAGCCCGAGGACAAGGACGGGTTCCAGGACGATGACGGCTGCCCCGACCCGGACAACGACGCGGACGGCATCCCGGACAAGCAGGACAAGTGCCCCGACAAGGCCGGCCCGGCGGAGAACGAGGGCTGCCCGGACGTCGACTCGGACGGCGACGGCATCCCGGACCGCCTCGACAAGTGCCCCAAGGAGTTCGGGGTCAAGGAGGAGAACGGCTGCCAGAAGCAGTACAAGCTGGTGGTCGTCAAGAAGGACCGGATCGAGATCAAGAAGCAGATCAAGTTCAAGACCGGGTCCGGGGTGATCGTCGGCAAGGACAGCTTCGACGTCATCAACGAGGTGGCGCAGGCGCTGAAGGACAACCCGCAGCTCAAGAAGCTGCGGGTCGAGGGGCACACCGACAGCGTGGGCAACGACGCCGCCAACCTGAAGCTCTCCCAGAAGCGGGCGGACTCCGTCACCGCGGCGCTGATCAAGGCGGGCATCGACCCCGGGCGCCTGGAGTCGGTGGGCTTCGGGGAGACGCGGCCCATCGCCTCCAACGGCACCGCCTCCGGGCGCGCGGAGAACCGGCGCACGGAGTTCAACGTCGTCGAGCAGTAGTCAGTCTCGGGTAGGCTGGTGCGCGTCCACCAGGTGGGGGGCGCGCACCGGCGGCTGCCGGAACACCTGCTCCAGCGTGGGCCGCGCGCGGATGGGCAGCGGCTCCAGGGCGACGGCGCGGCCCTCGCGCGCGGACCTGTAGAGCGCCTCCACGATGCGCACGTCCGCCAGGCCCTCCCAGCCGTCCGGCTCCGGCGACTTCCCGTGCAGCGCGCAGTCGGAGAACACCGCCAGCTCCGGGCCGAACTGGTCGCGCGGGGGCAGCACCCTCTGGAAGTGCCGGTGCCCGCGCCAGCGCTCCAGCACGTGCTCTCCCTGGTAGTCGTAGGCGTTGGTCAGCCGCACCCGCCCGTCCGTCCCCACCACCTCGAACCACGAGATGTCCGACGCGCCGAAGCTGCACGCGAAGGTGGCCAGCTGGCCGCCGGGGAAGCGCATCGAACAGGTGAGCGACTCCTCCACCTCGGCGAAGCGGGAGTCGCTGCTCCGGTCGGCGAAGGCGGTCACCTCGGTGGGCTCGGCGCCGAAGAGGTAGCGGGCGGCGTTGACGCAGTACAGGCCGATGTCCCAGAGCACGCCGCCGCCCTTCTCCTTCTCCAGCCGGACGTTCCGCCCCCGCACCTGCATGGTGAAGGTGGAGGTGAACAGCCGCGGCTCGCCCACGTCCCGCTCGCGGATGGCCTGGATGGCGCGCAGGTTCGCCTCGTCGAAGTGCAGCCGGTAGGCGACCATCAACAGCACGCCCGCGTCCTCGCAGGCGCCGATCATCCTCCGGCAGTCCGCCTCGCTGGTGGCCATGGGCTTCTCCACCAGCACGTGCGCGCCGGCGCGCGCCGCCCGGATGGCGTACTCCGCGTGCTGCGAGTTGGGCAGCGCGATGTAGACCGCCTCCACCTCGGGCAGCCGCAGGCACTCGTCGAAGTCCCCGTAGCCGAACGCGGGGACGCCGTAGTGCTCGGACAGCTCCTCGCGCTTGCGCCCGTCACCCGAGACGAGCGCCGCCAGGAAGGCCGTCTTCTTGGCGTGGGAGAACGCGGGGAGGACTGCGGCCTGCGAGATGTGCCCCAACCCCACCACCGCGAACCCGATCCGACGTCCCGAGGCCATCAGTCCATCCCCTTCGGACAGACCTGGACACGGCGGGCCCTGGACGGAACCCCCGGAGAGCGCCGGAGCGGCCTCCCCCTACTCGCGCAGGCGGCCGGGCGCTTCCGGCGCGCGCGACGCCTCCACCGGCGCGACGGGCGGCAGGTCCATCTTGCCCAGGAGCGCCTCGTGCTCCTTGGCGGACTCCTGGATGGCCTCCACGCCGGTGATCAGGTCGTCCAGCTGGTCGCCCAGCTGCTCGGGGCTGGCCATGGTGAGCACCTGGTCGCGCAAGAGCCGCACCGAGTTCTCGATCAGGTTCATCTGCCCGCGCGCGCGGGCGAGGAAGTTCTGGATCTCCGAGATGGTGGACAGCCGCCGCTCCAGCACCATCCGGTTCTTCCGGGCGATCTCCTGCGCGGCGGCGTCCTTGAGCGACTTCTCCAGGTTCTTCTGCACGTCGATCTGCCGGTTGACGTCCCTGGGGTCCGTGCCCGCCAGGTACGCCTCGGCCCGGGTGCAGGCGGCGGCCAGGCCCACGAAGTCCGAGTAGAGCTGCTGCAGCTTGTCCAGCTCCACCGACAGCAGCATCGCCTGGAAGGACGGGTTCTGCTCCATGTCCCGCCGGATGTCGCGGCGGAGCTGGTCCAGCGCCTTGGCGCGGTCCCACTCCCGCGGCGGCAGGGTCTCCAGAAGCTTCTGGACCCGCGCGGCCTCCGCCTTCTCCTTCTCCTCCCGGTGCGTCTTGTCCACCGCCCGCTTGAACGGCTTGAAGTCCGGGCCCCACAGCAGCCAGAGCGCCTCCACCCCCGCGGCCACGACGCCGATCAGCCAGTCCCCGGTGAGCGCGGCGGCGCCGGCGGCGCTGGCCATCGCGGTGAGGTTGACCGGGTTGAGGAACGCCGCCTTCAGGTAGCTGGGCCGGTCCGGGGGCTTGGGGGCTTCGGGGGCGTCCATCGTCCGTAGAGCCCCTTGTACTACAGGCCGACGCGCACGTTGCCCCGCACGTCGAGCGTCTGGAGCAGCTGCAGGAGGTGGTTCTCCACCTGCTTGAACGTCGCGGACTGCTTCACCGCCGGGTCGCGCGACTCGAAGTACGGCACCTCCAGCCGGTGGAGCACCTTCGCCGGGCGGTGGGAGAGCACGAAGATGGTGTCGGCCAGGAACACCGCCTCCGAGATGTCGTGGGTGACGAACAGCACCGTGTTGTCCTGCTGGCGGAGCACGTCCAGGATGAGCGACTGCATCCCCCAGCGCGTCTGCGGGTCCAGCGCGCCGAACGGCTCGTCCATCAGCACCATCTTCGGCTTGTTCACCAGCGTCCGGGCGATGGCCACCCGCTGCTTCATCCCGCCGGAGAGCTGCTTGGGGTAGGCGTCCGCGAAGTCCTTCAGGCCCACCTGGGTGATGATCTCCGCGGCCTGCTTCTCGCGCTCCGCCTTCGGCACGCCCTGCAGCTCCAGGCCGTACTCCACGTTCTTGCGCACCGTCCGCCACGCGAAGGAGGTGTAGCTCTGGAACACCATCCCGCGGTCGCGCCCGGTGCCGGACACCGGCTGCCCGTCGATGAGGATGGTCCCCTTGTCCGGCGTGAGCAGGCCGCAGATGGCCTTGAGCACCGTGCTCTTGCCGCAGCCGGAGGGGCCCAGCAGCACCGCCAGCTCGCCCACCTGGGGCTTGTTGGCGACGGAGAGGTTGACGCCGTCCACCGCGTGCACCGTCTTGCCCGCCCGGTCCACGTAGCTGATGTGGAGGTCGGTGATCTCCAGCTTGGGCACCGCCCCCGTGAGCGCGTCCGCCATCAGACGTCCACCTCGCGCCAGCCGAACAGCAGCCGGTTGACGCCGCGGATGAGCAGGTCCGTGAGCAGGCCGATGACGCCCACCACCAGGATGCCCGCGAAGGACCAGGCCGGCTTGGTGTGCTGCTCCGCCAGCCGCAGGATGTAGCCGATCCCGTTCTGCGGGTTCACGATCTCCGCCAGGATGATGTACGTCCAGGCGATGGCGTTCATCACCCGGAAGGAGTCGAAGATCTGCGGGAGCGCGGCCGGGATGAGCACCGTCCGGATCACCTGCGCCTTCGTCGCCCCCAGCGTGAACGCGGTCTGGATCAGCTCCTCCGGCACCACCTTGATCGCGTCCACCACCACCGGGAGCAGGAACACGAAGGTGCCCAGGAAGAGGAACGCCACCTTCTGCTCCTCCTGGATGCCGAACCAGAGGATGAGCAGCGGGATGAAGGCGGTGATGGGGAGGTAGCGCAGCGGCGCCATGATGGAGTCGAAGAACTTGTTCGCCGCCTCGAAGCTCCCCATGAAGATGCCCAGCGGCAGCGCCACCAACAGGCTGAGCGCGAACGCCTTGAGGATCCGGATCACCGAGACGCCGATCGCCGAGAACAGGCCCTGGTTGAACACCAGGTAGAGCAGCCCGCGGAACACCTCGTCCGGCGGCGGGAGGAAGAAGTGCGGGACCAGCGGCTCCGGCTCGGCCCCGCCCTTGTTCACGTGGACGTAGGAGAGGACGCACCACACCACCAGCACCAGCGCTACCGACGAGGCCGCCAGCAATTGGCCGGTGGCCCTGGGGATGGGCGCGCGCAGCGCCCACAGCGTTCGGCGGGGACCCGGCATCTCAGGCCTACTGCGTGTTGAGGACGACCTTGATGTCCGTGCGCCGGTTGAGGGCGCGCCCGTCCTCGGTGGCGTTGGAGGCCACCGGGTTGGCCGACCCCTTGCCCACCGCCACGAAGCGCTCCGCCGGCAGCTTGAAGTTGTCCACCAGGTACTTCTTCACCGCCTCCGCGCGCTTCTGCGAGAGCGTCTTGTTGGCGCCGGCGTTCCCCCGCGCGTCGGTGTTGCCCTCGATCTGCAGGTACGTGTTGCCGAAGGACAGCATCGTCTCGCCCAGCGAATCGAGCGTGAAGTAGCTGCCCTGCATGATCTCGTCGGAGCCGGTGGTGAAGTGGATGGAGAGGCTCTTGTTGACGATGGCCCGGTCCGACACCTTGGGCTTGTCCTTGAAGGCGAACGACTCCTGCACCTTCTGGCCCTTGTACTGGTCCGCCAGCCCGGCGACGAAGCGGCTGTCCTCCCAGTCCTTGCCGTCCACCACCTTGGTGACCACGCCCTTCTTGCGCCAGATGACGAAGGCGGCGTTGAAGATCTGGTTGAAGTACGGCTTGGACGAGGTCAGCCCGTAGAACTGGGCGTTGTCCGCGAACGGGGTCAGCTTCAGCCCGGAGAGCATCCCGGAGACGTCGTCCGGCCCCAGCTTGAGCGCGGAGCCGATCAGCCGGTTGGCGCCGTCCGGGTCCTCGGACATCACCGCGATGCCGTCGAACCAGCCGGCCACGAAGTCCTGCACCGTCTTGGGCGCCTGCTGGATCAGCTCCTGGCGCGCCACCAGCGTGTCGGCGATGACGTTGGTGGCGGCGGTGGTGGAGACCAGGATGTGCGCGTCGTCCGGCCGCGCGTTCACCGAGTTGGTCAGGTCCGGCTCCCACGTCACCGCGGCGTCCACCTGCTTGGCTCGGAAGGCGTTGGCCGCCTGCGGCGCCTCGCCGAAGTAGACCAGGTTCCTCTCGATCTCCGCCTTGTCCTGCGGCGCGAGGCCGGACTGCGACAGCATGTAGAGGAGGAACCAGTGCGAGGGCGTGAACTGGGTGGTGGCGATCTTCTTCCCCTTCAGGTCCTCGATGGAGTTGATGGACTTGAGGGAGACGATGCCGTCGCCGCCGCGGCTCCAGTCCTCCTGGAGGATGCTCTTGGCCTGCTTGCCCTGGTCCGCCAGCACGGACGCCTCGCGGGCGTACGAGTCGACGGTGTCCCACATGATGTCCACGTCGCCCTTGATGAAGGCGTTGAGCTTGGCGGTGGGGTCCTCCACCAGCGTGAACTGCACGTCCAGGCCGTACTTCTTCTTGTAGAGCGACGCGGCGGCGCCGGGGTCCATGCCGCCGTTGGCCACGAGGCCGGGCGCGTGGCCGGCCCAGGTGTTGATGGCCACCCGCAGCGGGCGGTTCAGCTTCGCTTCGCCCACCGGGCCCGCGGCGGCGCGGGGGGCCACGTCCACCTTGCCGTCGCGCGGGGCGTCCGGGAGCTGGCCGATCTGGTTGAAGTCGTCCTTGGAGACGTCCTCCGCCTTGCCGGGCGAGCCCTGGTTGGCGTAGGCGCGGATCTGGTTGCCGTAGCGGGTGTACACCACGTACCCCACCGCCCCGATGATGATCAGGGCGACGAGGAGCTTCGAGAACGGGGTCAGCTTCATGTCTTGGGCGTCTCCGGCGAGGAGAAGAACTCCAGCACCTTCTGGACCTGGACCTTGCGGTCTTGAGCCTTGGCGGTGAGCTGGGTGAGCCCCGCGCCGCGCTTCTCCACGTCGGCGCGGAGCTGGGCGATCTGCTCGGTGAGCGACTTGATCTTGGCCTCCGCCTCCTGGTTCGCCTTGGCGGCGGCGGTCTCGTTCACCCTCACGTAGGCGTCCAGCGCGCGCTTCTGGTTCTGCGCGGCGGTGACGATCTTCTCGATCTCGAAGCCGAAGGCCTTCAGCGAGGCCTCCACGATGGCGCGCTTCTCCACCTGGCCGATGGTGGCGGGGAGCTTGGACAGCAGCGCCTCCGCCTGGCCCACCCGGTCCAGCTCCGCCGGGTCCATCCCCGCGTCCTTGAAGATGGCCGCGAAGTCGACCGCCGCGCCGGGCGCGGAGGCCGGGGCCAACTTGAGCGGCGGTTCAGGTGACGGTGACGACGGCGGTGGAGGTGGAGCGGCGGCGGTCCCGGCGGCGGGGGCCCCGGACGCGCGGGCCAGCTCGGCGACCTCCTCGGCGGCGGACTTGGGCGGGGTCTTCAACCCGAAGCGGGAAAGCTCGCCGGCATCCTTGGGCTTGGCTTCACCCTCCGACTCGACGAACAGACCGAGAATCTTGGAACCGATTCCCTTGTCCTCTGGCATCGTGGGGTCTTTAGCAGACCAACCCCGTTGACGCAGCGAAAACGGACTGCCACGGTCGAGGGGCCATGCCGAAGTTCGAGGTCCACATCCCGGCCAACGACCAGAAGAGCTTCAGCTTCACCTTCCGGGTGGACGCGGACGGCTGGACGGCGGCGCTGAAGGCGGGGATGGCGCGGCTGGGCGGGCCCGGGGTCACGCCCTCGAACAACATGCTGGTGGACGTGCAGGACGACAACTCGCTGCACGTGACGGACGCGGAGAGCGGGCGGGTGTTCCAGATCCGCGAGCTGAGCGAGCAGGAGGCGTCCACCGCGGTGATCAAGAAGCGGGTGTCGTCCAACCCGTCGCTCTCGACCACGCCCGCGCCGCCGCCGATCGAACCGGACCCGGCCGGCTTCAACCCCGCCGCCGCCACCATCATCGAGTCGCGGGACGCCCTGCCCGAGCACATCCGCCGCGAGCTGGAGGCGGGCCCGAAGCCCTCGCCCCCGCCGCGCCGCAAGAGCCGGGACGAGGACAAGGAAGAGGACACCAACCCCGGGCTGCGCGGCCCGCAGACCGTCCGGGAGCAGGAGCAGATCGACACCCCGGCGGTGACGCCGCAGGAGGTGATCCCCACCAAGCGGACCGCGATACCGGTGCCGCAGGAGACGCGCGTCGGCCGCACCCGCGGGTCCAAGAGCAACCCCACGGCGACGCCCGCGCCGTCCGGGCGGTCCAGCTCCGGGTCGGGCTCCGGCTCGCGGCGCGCGGTGCCCTCCCAGCCGCCGCTCCCGCGCGAACCCACCAGCAAGCGCGGCACCACGCCCCGCGGCAGCGCCGACCCGCAGGTGGTGGAGCTGGAGCGCCCGGTCCGGCCCATCACCGGGAGCATCGGCCGCACGCGCACCGGCGAGACCCAGGACATCGAGAGCATGCTCTCCGAGGTCTTCGAGCGCGTGCAGGAGATGTACACCCGGCCGGACGCGACGCAGGCGCTGTACTTCCTGCTCGACCTGGCGATGCAGAAGGTCCCGGTGGACGCCGGCAGCGTGCTGGAGGCGGACCCGCAGGGCGACCTCCACTTCGCCGCCGCGCGCGGGCCGAAGGCGGCGGAGCTGCTGGAGGCCAACCTGATCGTCCCCTCCGGGACGGGCATCGCCGGCTTCTGCACGCACGAGGGCGTCACGGTGGCGCTCTCCGACGTGCAGAAGGACACGCGCTTCTACGCCGAGGTGGGCCGCCGGGTGGACTACGCGACCAAGTCGGTGCTCACCTCGCCGATGATGGCGCAGGGGCGGACCTTCGGCTGCATGCAGCTGCTCAACAAGAAGGGCTCGCCCGCGTTCCAGCCGCACGAGGTGGGCATCCTCTCGTACATCGCCCACCAGGCCGCGCTCTACCTCAACGCGCTGGACTGACTACCTCATGTCGATCGTCTTCTTGGCGAACCCGGCCGGCGGCTCGAACGCGGAGCGCGGGATGGCGCCCTGGGTGAGGCTGGTGAGCGTGGACTCGTTGGCCTCCTCGTCGCCCTCCTTCACCGACTTGCGCCACGCCGGGATCCCCTGCCCCAGGCCCCAGGCCTTGAACGCGTCGAAGGAGCGATCGCCCGCGCGGGCGTCCATGCCGAAGCCGCTCCAGACGTCCTTCATCGCGTCCCAGCTCTGCTGGAGCTGGGCGCGGTCCACGCCCTTCAGCTCGCTCCAGGGGATGACGCAGGCGTCGGCCACGCGCTGGCCCTCCCGCTCCACCGTGTAGAGCTCGCACTTGTACCCGGCGATGGTCTTGCTGCCGGAGGCGCGGGTGTACTTCTCGTCCGGCACCGCCGACTGGTACGCGCCCTTGGTCTTGCCCAGGGCGGCCTCCACCTGCTTGCGCTGCTCGGGCGGGAGCTGGGCCAGCTTCTCCTTCATCTGGGCCATGGCCGCGTCCATCTTGGCCCGCATCTGCTTCATCTGCTCCTGGGTGAGCTCGTGGTACTCCTTCTTGGCGAAGTCGATCATCACGACCTTCTTGTTGTCGCCGTCGCTGATGAACCCGCCGCCGGGCTCCGCGGTCCCGTCGCGGGTCACGTCCGCGCGGAGGTTCTTGCCCTCGAACTGCATGGTGATGGCGCTGTTCTTCCCGTGCCGCTTGGTCTCCAGGTTGAGCTTCAGGCCGGCGTGCGCGGCGGCGGCGCACAGCGCGGCGACGAGGACGGCGGAACGGCGGAGCGTGGACATGGGTCCCCCCAAGGAAGCGGTGAGGGGCGCATGCTACCCGCTCAGGCGACCGTGAGGAGGCTCCGGTGCTCCACCAGCCGCCGCAGGCCCGCCGCCAGCGCCAGCACGTCCAGCGGCTTCTGGAAGGTCTCGGCGGCGCCCAGCGCCTGCTCCTCGTACGGCGCCAGCGGTTTGCCCGTCATCAGCACCCGCGGGATGAGCTGCCAGGCCGGGTTCTCGCCGAGCGCGCGGCACAGCTCGGCGCCGCCCATGCCGGGCAGGCGCAGGTCGAAGACGATCACCTGCGGCAGGTCCCTGCCCTTCAGGCGCGCGAGCCCGGAGAGGGCCTCTTCGGCGGAGAGGACGTGGAACACCTGGAAGCCCTGGTCCGAGAGCGCCATCTGGAGGAGCTCGCCTTCATCCAGGCTGTCCTCCACCAGCAGCACGCGCGGGCCGTCGCGATCCTCGATCTGCATCATCTGACCTCGGTCCGGGGAACGGAGGCGTGGACTTTGCGAACCGCATACCAGAATGCACAACGGGATTTCGCGACCTTGGCCGGCGCCTGGGTAGCGGAGGCTGAAAAAAGGTCAGCTCCCGGGTGAGGCCCGGTGCAATTTCCTTCAAGTCCCCAGCAATTCCTGCAGCACGACGGTCGCGTAGCTGCCCTTGGGGAGGGTGAAATTTACAAGGAGGTCGGCGCCCTCGCGCTGGAGGGACGGTTCTCCCAGGCGGATCCGGTACGCCCGCCGCGCGCCCTCCGCCTCGCCGCGTCCGCGCGAACGGAGCTGCTCCATCGAGACGCCCGATGCCGCCAGCAGCGCCTCCTCCGCCTGGTGGACCGCGCCGGACGCGGGCGGCAGCTTCGGGCCGAAGAGGGGGCCCGCGGGGCTGATCTCGAACCGGTCGACCCGCGGCTGGTCGTCCTGGGGCGACTGGCAGACGAAGAGGCCGCCGCTGTCCTCCTTGCGCATCACGTCCCCCTCCAGCGCGCGCGCGAACGTCCCCTGGGCGATGCGGGCTTGCAGGGCGCGGTTGAACAGCTCGGACTGGAAGGCGGAGAGGTAGAGCTTGCGCTGGAAGCGGGAGGGGGGCCGCTCCAGCCGTTCGCCCAGCAGGAGCCGCCGGCCCAGCTCCGCGTTGCGCGCGTCGGCGCCGAAGCGCTGCTCGCCGTAGAAGTTGGGGACGCCCTGCTCGGACAGCGCGCGCAGCCTCGCCTCGGCGGCGTCCGGGTCCGAGGCGTCGCGGACGCGGATCCGGAAGCGGTTCCCCCGGAGGTGGCCGGGCCGGAGCTTGTTCCCGTGCCGGACGGCGGAGAGCACCTTCACCCCTTCCAGCTGGAGCCCGGCCACCTTGGGCTCGGCGGATGCGGGGACGGAGAAGAATTGCCGCGCCACTGCCTGGTGGTCCTTCAACCCTGCCCAGCCCACGTCGCCCGGGTCCACGCCCAGGGCCTCGGCCAGCCGCCGGGCCAGGGGCTCCGTCCCGACCCCGCGCTTTTCCACCCAGAGGTAGAGATGACCCCCCTGGCCTGAAGGCAGGTAGGCGGGAATCTCCTCCACCTCGAAGTCCTCCGGCGTTTCCTTGATTCGCCCGCCCAGGCCGGTCATCCCGCGGATTGTCACCCACCTGACGTATGCTGCGCGCCCGTCGTTTTCCCGCCCGCTTTTGGCCGACGCGGTCCCCTTCCTCACGCCCCCATCGGAGAGTCACGCATGCCCAGCACCCTGTCCCGGCGCGCCGCCCGTCTGCTGCCCGCGGCCGCCGCCCTCGCCCTCATCACCGCCTGCCCGCAGCCGCCGCCGCCGGACACCACCGCGCCCGCGCCCGCGTCGCTGACGGTGGCCAACATCACGGACACCTCCTTGCAGCTCCGCTGGACGGCGGTGGGCGACGACGGAACGGACGGCGCGGCCACCTCCTACGAGCTGCGCTCGCTGAGCGGGGCCGCCTGCCCCATCACCCAGGCCAACTTCGCCACCGGGACGGCCGTGCCCGGGCTGGGGACGCCGCAGGCGGCGGGGACGGCGGAGGCGTTCAACGTCACCGGGCTGACCGGGGACACCACCTACTGCTTCATGCTGAAGGTCACTGACGACTCGGGGAACAGCTCGTTCTCCGGCGCGGCGGTGGCCACCACCACGGACCTGGTCGCGCCGTCCAGGGCGACGCTGGCGCTGGCCAACGCGAGCGACACCGCGGCCACCATCAGCTGGACGGCGGTGGGTGACAACGGCGTCTCGGGTATCGCTACCACCTACGAGATGCGCTACCTGTCCGGCGCCTCCTGCCCCATCAACACCGGCAACTTCGCCAGCGGCACCGCGGTGACCGGCCTGCCCGCGCCGATGGTGCCGGGGACCAGCCAGCAGGTGACGGTCAGCGGCCTGGCCTCCGCGGTCGACTACTGCTTCGCGCTCAAGGTGAGCGACGAGGCGGGGAACAACTCGCTCTCCAACTCGCTGGCCGTGCTCACCTCCGACAGCGTCGCCCCCGCGGCGGCGGTGCTTTCCACGGGCGCGGCCACCGGCACCTCCATCGCGGTCAACTGGACGGCGGTGGGCGACGACGGCACCACCGGCACCGCCACCTCCTACGAGCTGCGCTCCGCCACCGGCGCGGCGTGCCCGCTGACCTCGGCGACCTTCGCCAGCGGCACGGCGGTGAGCGGGCTGCCCGCCCCCAGCCCCGCCGGCACCTCGGAGTCGTTCACCGTCACCGGCCTGGCGTCGGACAAGGCCTACTGCTTCATGCTGAAGGTGACGGACGACTCCGGGAACAGCTCGCTCTCCAACTCCGCCGCGGGGTCGACCCTGGACGTGACCGCCCCGGCCGCGGCGGCGATCACCGCCGGCAACGCCACCGGCACCAGCGTGAAGGTGGACTGGCTGGCGGTGGGCGATGACGGGTCCACCGGCACCGCCACCGCCTACGAGCTGCGCTACGCCAGCGGTTCGGCCTGCCCGCTCACCCCGGCCACGTTCACCGGGGGCACCTCCGTCTCCGGCCTGTCGCCGCCCGCCGCAGCCGGCAGCGCGGAGTCCTTCACGGTCACCGGCCTCGGCTCGGACACCGCCTACTGCTTCATGCTGAAGGTGACGGACGACTCCGGGAACAGCTCCTTCTCCAATTCGTCCGGGACGCGGACGCTGGACGTGACGCCGCCCGCCTCGCCGAACCTGAGCGCGGGCGTGGTGGCCGGCACCTCCATCCAGGTGCTGTGGACCGCGGTGGGCGACGACGCCAACACCGGCACCGCCACTTCCTACGACCTCCGGTACCGCTCCGGCGCGGCCTGCCCGATCACCGCCGCCAACTTCGCGGGCGCCACGCCGGTGGCGGGCCTGGGCGCGCCGCGCGCCGCCGGCCAGCCGGAGTCCTTCATCGTCCAGGGGCTGGCCTCGGACACCTCCTACTGCTTCTTGCTCCACGTGACGGATGACGCGGGGAACAGCGCGTTCTCCTCTTCGCTCACCCAGTCCACGCCGGACGTGACGCCGCCGGCGTCGGTCAGCCTCAACGCCGCGGTGTTCGACACCTCCTTCCAGTTCAACTGGACCGCGGTGGGCGACGACGGCACCACCGGCACCGCGACCTCGCAGGAGCTGCGGTACCTGGTGGGGAACGCGTGCCCCATCGACTCCGGCAACTTCGCCTCCGGCACGCTGGCGGCCGGGCTGGGTGCGCCCGCCGCGGCCGGCACGCCGGAGACGTTCACGGTGAGCGGGCTGAGCCGCGAGACGAAGTACTGCTTCGCGCTCAAGGTGGCGGACGAGTTGGGGAACGCCTCCATCTCCAACACCTTCACCGCCACCACGCCGGACACCTCGCCGCCCGACGCGGCGGTGCTCTCCACCGCCAACCCCGGCGCGCGGTCCATCCACGTGACGTGGACGGCGGTGGGCGACGACGGCGCCACCGGCACCGCGACCTCCTACGAGCTGAGGTACCTGAGCGGCGGCGCCTGCCCGGTGACCAGCGGCAACTTCGCCTCCGGCACCCTGGTCGCCACCGGCGCGCCGCAGGCGTCCGGCAGCGCGGAGGACGTGACGGTCAGCGGGCTGGCGCAGGCCACCACCTACTGCTTCGCGCTGAAGGTGACGGACAACGCGGGGAACACGTCGGCCCTGTCGAGCTCCGCGAGCGGGGCCACCCTGGCGGACACCACGCCGCCCGGACCGGTGGCGGACCTGGCCGTGGGCACCACCAGCGCGAGCACCGTCCAGCTGACCTGGACCGCGCCGGCGGATGACGGCAGCACCGCCGCCACCGGTCCGGCCACGTCGTACGACCTGCGCTACCTGTCCGGCGCGGCGTGCCCGATCGACGCCGGCAACTTCGCCACGGGCACCCCGGTGCCCACCGGGGCGCCGGGGGCGCCAGGGGCGACGGAGACGGTCTCGGCGAGCGGCCTCGCCGCGGGCGTCTCCTACTGCTTCCTGCTCCAGGCGACGGACGCGGTGGGGAACAGCTCCTTCTCCAACTCGGCCACCGGGACGACCATCGACAACTCGCCGCCGGCGGCCATCACGGACCTGACGGCGCTGGGGCCGGACGCCACGGGGAACATCATCCTCAACTGGACCGCGGTAGGCGCGCACGGCACGGTCGGCACCGCGACCTCGTACGACCTCCGCGTCCAGACGGGTGATTGCACCGGATTCAACTTCAGCACCGCGACGCCGGTCCCCGGGGTCCCGAGCCCCGGGCCCGCGGGGGTGCCGGAGTCGTTCACCTTCACCGGCGCGTCGTTCTTCTCGCAGTACTGCTTCGGGCTGCAGGTCTCCAACAGCATCCCCACCAGCTCGCTGTCGAACTCCGCGCTGGCGGGCGCGGGGGCGAGCGCGCAGATCGCCGCCATCCGGCAGCTGATCCACGACGCGTCCGCTTCGCCGGTGACGTTGAGCGCGGCGGTGCAGGGGGCGATCGTCACCTACCGGAAGGCCACGGTGAATGGGCGGCCGCCCGGCATCCAGGATGGGCCGGGGTTCTTCATCCAGAACGACAACTTCGGGCCGGCGCTGTTCTTCGCGGTGGATCCAGACGTGGTGCTGCCGGGCATGGCGGCCGGCGACAAGGTGAACCTGTCCGTGACCGAGGGCGCGTGGATGGGGTGCCAGTCGCCGCCGTGCGATGCGACCAACAGCATGTACGTCGTCACCCAGGCCACGGCGACACCGGTGGCCTCGGGCGTGACGCTGCCGGCGGTGCAGGACCTGACCTTCACGGTGCTGCCGTTGCCGCTCACCAACCCGTTCGACTACGAGCACGAGTTGGTGAAGGCGACCGGGACCATCGGGGCCATCTCCACCGCAGGGGCGGGCTTCGAGCGCGCGACGCTCGCCACCCCGGGGACGAGCTCCACGTTCCAGGAGTTCCGGTTCACGGACGCGGTGATGGTGGCGAAGGGCGTGGCGAATGGCTGCACGGTGACCGTGAACAACACGCCGATGTGGCGGTTCGGGCCGTTCGCGCAGTTCTCGGCGTGGGCGCCGGGGGAGGTGACGCTGTCCGGGTGCCCGGCGCCGACGCTCGTCAGCACCAACCCGCTCGACGCGGCCACGGGGGTGGATCCGGCGACGACCATCGACGCGACGTTCGACCAGCCGATGACGCAGGCGAGCATGAATGGTCAGGCGGGCGGCGGCCTGTGCTCCGGCACCATCCAGCTGTCGGGTGACAACTTCGCCACGTGCGTGCCGTTCACGGCGTCCGCGGCAACGCTGTCGAACAACAACACCCAGGCCACCCTGACGCCGACCACCACGCTCAAGGGAACGGGGGCCTACAAGATCCGCGTTACCAACGCCGCCACCTCGGCGAACGGGGGCACGATTGGGGCGACGGTGACGCAGGGGACCGGCTTCACGGTGGCGGGCGGGACCTGCATCAGCATCTCGCAGGTGGTGATCAGCCAGTTCTACGGCGGTGGCGGCAACAGCGGCGCCCAGTTCCACAACGACTACGTCGAGCTGCACAACCGCGGCCCGGCCCCGGTCAGCCTCGCCGGATGGTCGCTCCAGTACAACTCAGCCACCACCAACAACGCCTGGCTGGTCGCGCCGCTGAGCTCGGTGACCAACCCCAACCCGATCATCGCCCCCGGCGGCTACTGGCTGGTACAGCTGGCGGCCGGGGCCGGAGGAGGCGCCACTCTGCCGACCCCCGACCTCGTCACGTCTGGAGGCGCCGCCATCAACATGAGCGCCACGACTGGCCGGATCGCGCTGATGGCCCAGGCTACCGCGATGCCGGCCGGCACGACGTGCCCGGTGGCCACAGTGGTCGACTTCATCGGCTACGGCGCATCGCTGCCGCTGTGCGCCGAAGGGACTCAGATGGCCGCGCTCAGCAACACGACCGCGGGCTTCCGTGCGAACGCGACGCCGGGGCCGGACAGCGGCTGCACCGACACCAACAACAACGCCACGGACCTCAGCACGGGCGTTCCCGTGCCGCGGAACTCGGCGACCGGCGGCTCCAACACGTGCACGTGCCCGTAGCGGCTTGACGAACCGGCGGCGCTGGAGCGGCGGTCACTGCTCCAGCGTCGCCAGCAGCTCCTTCACCCGCCGGGCGAGATCCTCATCCGCCCGGCTCTCGAGGAGCTCCCCTGCCTGGAACAGCAGGAAGAACATCACGTCCGACAGCGCCTTCCTCAGCGACCCCACCGGCTCCGCGCCCAGCTGATCGCGCGTCCGATGGAACTGGTCCAGCAGCGCCGCCTCCGGCAGCACCCCGAACGGATCGAACGACTGCCCCTGGAGCACCGGTGACGAGCTGAGCGCCTCCCCGGCGAGCGCGGCGTTGGCGGCGGCGACGAACTCCCGCTCCATCCCCTGCTTCGCCACCTCGTCGCGGATCTCCTTGAAGATCAAGTTGAACACCCGCGCCACGTGGTTGGGGTCGCCCTTCTGGAGCCGGTCCTCCGCCTTCCCGGCCGGCGCCACCGCCGCGTCCACCGCCGCGGTCAACCCGCCGGTGACCGGCTTCTCGCTCACCATGGCGTAGCCGCCCTCGAGCAGCCGGAACACCACCTTGGTGACGTCGAACTCGGACATCTTGTGCTGCTGGCCCAGCTCGAACACCGTCTTGTCGCCGGTGAGCGACCCCAGCACCCGCGCCTCCGCGTCCTCCAGCTTCCCGTCCGGGGCGCGCTTTTTCCCCACGTACATCCGCCCGTGGGGGATGCGCTTCCGGAAGTGCGCCATCTCGTCGATCTTCCGGATGGCGTCCATCAGCAGGCTCTGGGTGGACAGCTGCAGCGTGTGGGCGCTCGTCCGGTCGTCGATCTCCTGGTCCACCAGCATGAAGGTGCCCTCGTGGGTGAGCACCATGGCGTGGAAGATCTCGGACAGCTGGTTGGTGAGGCACTTGAACAGGTCGTGCGCCTTGAGCAGCCCGCGCTCCACCAGCGTTCGCCCTACCTTGGAGGGCGGGGTGTCCTTGAGCACCTCCTCCAGCTTGTGCCGCTCCACGAAGCCCAGCCGGATCATCACCTCGCCCAGCCGGTCCGTCGGGTCGTCGGAGGTGGCGGCGCGCACCTCGCCGTCCTTCATGGAGATGCTGCGTTCGCCGGTGGGGGCGTGCACCCGGATCACCCCCGTCCAGCGCGACTGGGCGAGGAAGGCGATCAGGTCGGAGAGGGGGAAGCCGGCGGCGTCCCCGGTGAGCACCACCCGCGGCGGGTTGATCCGCCCGCCCGAGGACGGCGACCGCACGAAGGCCAGCAGGTCCGGCGAGGTGGGCAACAGGTAGAAGTTGCCCGCCATCGCCGAGAGGGACTTCTGGGCCTCGGCGTTCTCCGGGGTGAGCTGACCTCGGGAGTCGACCCGGAAGCGCGCGTTCACGGGCGGGCTCAGTCTTTCGCCCAGGCGTTGTTGTTGGAGCTCCACTCCAGCTCGTCGTCCGCGGCGTGGTCGAACTGGTCCACCGTCCGCGCCAGCTCGTAGGCGCGCCCGTTGAGGAAGATGGTCGGCGTCTGGGCCACGCCCGCGCTCTTCCCCGCCTCCTTGTAGCCGTTGAGCTCCGCGGTGTACTTGCCGGAGTCGATGGCCTTCTGCACCTCGGCCGCGCTGAGGCCGAGGCCGGCCGCCAGGTCCTTGATCGCCGGCGTGGACAGGGCCAGCTGGTTGGCGAAGAGCTGGTCGTGCATCTCCCAGAACTTGCCCTTGTCGCGCGCCACCAGCGAGGCGATGGCGGCGGGGATCGCGTTGGGGTGGCCCTCCAGCGGGTAGGGCATGAAGCACACGCGGACCTTGTCGCCGTGCTTCTTCACCAGCTCCTCCAGCACCGGGCGGACGAAGCCGCAGTGGGGGCACTCGAAGTCGGCGAACTCGACGAAGGTGACCTTGGCGTCCTTGGCGCCGTGGCACATCCGGTCGTCCGTCTTGAAGGTGCGCCGCGCCTCCCGGAACGACTGGTAGTACTTGCCCAGCTGCTGGATGATCTCCACGCTGGGCGCGCCGGCCTGGGCGTCCTGGGCGGCGATGTTCGCCATCCGCTTGGCGTGGCGGCAGCCCTTGTGCTCCTTCAGGCACTGGCCCAGGGTGTGCGGGCAGCCGCAGTAGCAGAACTCGTCGGTGAAGACGGCCGCCAGCTCGCGCTGGGCGCCGCTGGAGAGGCTGGAGAAGTCCATCCCCGGCACGGCCAGCGTCTGGGAGAGCTTGGCGGCGTCGTCCCCGGAGCCGCCGGTGCCGGGCTGGGCGGATTCGGCCGGAGCGGGGGCGGAGGCGGTGGGGGTGGACGGCGCGGAGGGCGGTGTCTCGGAATTCCCGCCCTTGTTGCAGGTGGCGGCGGTGAGGAAGAACGCCGCGGCGACGAGCGGAACGGGCAGGAGCGCGGTTCGCAAGATGGCGGAGTTTTTAGGTCGGTCCGCGCGACGTTGTAAAGGAAGGTCCGAATGCCGAAAGTCCTTCTCCTGCACACCGGCGGCACGCTCGGGATGGCGGGCGGGCGCCCCTCCGCGCTGCGCCCCTCCGCCTTCTTCAACACCTTGCGCCGCCGCGTCCCCGAGCTGTTCGAGCTGGCGGACCTCGAGCTGGACCTCTTCTCCAACATCGACAGCTGCGAGATGCAGCCGGAGCTGTGGAGCCGGATGGCCGGCCACCTCCACCGCAGGCTCCCCCGGTTCGACGGGGCGGTGGTGACGCACGGGACGGACACCCTGGCGCTCACCGCCTCCGCGCTCTCCTTCATGCTGCCCACGCTGGACAAGCCGGTGGTGCTCACCGGGTCGCAGCGGCCGCTGGTGGAGATCCGCACCGACGCGCGGCTGAACCTGATCGACGCGGTCATCTCCGCGCTGCGCGGGCCCAGGGAGGTCACCATCTGCTTCGACTCCAAGCTCTTCCGCGGCAACCGGGCGCAGAAGGCGAAGGTGATGGAGTACGACGCGTTCGAGAGCCCCAACTGCCCGCCCCTGGGCGTGCTGGGCGTGAACGCCACCTTCCTCCCCGGGCTCCGGCGCCGGGGGCCGTCGCGGCTGCGCGAGCGGCTGGACCCGCGGGTGTTCGTGCTCAAGGTGTTCCCCGGGCTGGACCCGGAGGTCGCGCTGGCGCTGCTGCCGAAGGCGCGCGGGCTGGTGCTGGAGGCGTACGGCGCGGGGAACTTCCCGTGGAGCGCGGACTTCGGCCGGTCGCTGCGGCCGCTCTTCCAGGCGGCGCGCAAGCAGCGGGTGCCGGTGGTGGTGGTGAGCCAGGCGCACCGCAACGGGGTGGACCTGTCCATCTACGAGTCGGGGGCGCAGGCGCTGGAGCTGGGGGCCATCTCCGGCTACGACCTCACCTGGTCCGCGGCGCTGGTGAAGCTGATGCACGCGCTGGCGTACGAGAAGACGCCGGACCAGGTGGCGCGCTACCTCCAGCGGTCGGTCGCGGGCGAGCTGACGAACCCGAACCGGTCGTCATGACGCGCCGGCCCATGGCCGCCCTCCGAGCGGCCGTCGCCTTGCTGGGCCCGGAAGCGGGCTCCTACAATCGGCGCAGATGTCCGAAGAGGAGAAGACGTCGGTCCACTCGATAGCGGACCTGCTGGCGGCCGCGGGGGAGCGGCAGAGCGCCTACCTGGTGGTCATCAGCGCCAAGTCCGCCGCGGCGATGGGGCGGATGTTCAAGATCGATCGGCCGGAGGTCACGCTGGGGCGGTCCACGGAGGCCACCTTCCAGGTCGAGGACGACGGCATCTCGCGCAAGCACGCCAAGGTGGTGCAGGACCCGTCGGGCTACGCGCTGGTGGACCTCGGGTCGACCAACGGCACGTTCCTCAACGGGTCGCGGGTGAGCGTGTCGGAGCTCAAGGACGGGGACAAGATCCAGATCGGCTCCAACACGGTGCTCAAGTTCTCGCTCACCGACGAGCTGGAGGAGCAGTTCCAGAAGAGCATCTACGAACAGGCGACGCGGGACGGGCTGACGCGCGTCTACAACAAGAAGTACTTCATGGACACGATGCGCAAGGAGTTCGCGTACTGCCTGCGCCACCGGGTGCCGCTGTCGCTGCTGATGCTGGACGTGGACCACTTCAAGAAGATCAACGACACCTACGGCCACCAGGCGGGGGACCTGGTGCTGGCGCGGATCGCCCAGAAGGTGTCGGACACCATCCGGACCGAGGACCTCCTGGCGCGCTACGGCGGCGAGGAGTTCGCGCTCATGCTGCGCGAGGCCACCGACGACCAGGCGCTGGCCTGCGCCGAGCGCGTGCGCAAGGCGGTGGAGGGGCAGGAGCTGTTCGCGGGTGGGGCGGTGCTGCGGTGCACCATCTCGGCGGGGGTGGCCACGCTGTGGGACTCGGACTTCTCGCAGCCGGAGGAGCTGATCGCCTGCGCGGACCGGTACCTCTACCGGGCCAAGCGCGCGGGGAGGAACCGGGTGGACGGGAAGAAGATCGGGGGCGCGCTGGGTTGAGAACCGCGCGCCGCGGTCCGGCGTAGGTCGCCTGCTTGTCCAAGCCTCCTTCCCTGCTCTCCTCCCACGAGGTGGTCTCCGCGCGCATCCACGCCGGGCTCGACGGGGTCCGCATCGGCCACCTGAGCGACTTGCACGTGCGCACCGGGGTGAAGCCGCGGCGGCTGCACCGGGCCGTGGAGATGCTGAACCAGCTCCGGCCGGACCTGGTGGCGCTCACCGGCGACTACGTCTGCATGTCTCCCCGGCCGCTCCCGGAGCTGACGGCGGCGCTGCGGAGGCTGACCGCGCCGGCGTACGCGGTGCTGGGCAACCACGACCACTGGAGCGGCGCCAGGGCGGTGCGGGCGGCGCTGGAGAGGGCGGGCGTGGAGGTCCTGCAGAACGAGCACCGCGTGGTGCGGGCGGGGAGCTCGGCGTTCCACCTGGTGGGCGTGGACGACTCGGTCACCGGCCACGACGACCCGGAGCGGGCGTTCGACGGCGTCCCCGCCGGGGCCACCGCCGTCACGCTCTCCCACGACCCGAAGAGCGCGGACCACCTGCACGCGTACCGGCCGGCGCTCATCCTCTCCGGCCACACGCACGGCGGGCAGGTGTTCATCCGGCCCCTCACGCCCTTCATCTCGAAGCGGGCCGGCATCAAGTACCTGGCCGGCTTCTTCGAGGTGAACGGCGCGGTCCTCTACGTGAACCGGGGCCTGGGCGCGTCCGTGCCGATCCGGTTCCGCGCGCCGTGCGAGGTGGGGCACCTCACGCTGCGCAGCGCGGCCTGAGTCACTCCTGGGGCCGCGCCGCCTCCGCGGCGGCGAGGTCGTCCGCGGTGTCGTGGATCTCCACCTTGTTCCCGCCCGACGCCATCGCCTGCTCCAGCGCGCCCTGCGCCTGCACCACCAGGTCCGCGAACGACAGCTCGCCTCCTCGCGCCGCCGCGGCGGACAGGCCGACCGACACGGTGGGCCGCAGCACGCGCTCGCCGAAGGTGAGGCTGGCCTTCGCCACCCGTTCGCAGATCCGCTGGCTGACCACGACCGCCGACGACAGGTCCGTGTGCGGCATCAGCACCAGCACCCGGTCCGGGCTGTACTGCACCGGGTAGTCGGTGTCCCGGAGCGACCGCCGCACCGCCAGCGCCAGCCCCCCGAAGAGCTCGGCGCGGACCTTCTCGTCCAGCCGGTCGAACGCGCACAGCGCCAGCGCCACCGGGAAGCCGTAGCGCCGCGCGCGCTTCACCTCCACGAACAGCACCTCCTTGAAGTGCCGGAACGTGTAGAAGGCCGTCAGCGGATCGAGGATCCCCTCGCCCGGCCTCGGCTGCGGCGCCCGCCGGAGCGCGCGGAGCTGGAGCAGCTCCGGCAACCGCACCTTCAGGTCCGCCGGGGAGATGGGCAACGGCAACGCCCCGTCCGCGTGCGCCGCCTTCTCCGGCCGGCGCTGCGCCTGGAGCACCAGCGCCTGCGGATACCGCTCCCGCAGCCGCCTCGCCTCCGCCGCCTTCCTCGGCACGCCCGGACCCAGCACCACCAGGCCCAGCCGCGCCGGCCCGGCGCCCTCCTCCCTCAGCGCCCGCGCGGACACCCCGGCCTTCCTCAGCCCCTCCAAAAGCTCCCGGAGCACCCCGGCGTCCGGCTCCAGCGCGCCCGCCGCCTTGACCGTCATGCCCGGCCAGTCTACCGCCCCCGGAAGCTTGCGTTTTGCCCCCCTTTCAGGGATACCGCGCCGCCCACACGCAGTGAGGAGGTGACGTCAAGAATGGCGCAGATCCGCGTCAAGGACGGAGAGTCCATCGAGAGCGCGCTCAAGCGCTTCAAGAAGGCCACCGAGAAGGCCGGGATCCTCTCCGAGATCCGCAAGCGCGAGCACTACGAGAAGCCTTCGGTGAAGAAGAAGAAGAAGGCGCTCGCGGCGAAGAAGCGCGCGGTCAAGAAGCTGCGGAAGAACTTCTAGACACTCACCTCTGGGAAGACAAGGAGCGCACGGCCATGGCGACGCTGAAGGAGCGGATCGACTCGGAGCTGAAGGACGCCATGCGCTCCAAGAAGGAGCTGGAGACCTCCGTGCTGCGGATGCTCAAGAGCGCCGTCAAGTACAAGGAGGTCGAGCCGGGGGCCAAGGCGCTGGACGACGCGGGGGTGCTGCAGGTCATCGCCACCCTCGTCAAGCAGCGCCGCGACTCCGTGGAGCAGTACAAGCAGGGCAACCGCCCGGAGCTGGCGGAGAAGGAGGAGAAGGAGATCGCCATCCTCCAGACCTACCTCCCCCAGCAGCTGTCCAGGGAGGAGCTGGCCAAGGAGGTCGCCGCCGCCATCTCCGCCGCGAACGCCAAGGGCCCCAAGGACATGGGCGCGGTGATGAAGGCCGTCATGCCCAAGGTGCAGGGCAAGGCCGAAGGCAAGGCCATCTCGGAAGAAGTGAAGACCCAGCTGGCCAAGCTCGGCGCGTAGGTCGCCGTCAGTCCCGCCGGTAACCTTCAAGCCCGCGCCGTGCAGATCCCCGAGCACAAGCTGCAGGAGGTGCTGGAGCGGACGGATCTGCTCACGCTGATCCAGCGCCACGTCAGCCTGAAGAAGGTCGGCCAGAACTGGACCGGCCTGTGCCCCTTCCACTCCGAGAAGTCCCCCTCCTTCAACGTCAACCCGTCGCGCAACCGCTTCAAGTGCTTCGGCTGCGACGTCAGCGGGGACGCCATCACCTTCGTCCAGAAGTACTTCGGCAAGTCCTTCCAGGACGCTGTGATGGACCTCGCCAGGGAGTGCGGCGTCGACCTCCAGGCCGGGCAAGACCCCACCGCCCAGGAGCGCGCGCACCTGCGCGAGGTGACCGCGCTCGCCGCCACCCACTTCCGCCAGAGGCTGCGCGACGCGCAGGGCAAGCAGGCGCGGGACTACCTCCTCTCCCGCGGCGTCCCCGAAGCGCAGTGGGACGCCTTCGGCCTGGGCTGGGCGCTCCCGGTCTGGGACGACCTGGCGCAGGTGGTGACCAAGGCCGGGATGCTGGAGTGGGCCAAGCAGGCGGGCCTGTGCCAGCAGCGCCAGCGCGGCGACGGCTGCTACGACATGTTCCGCAGCCGCGTCATCATTCCCATCCGCGCGCCGGACGGCCGCGCCATCGCCTTCGGCGGGCGGCTCCTGGGCGCCGACGAAGGGCCCAAGTACCTCAACTCGCGCGAGTCCCGCCTCTACAACAAGAGCGACACGCTCTACGGCCTGGACGTCGCCAAGGACGAGGTGCGCAAGCGCAAGTCGGCGGTGCTGGTGGAGGGCTACTTCGACTGCATCGGCCTGCACCAGGCGGGGGTCAAGCACGCGGTCGCGCTCTGCTCCACCGCGCTCACCCCCGGCCACCTCACCGCGCTCGGCCGCCACGAGGCGAAGGAGTTGGTGCTGCTGCTGGACGGCGACGAGGCCGGGCGCAAGGCCGTGGAGCGGCTCTGTGGACCCATCCTCGCCCACGGCACCGCGGCGCGCGTGGCCGTGCTCCCGGACGGGGAGGACCCGGACACCTTCGCGCGCAAGGCCGGCGAGGACGGCGTGCGCCGGCTGCTGGAGGCCGCGCGCCCGCTCACCGAGCACCTCTTCCTCACCCTCCTCCCCGGCGGCGGCGCCTCCTCCTTCGAGGCCAAGATGCAGGCCCTGGACCGGCTCCGGCCGGTGTGCGCCGCGCTCCCGGTGGGCCTGGTCCGCTCCGCCTTCTTCGGGGCCATGGCCAACCACTTCAAGCTCCCCGCGGCGGAGCTGGAGGCCCAGCTTCGGGGGAAGCAGGCGCCCCTCAAGCCGGTGCCGAAGCCTTCCGCCGCCCCGCCCCAGCAGCCGGCCGAGCGCCCTCCGGACTTGCTGGAAGCAAGCTATGCCGCCGTGATGTTGGTGGACTCGCGCCTCCGGGACGCCGGGCGAAGGGTCCTGCATGACCTCCACCACAAGGGGCTGCGGGCGCTCGTGGAGGTGGTCAGCGACGGGGAGCAGGTGGAAGAAGCGCTCCAGGGGGCGTCTGACCCGGTGCGTAAAGTGCTGGAACAGGCGAAGGGCTCGGTGCCGGCGGCCGAGGCTGATCGGGAGGCCTGGTTCCTGAAGATCTGCCGGAAGGTGAAACTGCGGAAGATTGAAGCCCGGCTGACCGAGATCGCCAAGCTCACCGCCCAGCTCGGGAACGACGTGAACGAGGAGACCCGCCCGCTGTTCGATGAACGGAAGGTCCTGGTCGAGGAGAAGATGAAGGTGCTGGCAGGTCCATAGGCCGTTATTGGCGCGGGGAACAAAATCGGCTGCAGCGCCCTTTTAGTAAGGTTTGTCACCCTCGCCGCTTTGGGGTAGACCCGCCGCTTTGCATCAACCCGGGCCCCTACGGGCAACCGCTCGGAATCCCTCAGGGAGAAGTCGTCGAATGCCAGTCCAGAAGTCCGCCAACACGAAGCATGCCTCCAAGGCCAAGTCCGCTGCCGCGTCCCCGTCCAAGAAGGAGAAGGACAAGGACAAGGACAAGAAGAAGCCCGCCGCCAAGGCAGCGGGCAAGTCCGCCAAGGGCGCATCCGGAAACGGCGCCACCGGGGCCCAGGAGGCCGCGGCCGCCGCGAAGGAGAAGCTGAAGAAGAACGGCAAGCCCGCCACCGAGGCCGGGCCGGACGACGTCGACCCGGAGGAGCAGGCCGAAGAGCTGGCCGCCGCGGTCGAGGTGGATCCGGACGCGGTGGAGGACGAGGTCGAGGAGGAGGCGGTCGCCGAGCGCAAGGAGGTGAAGGACCTCCTCGAGGCCGGTCGCCAGAAGGGCTTCCTCACCTATGACGAGGTGAACGACGCGCTGCCCGCGGACATCGTCTCGTCCGACCAGATCGACGACGTGATGTCGATGTTCGGCGACAACGACATCGAGATCGTCGACGCGCAGAAGGCGGCGCAGACGTCCGAGGCCAAGCCCACCGTGGGCCCCACGGTGGAGGAGCAGCCCAAGGACCAGGAAGAAGAGGAAGAGGAGAAGGAAGAGGAGGAGCCGGGCGGCAAGTCGAACGACCCGGTCCGCCTCTACCTGCGCAAGATGGGCTCCGTGTCCCTCCTCACCCGCGAGGGCGAGGTGGAGATCGCCAAGCGCATCGAGGACGGCGAGAAGGAGGTCCTCCGGGCGCTGTTGGCCTGCCGGCTGGCGGTGGCGGAGATCCTCGACATCGGCAACAAGCTCAAGGCGGGGAAGCTGCGCATCCGCGAGGTGGTGAAGGACGCCCCCGAGGAGCCGCAGGCCGAGGGCGCCGAGGAGGCCGCGGAGGAGCCGGCCGAGGGCGAGGGCTCCGTCCAGCAGCTCAACCAGAGCGAGCTGAACCGCATCGAGCAGATCTGCAAGCAGATCGAGCGCATCCGCAAGCACGCCAAGGACTGCGAGGTCCTGGAGGACGAGCTGGTCTCCAAGAAGAAGGTCTCCGAGGTCCGCAAGAAGGAGATCCGCCAGGAGGTGAAGGACCTCCGGGTGAAGATGATGGAAGTGCTGGAGGAGATGCGGCTGAACAAGAAGCAGATCGACCGCATCGTCTACAACCTCCGCTCCCTCATCGAACGGGTGGACCAGGCGGAGACGGAGCTGCGCGACTTCGAGCGCTCCTACGGCGTGCCGATGAAGGAGCTGCGGCCGCTGCTGCGCGAGGCTCGGGACAACCCGGCCAACGCCAAGAAGGCCCAGCGCCGGCTGAACATCACCCAGGAGCAGCTGGAGGCCCTGGACCGCGACGTGCGGACGGCGGTGCGGAAGATCAAGCGCGTGGAGGAGGAGGCCAACCTCCCGGTGGAGGCGCTGCGCCGCAACTACGAGGCGATCCGGATCGGCGAGCGCCGGGCGGAGCGGGCCAAGGCGGAGCTGGTGGAGGCCAACCTGAGGCTCGTGGTCTCCATCGCCAAGAAGTACACCAACCGCGGGCTGCAGTTCCTGGACCTGATCCAGGAGGGCAACATCGGGTTGATGAAGGCGGTGGACAAGTTCGAGTACAAGCGCGGGTACAAGTTCTCCACCTACGCGACGTGGTGGATCCGGCAGGCGATCACCCGCGCCATCGCGGACCAGGCGCGGACCATCCGCATCCCGGTCCACATGATCGAGACGATCAACAAGCTGATCCGCACCTCGCGGTACCTGGTCCAGGAGATCGGCCGGGAGCCGACGCCGGAGGAGATCGCGGAGAAGATGGAGCTGCCGCTCGACAAGGTGCGGAAGGTCCTCAAGATCGCCAAGGAGCCCATCTCCCTGGAGACGCCCATCGGCGAGGAGGAGGACTCCCACCTGGGCGACTTCATCGAGGACAAGAGCCTGGTCTCGCCCTCGGACGCGGTGATCAACATGAACCTGGCCGAGCAGACCCGGAAGGTCCTGGCCACGCTCACCCCGCGCGAGGAGAAGGTCCTCCGGATGCGCTTCGGCATCGGCGAGAAGAGCGACCACACCCTGGAAGAGGTGGGCCAGGACTTCGAGGTCACCCGCGAGCGCATCCGGCAGATCGAAGCCAAGGCGCTCCGGAAGCTCCGGCACCCCAGCCGGTCGAAGCGGCTGCGCAGCTTCGTCGAGGGGTAGGGCCTAATCAATTCTGAAGGAATCAGCCCATTTCTAATGAATTTGGGAGGATTCTAATTGATTCTGAAGTCGGTCCGTAATCAAATTTGAAGCGGACAGGCCGTTTCTAATAAATTCTGGAGGATTCTAATCAATTCTGAAGCCTCCAGATGCCCCGTAATGAAATCCTGGAGTGGTTCGTTCCCCCACCCGGCACGCAGCCGGTGGGCTACTCCTGGCTGATCCAGGACCTCGGGCTGCGGATTGGTCCGCGGCCCCGCCTGTCGTACGTCGCCTCGCACGGCGCCCGCGTGGAGCGCCGGGAGGCGGGCCGGCTGACGGTCATCTACCCGCCGGCCTACCGGCCCGGGCCGGATCTCCGGGACCACCTCGAATTCGCGCTCAAGCAGGAGGGGGTGGACCTGGGCGTCCTCGACGCCGCGTTCGAAGACCCGGCGATGGGATCGGCCTCCGCGATGGCCATCGAGACCTGGGTTGCCGACTCGCCGACGAGCGCCTACGCGCGGAGGGCGTGGTTCCTCTACGAGCTCCTCACCGGGCGCCGGCTGGAGTTGCCTGACGCCGAGCAGGGGAACTACGTCCCGGCGCTGGAGCCGGACGAGTACTTCGTGGCGAGCCCCGTCCGCAGCCGCCGCCACCGCGTGCTCGACAACCTGCTGGGCCCGCCCGCCTTCTGTCCGACGGTGCGGCGGACCCCGGTCCTCGCCTCGTACGCGGCGGTGGGCCTGGACCAGGAGGCGGCCCATCTCATCGGCGCGTACGACCAGGACGTGATCCGGCGGGCGATCTCGTACCTCTACACCAAGGAGACGCGCTCCTCGTTCGCCATCGAGGGCGAGGTGCCCAACCCCACCCGCACGGACCGGTTCATCGCGGCCGTCCAGGGCGTGGAGCGCCTGGCCGTGCTGGGCCTGCCGGACCTCGTCCGGCTCCAGAACGCCATCGTGGAGCCGAGGGCCGCGGAGCCGGACCTCCGCGCCGAACAGAACTACGTCGGGGAGCAGGTGGACCTCGCGCGGCAGCGGATCCACTTCATCCCTCCCCGCCCCCAGGACGTCCGGCCGCTGGTGGAGGCGTGGCTCCAGTGCGCGCGCCGGATGGCCGAGTCCCGGGTGGACCCGGTGGTGCAGGCCGCGGTGGTCTCGTTCGGGTTCGTGCTCATCCATCCATTCATGGACGGGAACGGCCGGCTCCACCGGGCGTTGATCCACCACGTGCTGTCGCGCATGGGGTTCACCCCTCCGGGCATGCTCTTCCCCGTCTCCGCCGTGATCGACCAGCGGCGGAGCGAATACGACGCCGCCCTGGAGTCGATCTCCCGGCCGCTGATGGAGCTGATCGACCACGAGGAGTCCCAGGACGGCTCCCTCACCGTGCAGGGGGAGACCGCTCACCTGTACCGGTACCTCGACTACACGCGCCTGGCGGAGGACCTCTGGCGCTGGATCGAGCAGACCGTCCGGAGCGAGCTGAAGGAGGAGCTGGAGTTCATCCGGAAGTACCGGCTGGCGCGCGAGCAGCTCGCGGAGCTGATCGACCTGCCGGATCGCCGCCTGAACCTCCTGGTGCGCCTGGTCCTCCACGGAGGCGGCCAGCTCTCGAAGGCCAAGCGCGCCTCCCAGTTCGCGGACCTGGACGACGCGACCGTCGCCCGCCTCGAAGCGGGCATCCGGGACGCCTTCGAGCTGGGGCCTCCAGGAAGCAGCGCCTAGCGGCGGTTTCACGCCATACTGCACGGCGAGGAGGGGGCATGACCCGCTTCGCCGCCGCCGTTCCGCTGTTCGCCGCCGCGCTGGCGCTGGCCGCGTGCGAGGACCGCTCGTCCTCTTCCGCGACGGAGCCTGAGAGACCCCGGACCGCCGGGGCGCAGCCGCTCATCCTCCGCGTCGCCTACGGCAGCGAGAAGAAGAGCTGGCTGGAGGAGCAGGTGAAGGCCTTCGCCGCCACCGCGCCAAAGACGACCTCCGGCCGGCCCATCCGCGTGGAGACCAAGGCCATGGGATCCGGCGAGGCGGCCACCGCCATCCTCACCGGCACCTTCAAGGCCCACGTGTTCAGCCCGGCGTCCGCGGCGTACGTCTCGCTGCTCAACCAGGACTGGCTCTCCACTGCCGGGCACACCAAGCCCATCGCCGCCGCGGGCGAGCCGGTGGTCCTCTCCCCCATCGTCATCGCCATGTGGCGGCCGATGGCGGAGGCGCTGGGGTGGCCGAAGAAGCCCATCGGCTGGCGCGACCTGCTCAAGGTGAACGCCAACCCCAAGGGCTGGGGCGCCTTCGGCCACCCGGAGTGGGGCGGCTTCAAGCTGGGCCACACCCACCCGGAGTTCTCCAACTCGGGGCTCCTGGCCGTGCTGGCCGAGGCGTACGCGGGGGCGAGGAAGACGCGCGGGCTGGACGCGGCGGACCTGGACAAGAAGGACACCCGCGCCTTCGTCGCGCAGGTGGAGTCCACCCTGGTCCACTACGGGAAGTCGACCGGGTTCTTCGCGGAGAAGATGGTCGCGCGGGGGCCCGGGTACATCTCCGCCGCCGTCCTCTACGAGAACCTGGTCATCGAGTCCTACGCGTCCCAGGCCGCCGCCGCGCCCTTCCCGCTGGTGGCCATCTACCCGCAGGAGGGGACCTTCTGGTCGGACCACCCGTGGTGCGTGCTGGACGCGGAGTGGGTGGGCGCCGAGGAGAAGGACGCGGCGGGGAAGCTGCTCGCCTTCCTCAAGTCGAAGCCCGCGCAGGAGCGGGCGCTGGCGCTGGGCTTCCGGCCCGCGGACCCGTCGATCAAGATCGCCGCGCCGGTGGATGCCGCCCACGGCGTGGACCCGCTCCAGCCCCAGACGCTGCTGGAGGTCCCCGCCGCGCCGGCGCTGAAGAAGCTGCTGGAGGTGTGGGCGGAGTCGAAGAAGGGCGCGGACCTGATCTTCGTCTTCGACAAGTCCGGCTCCATGCAGGGCAAGCCGCTGGAGGAGGCGCGGGCCGGCGCGCGCACCTTCCTGCAGCAGCTCAACGGCAGGGACGAGGCGGCGCTCCTCTTCTTCGACAGCAAGGTCTACCCGGTGGTGGGCCCGGTGAAGATGCAGGAGGGGCGGGAGGACCTGCTCAAGCGGATCGACTTCACCGTGGCCGGCGGCGGCACCGCCCTCTACGACGCGGTGGCGGCGGCGAACCAGCTGGCGGCGGAGCGCGCCGCGGCGACGCCGGGCCGCATCCACGCGGTGGTGGTGATGACCGACGGGAAGGACGAGGACAGCAAGACGCCCCTGTCCTCCCTCAAGGCGGGGCTGTCCTCGGAGCACGGCGGCGAGGTGCGCATCTTCACCATCGCCTACGGGCCGGACGCGGACGCGCGGGTGCTGGAGCAGATCTCCGAGGCCGCCCGCGGCGCCACCACCCGCGGCACCGCGGAGAACATCGTGCAGGTCTACCAGGACGTGGCGGCGTTCTTCTGACGAGGACGCGGACTTCGATGGCGGGCGAACGCGCGAGGCGGGCCGGGCTGGGCAAGGTGCTCAAGAGCGCCGGCACGGAGACCGTCAACCTGGTGGTGGCGGGGACCGCGGCGGTGGGCGCGGCCGCCCTCTCCTCCTGGGCGGTGGCCGCGCTGGGGGGGCTGACCTACGCCGCGCTGGTGGCGTGGGACGTGGCCAGCCCGAAGTACTGGAAGAAGGTGCTGGCGAAGAAGCCGCCGCCGCCCAGCCTGCCGGCCGCCGCCCAGTTCCAGACGCCCGAGGTCCGCCAGGCCATCGAGTCGATGCAGGCGGCGCGGGCGCACCTGGACGGCGCGCTGGAGCAGGCCACCGAGTCCGTGCAGCGCTACATCGGGATGTCGCTGGTCTCGCTGCGGGAGCTGGAGCAGCGGGCGGGGACGCTGGCCCGGCACTGCGAGGACATGCGCCGCTACCTGGCCACCGCCGACGCGGGGAAGGTCCGCGACGCCGTCTCCGCGCTGGAGCGGCAGATCGCCGCCGCGCGCGACCCGGAGGCGAAGGCGCAGCTCCAGCAGGCGAAGGCGGCGCGCGAGGACCAGCTGCGGACGCTGGAGGACATCGAGCGCGCCGGCGAGCGCGCGCTGGCCAACCTCTCGCGCATCGCCGCCACCATCGAAGGGCTGCCGGCGAAGGTGATCAAGATGCAGGCGCTGGACGCGCAGTCGCTGGACGCGATGTCGGTCGATCTCAACAAGGAGCTGGACCGGATGAACGGGGAGATCCGGGCCTTCGAAGAGGTGATGGCTGAGCTCCCCCTGGGGGCGGCCGCGTCATGAACAAGGCGTTGATCGTGGTGGGGTTCCTGGTGGCGACGGGCGCGGTGCTCTACTTCGCGCGCCAGGGCCGGGGCCCCTCGGACTCCTCGACGGGGGTCCCGGCGAACGCCGGTAAGCCGGGCGACCGCACCGAGGTGACCTTCCTCTACTCCACGGAGAAGAAGGAGTGGATCGACGCGGCGCTGGAGGCGTTCGCGAAGGAGGAGCCTTCGATCGCGGTGAAGGCGAAGGGGATGGGGTCGCTGAACGCGGCGGACGCCATCCTCAACGGGCAGGAGAAGCCGGTGGTGTTCAGCCCGGCGGACTCGCTGGTGATGAACCTCTTCCAGGCGGACTGGAAGACCAAGTACCAGTCGGACGTGGTGGGCCAGGGCGACGACGGCCCCAACCCGCTGGTCATCACCCCGCTGGTCTTCGTGGCGTGGGAGGACCGCGCCCAGGCGCTGACGAAGAGCACCGGCGGGAAGCTCACCTTCAAGACCATCCACGACGCGGTGTCGTCCCCTCGGGGGTGGCCGGCGGTGGGTGGGAAGGAGGAGTGGGGCTTCGTGAAGCTGGGCCACACGGACCCGACCAAGTCCAACTCCGGCTTGCAGGCGCTGTACCTGATGAGCCTGGAGTTCACCGGCAAGCGCTCCGGCCTGGAGGTGGGCGACCTGCTCAAGCCGGACTACCAGAAGTGGGTGCAGGAGCTGGAGAAGGGCGTCACCACCTTCGAGGCCTCCACCGGCACCTTCATGACGGACATGATCCGGTTCGGGCCGTCGAAATACGACATCGCGGTGGTGTACGAGAACCTGGCGATCAGCCAGCTGGAGAACGCGCAGGGGCGCTGGGGGAACCTGCGCGTCTACTACCCGGCGATCACCCTCTGGAGCGACCACCCGATCACCATCCTCCAGGGGGACTGGGTGACGGAGCCGCAGCGGGCGGCGGCGCGCAAGCTGGTGGCGTTCCTCCGCGGCCGGCGGATGCAGGAGCGGGCGCTGGCGTTCGGCTTCCGGCCCGCGGACCCGGCGGTGCCGCTGAAGACCGCGGACGCCTCCAACCCGTACACCCGGCTCGCCCAGTACGGCGTACAGCTGGACCTGCCCCCCGCCTCGCCCCCGCCGCCCGGCGCGGTCATCCGCAACATGATGACCATGTGGAGCCGGATGGTGGCGCGGTGACCTACGCCACCGCGGGCGCGGGCTTCGCGGTGGTGACGGCCTCTCGCGCCTCGGCGGGCTCTACGAACTGGCGGGCGTAGAGCTCCGCGTACAGCCCGCCCTTGGCCATCAGCTGGTCGTGGGTCCCCTGCTCCATCACCTTCCCCAGGTCGATCACCAGGATCTGGTCGGCGGTGCGGATGGTGGAGAGCCGGTGGGCGATGACGATGCTGGTCCGCCCCGCCAACAGCTTCCCCAGCGCCATCTGGATCAGCGCCTCCGTGCGGGTGTCGATGTTGGCGGTGGCCTCGTCGAGGATCAGCACCCGCGGGTCGGCGATGACGGCGCGCGCGAACGCCAGCAGCTGCTTCTGCCCCTGGCTCAAGGTGGCGCCGCTCTCGCCGATGGCGGTGTCGTAGCCCTTGGTGAGCGCCGCGATGACCTCGTGCGCGTGGACCGCCTTCGCCGCCGCCTCCACCTCCTCGCGGGTGGCGCCCGGCTTCCCGTACGCGATGTTGTCGTGGATGGTGCCGGAGAACAGGAACGGCTCCTGGAGCACCATGGCCATCTGCTTGCGGAGCGAGGCCCGCGCCAGCTGCCTCACGTCCACCCCGTCCAGCAGCACCGCCCCGGACGTGACGTCGTACAGCCGGGGCACCAGCGCGGCCACGGTGGTCTTCCCCGCCCCCGTCTTCCCCACCAGCGCCACCGTCTGCCCCGCCGGCACGGTGAAGCTCACCCCGTGCAGCACCGGCCGCAGCGGGTCGTACGAGAAGGAGACGTCCCGGAATTCAATCCCCCCCTCCGCCCGCTGGAGCTCCTTCGCGCCCGGGACGTCCGCCGGCTCCGGCGCCTCGTCCAGGATGTCGTAGATGCGCTCGGCGCCCGCCAGCGCGGACTGGAGCAACGTGTACGTGGCCGCGGCCAGCTGCACCGGCCGGAAGAA
>DASRBA010000084.1:0-8628 GCA_035637895.1 Myxococcaceae bacterium
CTTGTCCTCCCCCACGCGCAGCGTCCCGGTGAGGTGCTGCTTGTACGCCGAGGAGGCCGCCACGCCCACGAAGACGGCGATCACCCCGACGTGGACGATGTACCCGCCGAAGCGGCGCCGCGACCGCTGCGCGCTCCGCACCAGGGCCACCAGCGCGGACTCCTTCTTCTCCGCCATCCGGACCCGCGCCGGGAGGAACAGCTCGCGCAGCGTCACCGACAGCGCGAAGCCCGCCAGGCCGAAGGTCAACAGCGGCGCGGTGCCGCGGAGCCCGAAGGCCGCGCAGAGGGCCATCACCAGCGCGCCGATCCCCGCGGGGACGCCGACCTGCCGGACGGCGTCCCTCGGTTGGCTCGCGCCCCACGGGAGCGCCGGGCCCACGCCCATCAGGAAGAGCACCGCCAGGCCGCCGGGGACGGCCATGGAGTTGAAGTACGGCTCGCCCACGCTCACCCGCACGCCGCGGAGCGCGTCGCTCACGATGGGCCACAGCGTGCCCAGCAGCACGGTGAAGGTGATCGCCACGAAGAGGAGGTTGTTCACCAGGATGCTGGCCTCGCGGGAGACCGGCGACTGCAGGCCCTCCTCCGCCGCCAGCGCCGGCCCGCGGACCGCCAGCAGCGCCAGCGAGGCGAAGAGCGTGAGCCCGATGAACACCAGGAAGGTGGGCCCGATGTCGGACTGGGTGAAGGAGTGGACCGAGTTGAACACGCCGGACCGGGTCATGAAGGTGCCCAGCAGCGTGAGCAGGAAGGTCGCCAGCGCCAGCGTCATCGTCCAGGCGCGGAGCATCCGCTTGCGCTCCTGCACCATGGTGGAGTGGATGAACGCGGTGGCGGTGAGCCAGGGGAGGAAGGAGGCGTTCTCCACCGGGTCCCACGCCCAGTAGCCGCCCCAGCCCAGCACCGCGTACGCCCACCACGAGCCCAGCGTGATGCCGACGGAGAGGAACCCCCAGGCGATCAGCGTCCACTTGCGCAGCGGGGCCATCCAGGCCTCGTTGATCTCCCCGCGCAACAGCGCCGCCACCGCCACCCCGAAGGGGACGGTCATCCCCACGTAGCCGCAGTACAGCATCGGCGGGTGGATGATCATCAGCACGTGGTTCTGCAAAAGCGGGTTCGGCCCCGGCCCGTCGGGCGGCACCGGCGAGACGTGCCCGAACGGGTTGGCCGGCCCGGCGATGAGGAAGGCGAAGAAGGTCGCCACCACCAGCATGGTGCCGATGGCCAGCGACATGGCCTGCGGCTGGTCCTTCCGGTGCGTCGCCGTGAAGGCCATCACGTACGTGCCGAGGATCACCCCCCAGAAGAGGATGGAGCCCTCCAGCGCGGACCACAGCGAGACCACGGTGAAGACCAGCGGCGTGGACCGGCTCCCCACGTGCGACACGTACCAGACCGAGAAGTCGTGGCGGACCAGCGCCTGCACCATGGTGAGGTTCGCCAGCAGCATGCAGGCGAAGAAGGCGTAGGCCGCCCGGCGCACCCAGACGAAGCCGGCGTCGCGCTTCAGCGCCCCCGAGGTCAGCCCCACCACGCCGCCGAACGCCGCGCACACCAGCGCCCCGAGCACGAAGCCGTAGCCGATGGAAGAGCTCACGGCTGGTTCAACCCCTGGGCCGTGGTCATGCTCGGCTTCTCGCCCTCCTTGGGCGGCTTGTACTCGTTGCTGTGCTTGACGATCAGCCGCTGCGAGGTGAACGCGTCCGGCGGCGCGTAGGTCCCCTCGACCAACACGCCGATGCCGTCGCGGAACATCTGCGGCGGGATCTCGTTGGCGTTCACCTTGAGGCTGGGCGCGTCCGCCTTGTGGCTGTCCGCCACCTCGAAGGTGAGGTGGGTGTGGGCCTCGTCCCAGACGACGGTGCCGGGCTTGACGATGCCGCCCAGCCGGACGACGCCCTTGGCCGCCGCCTCGCCCTTCGCGCGCAGCTCACCGGGCGTGTAGTAGTAGACGAGGTTCTCGGACAGTCCGCCCAGGGCGACGTAGGTCAGCCCGCCGCCCGCCGCGAGCAGCGCGGCCAGGGCGATCAGCCGGTTCTTGGTCTGCGTCGTCATACGGCGGTCCCTTTCCTTCCACGGCGGCGCACCAGGATCGAGACCGTGTAGAGCCCGATCCCGATCCACGCGATCAGGTAGCAGGCCCAGACGTACTCCCAGCCGCCGACGATTCTTCCGGCCCCGACCTGCGACATCTCCTGCACGTGCTCGGCCGTCGCCTGAGCGAGGAGCAGCGGGACGCTCACGCCACACCTCCCTCGGCGGGCGCGGGCGGCGGCTCCGGCGGGGCCACCTCCCCCGCGCGGGCCTTCAGCGCCAGCTCGTACCGCTCCCAGACGAACCAGGCGGCGATGAAGAGGAAGGCGAACGAGTTCCAGCGCAGCGTCACCACCAGCTCCGGGTAGGTCGTCTTCGGCGAGGACTGCACCTGGTGGAGGCTGTTGAACCACTTCACCGAGAACCACACCAGCACCGCGCTGGCCGCCGCCAGGATGCCCAGCACCGCGGACACCCGCGCCCGCCGGTCCGGGTCCTCTTCGAAGCGGCGCGCCGCCATCATCGCCGCGTAGGTGACCAGCATCACCGTCACGCTGGTCAACCTCGGGTCCCAGTTCCAGTACACGCCCCAGGTGGGCCGCGCCCAGATGGAGCCCAGCAGCACGCCGATGACGCCGAAGACCAGGCACACCTCGGCGCCGGCCTCCGCCATCGCGTCGACCTTGAGGGAGGGCTTGCCGGCCAGGTACCAGATGGAGGCGCCGAAGTTCAGCACGCAGCACAGGAACATCATCCACACCGCAGGGACGTGGGCATACATGATGCGCGACGGGGCGCCCATGTCGCGCTCCGCCGGCACCCACGCCAGCGCCAGCCAGCCGCCGAAGGCCAGCATGGGGAAGCCGATGACCGGGAGCGCGATCCGAAGTGCCTTCAGCAGCTGCCGGAGCAGCTTCAGGACCTTCTCGAGGTTCTCGCGCCCCTGGAAAAGCTCCTCGAAGAACTTCCGTGCGTTTCCAGTTTCCGTCCCCATCGTCGGTCTCGCCTCTAGTCCTCGATGATGCTGGGGAACAGCAGGATACCCAGCGACCAGTAAGCCGCGTTGAAGCCCAGCAGAAGTCCAGTCCAGGAGCGCAGCTCCTGCATGGCGTCCCCGTGCAGCACCAGCGTCGCGGCCTTGCTGCAGGCGATCAGAGCCGGGATGAGGATGGGGAACAAGAGGAGGGGCAGCAGGACGTCCTTGGCGCGGGAGCGGGAGGTGATGGCAGCGTACATGGTGCCCGGCGCGCTGATCCCCAGGCAACCGAGCGCCAGCACCCCCCCCAGCCTCGGCAGGCCCTCCAGGGGGCGCACGTCGTAGACGGCCAGGGTGACCGGGACGAGGACCACCGCCACCACCATCAGCAGCGCCGCGTTGCCGGTCGCCTTGCCCACGAAGATGGCCCGCGGGTCCACCGGGAGGAGGCGCAAGCCGTCCAGCGCGCCGTTCTCGTTCTCCACCCGGAAGGATTCGCCGAGGGCCAGCACGCTGGCGAACATGATCGCCAGCCAGAGGTAGCCGCCCGCGCTCCGGCCCAGGATGCGCGTGTCCGCGCCCAGGGCGAAGGAGAACAGGAGCAGGGTGGAGAGGGCGAAGAAGACCAGCGCGTTCAGCCGCGCCCGCGAGCGCCACTCGATGAGCAGGTCCTTCTGCAGGACGAGCAGGGCGCTGAGCCAGAACCCCGGGCGGGCGTGCGAGGGGCTCATGCCTGGGCCGCCCTGCCGCCGGAGAGGTGCAGCCGCCGCGAGCAGAGCGACTGGCCCTGCTCGATGAGGTGGGTGGCCAGCACCACCGTCGTCCCGGCCTGCTGGAGCTCGCGGATGACGGACTCCATCTGCTCGATGCCGCCGGGGTCCAACTCGCCGAACGGCTCGTCGAACAGGGCCAGCGCCGGATTCTTCAGCAGCAGCCGCGCGATCGACAGGCGCTTGCGCATCCCCGCCGAGAACTGCCGGACGGAGTCCTTCGCGCGGCCCTCCAGCCCCACCTTCGCCAGCAGCGCCGCCACGCGCGCCGAGGGCTGCGGGACGCCCAAGAGGCGCGCGGGGACGAGGAGGTTCTCCTGCGCGGACAGGTCCTCGTACAGGGCGTTGGCGTGGGTCAGCAGGCCCACGCGCTGTCGGACCTCGAACCGCTGCTTCGCCAGGTCCAGCCCGAAGATGGACGCGCGCCCGGTGGAGGCCGGCACCGCGCCCGCCAGTACCCGCAGGAGGGTGGTCTTCCCGCTGCCGTTGTGTCCGGTGAGCAGCAGCGACTGGCCCTGATCCAGGCGGAGGCTGATCCGCGCCAGCGCCCAGCGCATGCCGTAGCGGCGGGAGAGGTCCACCGCGTCGATGGCCGGGGCCGTGCTCAATCGCTCGGTTGCCTATCCCGTTCCAGGTGTCGGCGCCACGACGAAACGGGTTGCCGCCCTCGCATGCGTGCACACCATCTTGGCTCGAAGGTCCCGAGGGGGAGGGAGATGAACGTCCTGGCTCATCCGCTGGTGCGGCGGGTCGCGAAGGATACGGCCGCGGCGGCGGTCCACTATTCCGGTCTGCGCCAGGCGATGGCGCGCTACCGGCGGCTCCGCGCGGGTGGGCGGCGGGTGCTGATCCTCAGCTACCACCGGGTGGTGGAGGACTTCGAGGGCGAGCGGAAGCGGTGCATCCCCGGGCTGCTCATCTCCCGCGAGACGTTCCGGAGGCACCTGGAGGAAACGAGGCGCTCCGGGTACGAACTGGCGTCGCTGGAGACCGCGCTGGAGGTGATGGCCGGGCGCCGCGCCGCCCCGCGCGACCTGTGCGTGATCACCTTCGACGACGGGTACCGCGACGTGTACCGCCACGCGTTCCCCATCCTGAAGGAGCTGGGCGTGCCGGCGACGGTGTACCTGCCGGCGGCGTTCATCGGGACGGATCGGCGGTTCAACCACGACCGGCTGTTCCACCTGGCGGGAATGGCCCTGCGGAGGCGGACGCTGGTGCCGCTGCTGGAGCCGGTGGCCGCCGGGAAGACCACGCTCTCGGCGGCGCTGGACGAATACCTGGGCGAGGTCCGGACGGACGAGGTGATCGCCCTGATCGGCCAGCTGGAGGAGGTGGTCTCCGGTCCGCTGCTGCCGGAATCGGGCGACGTGATGTCCTGGGACGAGGTGCGGGAGATGCACCGCGCCGGCGTCTCCTTCGGCGCGCACACCCTGGGCCACTGCGTCCTCACCACCGAGCCGCTGGAGGTGGTGGAGCGGGAGGTGCGCGGCTCCCGGGAGTGGATCGAGCGCGAGCTGGGGTCGCCCGTCCGCGACTTCGCCTACTGCAACGGGTGGTACTCGGACGTGGTGGTGCAGGTGCTGGCGCGCTGCGGGTTCCGCTCTGCCGTCACCACCGAGGACTACGCCAACGCCATCGGCGGCGACCCGTTCGCGCTCAAGCGCAAGGTGCTGCACGAGAACTTCAGCCTGGGGCTGGGCGGGACGTACTCGGCGCCGCTCACCGCCTGTCACCTGGACGACGTGTTCGGCGTGCTGGGCGTGAGCCACCCGGTGCCGGGGCGCCGGCCACACGCCGCTCCCCGTCCGGAGGACGCCGCTCGATGAGTCGCCCCCAGGGGCCCGGGTCGTTCCTGGGCCGCGCCGGGCCGCTGGTGCTGGCGCGCCTGGGCACCGCGCTGCTCACCATCTCCATCCCGCTGGTGCTGGCGCGATCCATGGCGTTGCGCGAGTACGGCACCTACAAGCAGCTGTTCCTGATCTCGCAGACGCTCTCGTACGTGCTGCCGCTGGGGATGGCGCAGTCGCTGTACTTCTTCGTCCCCCGGGCGGACCAGAAGCGGCCGTACTTCATCCAGACCATCGCCTTCATGACGGTCACCGGCGTGCTGGCCGCGCTCGGGCTGTTCGCGCTCGAGGGGGTGATCGGCCGGTCCTTCTCCAACCCGGACCTGGCGTCGTACCGGTGGGAGCAGGCCGTCTACGTCGTCTGCTTCATGGCGTCGTTCTCGCTGGAGATCTCGCTCACCACGCAGGGGAAGACGCGGCACTCGGCGGTCGTCTACCTGGTGTCGGACACGCTGCGCGCGGCGGCGATGGTGGTGCCGGTGCTGCTGGGGTTCGGCCTGAAGGGGCTGATGGTGGCGGCGGCCGGGTTCGCGGCGCTGCGCTACCTGTGCGCCTGGGGCGTGATGCTGCGGTCGGGGGAGGGGCCGGCGTTCGACCGGCGGCTGTTCGTGTCCCAGCTCATCTACGCGCTGCCGTTCGGCGCGGCGATGCTGGTGGCCGTCCCTCAGCAATACGCGCACCAGTACGTGGTGTCGTCGTCCGTAACGCCGGAGCTGTTCGCGATCTACGCCGTGGGGTGCTTCCAGATCCCGGTGGTGGACCTGCTGTACACGCCCACCTCCGAGGTGCTGATGGTCCGGCTGGGAGAGCTGGACAAGGAGGGGCGCGCCCAGGAAGGCGTCGCTGCATTCCGGGAGGCGACCGCCAAGCTGGCGCTGGCATTCTTCCCGCTGGCCGCGTTCCTGTTCGCCGCCGCGCCCGATCTGATCGAGGCGCTGTTCGGGGCGCGCTTCGCGTCCGCCGCGCCGCTGTTCCGGGTGAGCGTGGTGGGCGTGGCGCTGGCGATCATGCCTATGGACGGCGTCCTCAGGGCCCGGAACCAGACGCGGTGGCTGTTCATCGCGTACGCGGCGAAGGCGGCGGTCACCGTGCCGCTGGTCTGGGTCGGGGTGCGGCGCTTCGGGATGATGGGGGCGGTTGGTTCGTGGGCCGTGGCGGAGGTCTTCGGGAAGGCGATGCTGCTGGCGAGGATGCCGAAGGCGCTGGGGGCGCCGCTGAGGCGGTGCATCCCGTGGCGGCCGCTGGGCAAGGCGTCGGCGTGCGCGGCGGCGGCGGCGTGCGGCGTGGCGGTGGTGCGAGCGCTCGCGCAGCCGGCGTACGCGGGGCTGCCGGCCGGCTTCCTCTGGCGGGCGCTCCCGCTGGCGGTGGGCGGCGTCTTGTTCGGGGTGGGCTACCTGGCGGCGCTTCGGCTGGCGGGAGTGCGTCCGCTGAGCGTCCTGGCGAGCCTGCGTGGCGCGGCGTAGCGCGCGTCCCTACCTTGGTGCGCGTCGGTGGGAGGAGTGAATGGGCGTGGGGGTGATGACATGGTACCGGGCGGGGCGTCGGCTGCAGGAGCTGGGCGTGCCGGTGCTGCCGAGGGTGGTGCGGAAGATCATCTACTTCCTCCACTCCAGCCACGTCCCCGTGGAGGCGGAGATCGGGGAGGGGACGATCTTCGGCTACGGGGGGATCGGGGTGGTGATCCACCAGGGGTCGAAGATCGGGCGGCACTGCCTGATCTCCCAGCAGGTCACCATCGGCGGGCGGAGCGGGATCGAGGGCGCGCCGGTGATCGGGAACTATGTACGGATCGGCGCGGGGGCGAAGGTGCTGGGGCGGGTGCGGGTGGGCGACTTCGCGGTGATCGGCGCCAACGCGGTGGTGGTGAAGGACGTGCCCGGCGGAGCGGTGGTGGCGGGCGTGCCGGCGCGGGAGATCCGCCGGGACCCGGACCCGGTGGCCACCTGGGCGCGCGAGATGGGGCGGCCGCCGCCGGGGCTGGAGGCGGGGGGAGCGCCGTCATGAGGGTGCTCCTGGTAGGGGACTTTCCGCCGCCGCACGGGGGCATCGCGGTCCACGTCGAGCAGCTCTGGCGGTGCTTCAACGCGGCCGGCGCGGTGGTGCGGGTGCTGGACATCGGGCACGGGCCCCGGATGAAGGCGCCGGGCGTCATCTCCGCGCGCGGGGCGGGGGAGCTGGCGTCGCTGCTGGCGCGGTTCTCCGCGGATGGGTGGCTCATCCACCTGCACACCAGCGGGAACAACCCGAAGTCGTTCCTGGTGGCGGCGGCGGCCGGCGTGGCGCTGCGGCCGTCGCCCGGGCGGGTGATCACGCTGCACTCGGGGTTGATGCCGTCGTTCCTGGAGGCGGCGTACGCCCACCGGGTGCTCGCGCACGCGGCGCTGCGGGGGTATTCGCGGATCGTTGCGGTGTCGGAGGCGGTGCGGGAGGCGGTGATCTCGCTGGACGTCCCGTCGTACCGGGTGGCGGTCCACCCGGCGTTCTGCGCCTCGCAGGTGGTGGGTGGAGAGCCGCCGCCCGCGCTCCGGCGGATGTTCCAGCACCGGTCGCCGGTGCTGGCGTACGCGCACCACCCGTCGCGGGTGTACGGGCGACAGGTGCTCTTCGAGGCGCTGGCGAAGCTGCGCACGCGGTTGCCCCACCTGGGGCTGGCGATGTTCGGGGTGGACACCGCGTCCGGGCTGGCGAGGGACGACGCGCGGCGCGCGGGCGTGGAGGACATGGTCGAGGACCTGGGGGAGCTCGGGCACCTGGAGGCCATGGCGGTGGTGGAGCACGCCTCGGCCTTCGTGCGGCCCACCCTGGCGGACGGCGACGCGCTCACGGTGCGCGAGGCGCTGGCGCTGGGGACGCCGTGCGTGGCGAGCGACGCGTCGGCTCGGCCGGAGGGGACCATCGTGTTTCGCGCGGGCGACCCGGTGGACCTGGCGGGGAAGCTCATCCAGGCGTTCGACGGGCCGCGGCGCGTGTTCCGCGGGCCGGACGCGGCGGAG
>DASRBA010000085.1:0-4339 GCA_035637895.1 Myxococcaceae bacterium
CCTCCGATGGGTGAACACTCACACCTCCGCCTGGTGACGGACCCCACCGCTCCTCCCGCTCCGGTCCCCGGGCCCTCCGACGACGCCCTGATGGCCCTGGCGGCGCAGGGGGACCAGGCCGCCTACGTCACCCTGGTCCGCCGCTACGAGCGCCGCATCCGCGCCTTCTGCCGCCTGCTCCTCCGCGACGAGGTGCTGGCCGCGGACATCGCCCAGGAGGTCTTCCTGAAGGTGTGGGAGAAGCGGCGCGACTACCGGGCCGGGGGCCGGATGAAGGAGTACCTGTTCACCATCGCCCGCCACCACTGCCAGTCCGCGGCGCGCAAGCGGGCGGTGCGCGCCTGGCTGGGTCTGGACGAGGTCCCTGAAGAGCAGCTCCAGCGCCCGCCCGAGGGGGTGGAGGCGCTGTCCGAGGCGCAGACCTTCGCCATGGTGGCGGCCGCGCTCCACCGCCTGCCCGACAAGTTCCGCGTCCCCCTGGCGCTCCGCTTCGTGGAGGGGATGCCCTACGAGGAGATCGCCCAGGTGATCGGCCGGACGCCGTCCGCGGCGCGCTCGCGCGTGTTCTACGGGTTGAAGTCGCTGGCGGAGCTGCTGCCGGCGGAGGTGCTGGAATGACCGCCTGCCCCACCCCGGAGACCCTGGCCGCGCTGCTGGACGGCGAGCTCACGAAGAACCAGGCCGACGCGGTCCGCGAGCACGCCGCCGGCTGCGCGTCCTGCCGTGCCCAGGAGGCACATCTCCAGAAGCTCACCTCCGCGCTCTCGCGCCTGGAGCTGCCCGCGGACGAGGCCTTCGTGCAGTCCGTGGCGGCCAAGCTCCACCGACCTTCCGCGCGCCGGCCAATCCGTTTCGCCGCGCCCGCCGCGGCACTGGCCGCCGCGCTGATCGCCGCCGTCTGGGTCACCCGCGCGCCCCCGGAGCCCACGCCGCGCGGCATCGCCAACCCCACCGGGCCCGGGCGCCACCTGGGCTTCGAGGCCTTCGTCCACCCCGGCTCGCGCGCCCAGGCGAAGCGCCCGCTGCATGAGGGGGACTCGCTCTCGCCGGGGGACGGCCTCTCCTTCCTGCTCTACAACCGCAGCCACCAGGAGTCGCGCTTCCTCCTCTTCGCGGTGGACTCGGAAGGGACGGTGCACTGGTTCTACCCGGCCTACCTGGCGCCGGGGACGGACCCCACCTCGCCGGTGCTGGGGGCGGCGCCGGAGGTGGTGTCGCTGAGCGAAGGCGTCACCCCGGACCACCCGGCGGCGGGCGCGTTCCAGGTGGTGGCGGTGTTCGCCCCGGAGGAGCTGCGGGTGCAGCGAGTGGAACAGCTGCTCGCGGGAGGCTCGCTGGACGCGCTGCGGCGGCAGTACCCTGACGCGGAGATCCAGGTCATCCACGCCCGGATGACGCGCTCGGCCGAAAGGTCCACGCCATGACCTCAGTCCTGTCCCTCGTGCTCGCCTCCGCGCTCTCCGCGGACGGCTACGCGCTGGTGGTCACCAACAACCGCAGCCTGGACCCCTCCCGCCCGGACCTGCAGTACGCGGACGACGACGGCGCCAAGTACGCCGAGCTGTTCACCGAGGTCTACGGCGACGGCCACGTCCTCCTCCTCAGCCAGCTGGACGACGAGACCGCCGCGCTCTACCCCGGCTGGGCGAAGGTGGCGCGCGCGCCCACGGTGGCGGCGCTGGACCAGGCGGTGGCGGAGCTGCAGCAGAAGCTGGAGGCGTCCGAGAAGCGCGGCGGCGCGCCCGAGTTGCACGTGGTGTTCGCCGGGCACGGGGACATCGACCACGGCATGGGCTACGTGGAGCTCCTGGACGGGCGGCTCACCTCGCGCGACCTGGAAGCGAAGATCATCCAGAAGCTGCCGGCCCGCCGGGTCCACCTCATCCTCGACAGCTGCAACTCGTACTTCATGCTCAACCCGCGCAAGCCGGGCGGGCAGCGGTGGGTGACGGCCGCGGACGAGTCGCAGTCCCTCCTCCGCCGCTACCCGCACGTGGGGGCGGTGATCTCCACCTCCGCGGAGGCGGTGACGTACGAGTGGAGCGACCTGCAGTCGGGCATCTTCTCCTACGAGGTGCGGAGCGGCCTGCGCGGCGCGGCGGACGCGGACCACGACGGCAAGATCAGCTACCCGGAGCTGGCGGCGTTCATCTCCGTGGCCAACCGGCCGGTGGTGAACGACCTCTACCGGCCCAAGGTGTTCAGCGCGCCGCCGCTGGCGGACTCGGGCGCGGCCATCCTCACGCTGCAGGGGACGGCGCGCACGCTCACCCTCCCCGCCGCCGGCCAGCGCCGCCTCACGCTGCGCGACGAGAACGGCGTCCGGGTGATGGACCTCAACAAGGAGGACCGCACCCCGCTCACCCTCTCGCTGCCGCGCACGTCCGAAGAGATCGGCATCTACGAGCAGGTCGAGCAGCCGGAGAAGGGCCGCCCGCTGGTGCGCTTCCGCAGCATCGACGGGATGGCGCCGGTCACGCTGGATGACCTCCCGGCCTCGCCCTCTCCCATCGCGGTCCGCGGCGGCGAGGCGCCCGTCTTCCGCGGCCTCTTCCACGAACCCTTCGGCCAGGAGGCGTTCGGCAAGTACCAGGCGGACCTCGCCCGGGCCCCACCCCCGCTCCCGTTCGGCGTCAGCACGAAGGACGCGGACCGCCTCCGCGCGCACCTGGAAGCGGGGATGGACGGCGCGCCCGGGCAGCAGGCCACCGGCGTGCTGATCGCCTCGGGCGGGGTGCTCGCGGGCGCCACCGTGTGGGGGCTGTCCAGCCAGGCCGCCACGCCCGACGGCCGCATGCTGGGCCAGGTGCTGGGGGCCACCGGCGCGGGCTCGGCGGTGGTCGCGGGGGTGGTGACGGCGGTCATCCCCGCGGGCCAGGCGCATCTCTTCACCGAGTACTCCGCCGCCGACCTCTCCACCGAGGACGCCCGCGCCCGCGCGGTGCTCGGCGCCGAGGCGAAGTTCGAGTCGCAGGTGGAGCGCGACCGGCAGGCCCGCGCCTTCGGAAGCTGGCTGCTCATCGGCACCGGCGCGGTGCAGACGGCGGCGGGCACCTGGGTGCTGGCGACGTCGCCGCGGGGCACGGACAACAAGCCTGCCGCGGTGGCGTACCTCGGCGCCGGCGCGTTCAGCATCCTCGAGGGGCTGGTGCTGATGCAGTTCTCCAGGTCACCGCTCGAGCGCGCGTGGGACCTCTACCTGGCGGACCCGTCGTCGCCGGACGGCGCGAAGAAGGTGGAGCTGGGCGCGGGGCCGGGCCTGGTGGGCGTCAGCGTCAACGGGCGTTGGTAGCGGCGCCGGGCGCGCGCTCGCCGCCGAGGAGGAGTCCTCTCAACGGCCGCTGGGAGCGGCGGCAGCCGCCGCTGCCTCTTTCTCCACTTCCTGCTCCGCCGCGAGGAGGACCTCGGCGGTGAAGAGGCTCTCCGAGTCGGGCGCGCCGCGCAGCCGTTCGATGTACTCGCGCGGGAAGCCGGCGGCCTCGGCGCCGCGGAGGAGGATGGCCAGCGCCTGCGGGCTCACCCCGAGCATGCTGGTGGACTGGCTGATGCGGGTGGTGAACGCCTGGGCGCGCAGCTCCAGGCCCTCCATGTCGACCTTCACGGTGATGGGGACGCGGTCCGGGAACTCCTCGGCGAGCTCCAGCGCGTGCCAGTCCTGGGCATCCACGGCGTAGAGCAGCGCGGGAACGCGCTTGCCCTTCACGGGGACGATGCCCGGAATCCGCCCGCCCCACGCGAGCGACGGGCAGTTGAAGAGGAGGTCGTGGTCCACGATCTCCACCTTGCGGCCGACGGGGAGCGGGCGTTCGGACTGCGTGCAGTCCTCCCACAGCCGGGCAAAGGTCGGCCTGTCCACCAGGGACGTATAGGCGCAGTACAGACGGACCGGAGATTGGGACTCCACGGCGAACTCCTCCCCATCAACTCTGACGGCAGGACCGCCCCCTTATTTAGGGCGATCCACACAGGGTGGATTCTCACACCCAGGTCCAGAAATTACAGTTTTGACTGTAATTCAGCTCATGTGGCCCATCATCTCTTCTGTTCCCGCGGGGATGCCGTGGGGGGGCTGGGCGGACCGCTCCACCTTCGGGAACAGGAGGCCGGCGATGAAGGCCACCAGGGTGCAGCCGAACATGATCCAGAAGCCCAGGCCCAGGGACCGCTCCAGGACGCCGGAGAGGTGACGGACGACCTCCGGCGCGAGGTGGGCGCCGTGGTCGGGACCCAGCAGCTGCGCGCCCGCGCCGGCCGGGATGGCCTTGTCCGTCTCGATGCCGGCGGCCAGCACGCCGCCCAGCACGCCGGCGACGAAGAGGTCGCCGTAGCCGAGGTTGGC
>DASRBA010000086.1:0-2414 GCA_035637895.1 Myxococcaceae bacterium
TGCCGGCCCCTACGCTATAAGCCCCACCATCATGCCGAACGTGGTGGTGGTTGGCGCTCAGTGGGGCGACGAAGGCAAGGGCAAGGTGGTGGACCTCCTCACCGAGCACGCCCAGATCGTCGTCCGCTTCCAGGGCGGGAACAACGCCGGGCACACCCTGGTCGTGGGGGGGGAGAAGACGGTCCTGCACCTCATCCCCTCCGGCATCCTCCACTCCAACAAGACCTGCGTCATCGGCAACGGCGTCGTCATCGACCCCACCGTCTTCGTCGCGGAGATCGACCGCCTCAAGCAGCGCGGCTTCCTGAAGGATGACCGCGCGCTCCTGGTCTCCCTCAACGCCCACGTCATCTTCCCCTGGCACAAGCAGCTGGACCTCCTCCGCGAGAAGGCGCGCGGGGGCGGCGCCATCGGCACCACCGGCCGCGGCATCGGTCCCGCCTACGAGGACAAGGTCGCCCGCCGCGGCATCCGCGTGCGCGACCTCCTCGACGCGGACCGCCTCCGCCGCAAGATCGCCGAGCGCCTCCCCTCCGCCCTCGAGGAGCTCGCAGACCTCGCCCCCCGCGCCAACGTCCCCATCCCCACCCTGGAGTCCGCGCAGCTCGCCGCGGAATACCTCGCCCTCGGCGAGCGCCTCCGCCCCTACGCCGCCGACGCCTCCCTCTTCCTCCACCGCCAGATCCAGTCCGGCGCCAAGGTCCTCTTCGAGGGCGCCCAGGGCACGCTCCTCGACGTCGACCACGGCACCTACCCGTTCGTCACCAGCTCCAACTGCGTCGCCGGCAACGCCGCCGTCGGCTCCGGCATCGGCCCCACGCAGATCGACCAGGTGATCGGCATCTCCAAGGCGTACACCACCCGCGTCGGCGGCGGCCCGTTCCCCACCGAGCTCACCGGCGAGCTGGGCGACCGCCTCCGCAAGGTGGGCGACGAGTTCGGCGCCACCACGGGCCGCCCCCGCCGCTGCGGCTGGCTGGACGGCGTGGTCCTGCGCTTCTCCGTCCGCGTCAACGGCCTCTCCTCCATCGCCCTCACCAAGCTGGACGTCCTCTCCGGCCTGCAGACCCTCGACGTCTGCGTCGCCTACGAGCTGGACGGCCGCCGCGTGGAGGAGCTCCCCTCCGACCCCGAGGACCTCGAACGCGTGAAGCCCATCTACGAGCGCCTCCCGGGCTGGGAGGAGAAGCTCGCCGGCGCCCGCTCCTTCGACGCCCTCCCGGAGACCGCCCGCCGCTACGTCAAGCGGGTGGAGGAGATCTCCGGCGTCCCCGTCACCTGCGTCTCCGTCGGCGCCGACCGCGGCGAGACCATCCTCCTCCAGAACCCCTTCATCGCCTGACCATGCCCACCGACGAAGAGATCGACGAACAGGTGGAGGCCCTCTCCGCCGAGGACGACGAGGCGCGCGCCTCCGCCTACGAGTTCTTCTACTCCCAGCTCCTCCAGCCCGGCGCCGGCCCCGCCGCCGCCCACGCCGCGCCCCTGCTCATCGGCCTCGCGGGCGACGGCGACACGCCCCAGCGAGCGCACCTGCTGGAGCTCCTCGAAGCCCTCTCCGCCGTCGCCTCTCCCACCGGCGACGTCGCCGCCGGGCTCCGGGCCGGCGCCGCCACCTACGCCGCGCTGCTGAAGGACGAGGAGGCCGACATCCGCCTCCAGGCCACCCAGCTCTCCGCCCGCTGGCACGCGGACAAGGACGCCGCCGCCGCCGCCCTGCGCGCGCTGGCCGAGAAGGACGAGGACGAACGCGTCCGCGCCAACGCGCTGCTGGCGATGACCTCCCTGGGCGCGCCGGACCGCGCCCTCGCCGAGGCCCACTTCCGCGCCGCCGAGGACCGCGCGCTGGAGCGCTTGGCCGGCGCCACCGCGCTCGTCTCCCAGCTCAAGGGCGAGGCCCCGGCCGAGGTCTTCGAGCACCTCCTGGCCGCCGCCACCACCGACGCCGAAGCGCTCGACCAGGCCGAGGTGCTCCCCGCGCTCGGCGATCCCTGGGGCACGGTGGCGGCCGCGCTCTGGCGCGCCCCCGACTCCCTCCGAGAGCGCGCGCTCACCGGTCTGACCGAGGTCTACGACGCCAAGCCCTGGGCCACCGACGAGCAGTCCGCCGGCCTGCTCCAGGCGGCGCTCGGGGGGAAGGCGGCCCCCGAGGCGCTGGCGGCGCTCACGCCGCTGCAGAAGGAGGCCATCCGCGCGGTGGCGGGGAAGGTGGCCTCCAACCCCGGCACCGGCGTGGCGATGAGCATCCAGGCGGTGATGCGGGACTACGGGCTCCCCACCGTCGCCTCCGAGCTGGCCGCGCTGCTGGGCGGGAGCGACGGACCCGCGAGCGAGGAGCCCGCGGGGAAGAAGAAGTGGTGGAAGCTCTGGTAGCTCGGCTCCGCTCCGCGGCCCCCTGACCGCTGGCTACGGCC
>DASRBA010000087.1:0-5926 GCA_035637895.1 Myxococcaceae bacterium
CGGGTGGTGGTGAACCCGCTGCTGCCCTGCCGGCTGCGCGGGGTGGAGAAGCCGTGCCCGCCGTGCGCGTCGGGGCGGGAGAACGGCTGCGAGCAGACCGCGGAGGGGCACCTGGCGCCGGGGCTGATGCTCGGGTACCACCGGGACCTGCCGGGCGGGATGGGCGAGAAGATGGTGGCGCACCAGAGCCAGCTCTACCCGGTGCCGGAGTCGATCCCGGACGAGGTGGCGGTGCTGGTGGAGCCGCTGGCGGTGAGCCTGCACGGGGTGCTCAAGCACCTGCCCAGGGCGGACGACCGGGCGCTGATCATCGGCGGAGGGCCGGTGGCGTTCGCCACGCTGTGGGCGATCCGGGCGCTGGGCAGCGCCTGCCACGTGACGCTGCTCACCACCGAGGGCTACCAGCTGGAGCTGGCGAAGGCGATGGGCGCGAACGAGGTGATGCGCGCGGCGCGGGACGACCTGGAGGAGGCGAAGGCGGTGGCCGCGCTCACCGGCGCGCGGGTGTACCGGCCGGTGATTGGCCCGCCGGCGATGACGGGCGGGTTCGAGGTGGTGTTCGACTGCGTGGGGAGCCAGGCGTCGGTGCAGGACTCGCTGCGGTATTGCCGGTCGCTGGGGCGGGTGGTGTTGCTGGGCGCGGCGGGGGCGCTGGAGCGGGTGGACTGGACGACGGTGTGGAAGAACGAGATCACCATCGCGGGGTCGTACACGTACGGGATGGAGGTCTTCCGCGGGAAGGCGATGCACACCTTCCAGGTGGCGCTGGACCTGCTGGCGAGGCGGGAGGGGCCGGATCCGCGGCCGCTGGTCACCCACCTGTTCAAGCTCTCCGAGTACGGTCAGGCGATCGAGGCGAACCTGCACCGCGGGAAGCACAAGTCGGTGAAGGCGGTGTTCGACCTCCGAGGAGGCGCGGCATGACGGAGTCCGTTTCGTTGAAGAAGCTGCCCGGGATGGAGGAGGCGTGGCGGGAGCGGGTGGCGGGGGTCAGGCTGGAGCGGCTGCGGGCGGCGGCGGTGAAGGCGCGGGAGGCGCTGCTGGAGTCCGGGCCGGTGCCGGCGCTGGCGAGTTGTCCGTTGGTCACCTTCCCGTACCCCACGGTGTTCGCCTTCTCCGGGGCGGCGCTGTCGCCGGCGCCGTACGTGATGATGACCAACCGGATGCAGGTGGTGCAGTACCGCGACTGGGAGGGGCAGCCGCGGATCCTCCTGTTCAATCCGACGGATTACGACCGGGGGGAGCGCGCGCCCTTCTTCGCGAAGCTGCTGGAGAAGTACGGGGAGTTCATCGGGAGGAAGTTGCTGCGGACGCGGCACGGCACGGTGGCGTCGCACCTGGAGGCGCTGGGGTTGAGGCCGGAGGACGTGGACTACCTGGCGTTCGACCACCTGCACGTGCAGGACATTCGCGGGTGGGTGGGCGGCGAGGGCGCGAGCGCGTTCTTTCCCCGGGCGCGGTTGCTGGTGCAGCGGAGCGAGTGGGAGGGGACGGCGAACCTGCACCCGATGCAGGTGCCGTGGTTCGTGCCGGACGGGATCAAGGGCGTGCCGGAGGAGCGGGTGGTGCAGTCGGAGGGGGACGCGTGGCTGGGGCCGGGGGTGGCGATCGTCTCCACACCCGGGCACACGATGGGGAACTGGTCGTTGGCGGTGGTGACGGACCGGGGGCTGTTCGTGGTGAGCGAGAACGGGGTGGCGACGGAGAGCTACTCGCCGGGGAAGTCCGGCATCCCGGGCGTGCGGGCCACCGCGGAGCACATGGGGTACGAGGTGGTGCTGAACGGAAACTCGCGGGAGCACTCGCTGGACCAGTACAGCTCCATGGTGGTGGAGAAGACGCTGGCCGGGCCGTCGAAGGAGGACGCCGGGTTCGTGAACTTCTTCCCCTCCTCGGAGCTCACCGCGTCGCTGTTCGCCCCCGCGCTGTCACCCACCTTCAGCCACCGGGAGATCTCGCAGGGGCAGATCCGCCCGCCGCTCTCGCAGGTGCGCGCGGCGTGATCGAGTAGGCGAAATCGAGCGGTTCCGGGCCATCCGGCGCGTGGAGCTCGCGCTCGAGCCGCTGCCCCTCCTTTGGGCGATTCCTCGACAACCTGTCGGCTGCACTTCCCCAGTAGCCGCGCTCCACTCCCACGGATATAGGCGCGCTCCATGCGTCGCCTCGCCTTCACCCTGACCTGCACGTTCCTCCTCTCCTGCGCCACCCCCGGCGCACCGCCGAAGGAGAAGGAGCCACCCGCCCCCGAGCCGAAACCCATCTCCGGCAAGGTGATGAAGGGCGGCAAGGCCGTGCCCGGCGCGAAGGTGGTGGTGGTGAAGCACCGCGCGCCACTCGGCGCGGAACCACCCTGCGCCTGCGAGGACCACCCGCCCCACCCGCTGGGCGAGTGCCCCGCCCCCGAGTCCACCGAGAAGCTGGCCGCCCTCGCCCACTCGGAGCCGGAGGCCACCTCCGTCTCCCAGGTGACCGCCGGCGCGGACGGCACCTTCACCACGCCGCCCCTCACCGACGGCCGCTACGACGTGGGTGTGCAGGTGGAGGGCGCGCTGGGCTGGAAGATCGACGTCGCCGCCGGAACCAGGGACGTGGAGGTCTCGCTCCAGCCCACCTCCCCCGTGCGCGGCCAGGTGCGCGGACCGGACGGCAAGCCCGCCGGCGGCGCGGAGGTGGTGGTGTCCAGCGCCGAGGCGCGCGACGTCCGCGGCGTGATCGCCGACACGGACGGCGCCTTCGAGGTGGGCGGCATCCCGTTCGGCCCCACCCTGGTCGTCGCCTCCGCCAAGGGCCTCACCCCCGCCAAGGGCGCGCCCGCCCCCGCCGCCGCGCCGAACGGGAGCCTGGGCTTCGCGCCCCTCGGCTTCCGGCTGCGCGCCCGCATCACCCTCAAGGGGATCGTCACCTCCGCCGGCAAGCCGATCGCGGGCGCGGACGTGCTCGCCCAGTCCGACTGCCGCACCTACCGGACGAAGTCCGGCGCGGACGGCTCCTTCGAGCTGGCCGACCTCCCGCCCCGCGACTACCCGGTGAGCGCGATCTCGGGCTCCAGCGGGGCGCAGGTGGTGGCCTCGCTGGAGACGCCCGGCCCGCTCTCGCTCGACCTGCGGCCGGGGGGCGTGCTCGCCGGGAAGGTGAAGGACAAGAAGGGCCCGCTCGCCGGCGCGGAGGTGGTGGCCGTCCCCCGCCAGCCCCGCGGCGCGGCGGAGATCCGCAGGGCGCGCTCGCACCAGGACGGCTCCTTCGAGCTGGGCCCCATGCCGCCCGGCCCGTGGCAGGTGGAGGTCGCGGCGGCGGGCCACCTGTCGCGGCCGCCGGAGGAGATCCGCGTCGCCCCCAAGGCGCGCCAGGCGCTGGAGGTGGAGCTGCAGCCCGCGACGCACATCGCCGGCTACGTGGTGAACGACCTCGCGGACGGGCTGCCCGGCACGGAGGTGGAGGCCGTCCGCTCGGACGCGGATCCGAGCTGCCTGGGCTGCCGCGTCGCCACGCGCACCAGCCCGGACGGCTCGTTCGTCCTCTACCCGCTGGCGCAGGGCGAGTACACGGTGCGCTTCTCGAACGACCGCTACCTCCCGGCCGAGGCGAAGAAGATCGGCCCCACGGACAACCTGCGCCAGGCGCTCAAACCCGGCGCCAGCCTCCTGGGCACCGTGCAGGACCCGGACTCGCGCGCCGCGGTCCGCGCGGTGGCCTCGCTGAAGGGCGCGGACGGCGCGGTGCTCCGCCCGCCGCGCCCGGTGGACCCCAACGGCACCTTCCGCCTGGAGGGCCTGCCCGCCGGGACGTACGCGGTGGTGGTGGAGAGCCAGGACCCGCTCCCGCGCCGCGCCGAGGCGTCCGTCACCATCGACGCCGGCGACAACGCCACCGCAGAGCTCTCGCTCCCGCCGGGCGCTTCGCTCGCCGGGCGCGTGGCCGACGACGGGGGCAAGCCGGTCGCGCGCGCCGAGGTGCTGCTGTCCCCCGAGGGCGGCCACGGGATGGCGGCGCTCTCCGCGGGCGAGGACGGCGCCTTCGAGGCGAAGGGCCTGCCGCCCGGCAAGTACCGGGTGAGCGCGTGGCGCCAGGGCTACGCCGCCGGGCCCAAGAGCGCGGTGGTGGCGGAGACCGGCGCGCGCAAGATCACCCCCGTCCTCTCGCGCCTGGCGGCGGTGAAGGGCCGCGTGCGCGCGCCCGCGTCGGTGACGGAGATCTGGGTGGACGGCGAACGCCAGGCGCTGGACGCCCAGCGGCGCTTTCGCGCCACGCTGCCGCGGACCGGCAAGCAGGCGGTGGTGGTGGAAGCGGCGGGCCTCGCCCCGGTGGTGAAGGTGGTGGACCTGGCGCTCGGACGGGAGGTGGACCTGGGCGACCTGGCGCTGGACGCCGGGCGGACGGTGGAGGGGAAGGTGCTGGACCCGGAGGCCAAGCCGAGCGCGAACGCCGCCGTGCTGGTGGTGGACCCGGCCGCGAAGGGCGCGTTCCGCGAGCGCCTCTCCGGCGGGCCGGAGGGCCGTTCGCCGATGAAGGTCGCGATCACGGACGGAGCCGGCGCGTTCCGCTTCGAGCACGCGCCCGCCGGCGCGGCGGTGCTGCTCTCCACCAGCGCGGAGGGCCGGTGGGCCGAGGCCCCGGTCCCCGCGGGCGCCGCCGGCGTCACCGCGACCGAGGGCGCCTCCGGGATGGTGCTCCTCAAGGCCCTGGACGCCGGGGGCAGCCAGGTGCGCGGATCGGCGGTGCTGGTGCCCGCGGACCCGCGGCTCCAGGTGACGGGGAGCGCGCTGCCGGACGTGACGCCCTCCACGCTCGCCTTCAAGGGCCTCCAGCCGGGCCAGTGGACGGCGACGGCCATCGCGGTGCCGAACGCGGACGGCTCGTTGATGGGCTTCGACCCGGTGCCGGTGACCGTGGAGACCGGCAAGACGGCGCGGGTGGAGCTGCGCGCCCGCGACACCGGCGCCAAGGTGACGGTGCAGCTCCGGTTGCCGGAGGCGCTGGGCCCCATCGCCGCCAAGCTGCTCCCGGCCGACGCGATGGAGGCCCCCGCCCAGTCCCTCTACCGCCGCCTGTTCCTGGCCATCCCTTCGGAGCCGTCGCTGGCGCACGCGCCCGTCTTCCGGCACGCGCCGCCCGGGCCGCAGACGCTGGTGCTGCTCCGCGATCTCGGGAACGAGCAGATCGGCGTGGACCGGAGGCGGATCGACGTCCCCGCCTCCGGCGAGCTGGCCGTGACGGTCGACCAGCTCCGGCAGGAGACCCTCTTCCGCGAGGAGCGCTGAAGCCGCGCGCTAGTTGGCGATGACCGTGATCTCGTCCAGGTACATCCCGGAGATGTGCGACCCGTCCTGGGAGCTGAAGCAGGTGAGCCGGATCTGCGAGCCCCCGGCCACCGAGTACGTCCCCGAGGCCGTCTGCCAGGTCGTGTAGTTGATGTAGTCGTTGATGACGGTGCCGATCAGACCGCCGGCCGAGGTCAGCAGCTGGCAGGAACCGTAGTCGTGAAGGGTGGCCTGGAAGTTCGTGAACGTCTGGTAGCGGATGGTGACGGTCACCGAGGTCGAGAGCGCCGGCACGGTCATCAGCTGGGTGATCTGCGAGATGCCGCCCTGGATGGTGGTGCCGGTGCCGTTCCCCAGCCGGACCGCGTACGTCCCCGCGTACGTCGGCGTGAGGACGGCGGCCGGGGCGCTGGCGGTGTTGGTGACGGTGGGCGACCACGCGGTGAGCGCCCCCGACTCGAAGCCGTTGTCGGCGACCAGGTTCGCGGTGGCGCGGAGCGTCCCGTCGAACTGCTGCATCACGTTCCCGCTGGAGTCCATGGGCCCGTTGATGGTGAAGGCCCCCGCTCCGTTGACGCCCGCCGGGACGGTGATGGTGAACGTGCCCTGGGTCAGGTTGGAGTCCGCGACGTAGGTGGCGGTGAGGCCGGCCGGCAAGGCGATGGTGG
>DASRBA010000088.1:0-53083 GCA_035637895.1 Myxococcaceae bacterium
GGAGGGTGGCGTTCTCGGACGCGGGGAGTGGGAGGGTGCGGATCGTCGCCGGCGGCCAGGTGAGCACGCTCGCCAACGTGAGGCTCCCCGGAGGGCTGGCGCTGTCGCACGACGGCAAGCTGCTGGTGGCGGGCGCCGGAACCGGCACCTTGCTCCAGCTGTCGCCGTGAGCCCAATGGCCGACCTGCGCCCCGGTGCGCACCGTAGGGCCGAGACCTCACGAGCTGGACCTGACTCCGGGGCGCGCATGAAGACCTTCATTCCCGAGACGCTCACGGCGGCGCCCGGCAAGCCGGCCATGCGCATCCATGCCCACTGACCCCACGGGACGCTGGCCCGCCCTGAATACCCCCGACTGGCAAGCCAGCGCCCGCACCCTCCACCTGTGGACGCAGCTCGTCGGCAAGACGCGCCTCGCCCTGGCGCCCATGGTGAATCACTGGTGGCAGGTGGCGCTCTACCTCACCGCCCGCGGCCTGAGCACCTCGCCCATCCCGCTCGGCTGGCGCGCCTTCGAGGTGGAGCTCGACCTCCTCGCCCAGCGGCTGGAGATCCGGGCGAGCGACGGCGCCAGGGACGGGTTCGAGCTCGGCACGGGCACGCTCGCCGACTTCCACGCCCGGTACATGGAGGCGCTCCGTCGCGCAGGCGTCGAGGTCAAGCTCTACCCGGCCGCCACGGAGCTCGAGGAGGCGGTCTCCCTCGACACCGACCGGACCGTCAGGCGCTACGACCCGGACTGGGGGACGCGGTTCTTCACGGCGCTGGTCCAGGTCGACCGCCTGCTCAAGGAATTTCGCGGGCCCTTCCTGGGCAAGGCGAGCCCGGTCCACTTCTTCTGGGGGGCCTTCGACATGGCGGTGACCCGCTTCTCCGGAAGACGAGCGCCGCGCCACCCGGGCGGCGTGCCGAACTGCCCTGACCGCGTGCCGGTGGAGGCCTACTCGCACGAGGTGAGCAGCGCGGGGTTCTGGCCCGGCGACCCGAGCTTCCCGGAGGCGGCCTTCTATTGCTACGCCTACCCGCAACCGCCCGGGTTCGAGAGCGCGCCGGTGCTGCCGCCCTCCGCGCGCTACGAGCCCGGGCTCCACGAGTTCATCCTCCCCTACGAGGCGGTCCGCGCGGCGGCGTCGCCGGATCTCGAGGTCATGACCTTCCTGCAGACGGCCTACGCCGCCGCGGCGGAGCTCGGGCACTGGAATCGCGGCGAGCTGGAGCGGCCGCGCTGAGAGGCGAAGGTGCCGGCGCTGCTCGACCAGTGAGAGCGGCCAACCCATGGTTGCCCGACCGGATCGACCGCCGGGTTCTTGCCGCCGTGGTGGTTGCACCCCCACGTCCATGGTTGAAAGGTGACTCAGTTGGAGTCCGGCGGGTGGGCCGGGCGCTGGGGGATCGACCGGTTCCGCAGCACCGCGGCGCCGGCCTGCGGCCGCCGCACCACGCACGTGTCCCCGCCGCCCAGGTCCACGGCGCCGGCCTGGAAGCGCCCCGGGCACTCCGTGAGCACGTCGCCCAGGGTCCGCCCGTCGCGCGCCCGGGAGAGGCAGGTGGCTCCGTCGGGCGCCCAGGCGGCCTCGAACGCGGCCTGCGCCGGGTTCCAGGTCGCCGTCGCCTGCGTGGTCCGCGAGGCCACGCCGAGCGAGTCGTAGTAATCGATCAGGGTCCCCGCCCTGGTATGGCTCCCGCCGTCCCCGCAGTAGTCGGCGCGGACCATGCGCGTGCAGGACTGGTGCGCATCCGCCAGCGACCGCCCGCCCGCGACCGCCCAGGGCCGGTAGCCCCAGGTGACGCACTTGGCGAGGGCCCCCGCCTCGCAGGCGAAGGTGATCTTCTGCGGCCCCGCCCGGTGCGCGCCGGTGGCGTCCCAGCTGCCGTCCAGCACCACCGCCCGCGGGTCGGGGGCCGCGCCGGTGGCCACGCAGGGGTTCTCCCAGTCCTCCGCGACCGGGTTCCACGCCTCGATCCGGTACCAGACCATGGCCGGGTCGCCTGCGGAGGGCTCGGCGCCGCAGATCGCCACCTCCACCTTCTGCCCGGCGCTGTTCTCACCCTGGAGGACGGCGCCCACCGGGCTCTTGCCCACCAGGCGCCCGCCCTCCAGCTTCAGCGCCCCGGCCTCCCCGCTGAGGGTGGCGGACACCAGCACGCTGGTCCGCTCGTCGGCCGGCGCCCCCTCCGTCCACGCCTGCCGCGTCCCCCACAGCATCGTGCCCTGCGGGTTGTAGATCCGGCTGTTCGAGCGGGGCCGGCACTTCCCCGAATCGTGCCGCGCGGCGCCATCGGACTTCGGCCCGGCGCTCGCCGCCAACGATCCCACCGCCGCCAGAACGAACATCACGTTGCCCAGCTGCTGCATCCGGTCATTCATGAACGCCCCCCCATGTCGCGGATCCGGCCCCCCCCCGGACCGGCCGCTCTCACTCCCCGTGTTCGCGGCGCCTCCGGCTATTCACGGAGGCCCCTCCCCCGGCGGCGGGAAGGAGGCGCACACGCGCGCCCCGACGAGGGGATTGCGCTGCGTGGGCTCCCCCGCCACCCGGTTGGCGATGAGCACGCTCAGGATGTCGTAGTACCAGCCACCACCCCGCAGGACGATGCTCCCCAGCTCCGGGGTCACCGGCGTGGTCATCTCGACGGCGTTGCCCGCCATGTCGACCAGCCCGAAGGGACTGGTGGAGGCCGGGTGGGAGCCGACCGGGTCGGGCCCGAAGGCGCTGGGCTCCCTGCCGTAGGTGGCGTCGAAGTCCGCGTCCTCGGGCGAGAGCCGGTCGCCGCCGGGGTACGCCCGGCCGTCGGCGCCGCTGGCCGCGCGCTCCCACTCGCGCTCGGTGCACAGCCTGGCGCCGGGGATCCGGCCGGAGCGGGCCAGCCACGACAGGTAGCCCTGCAGATCCAGGGCGGAGACGCCGGAGAGCGGGAGCTGCCGCCAGTCCCCGGAGCCGCGCACCTTCCGGCCCGGATAGCGGAGCTCCTGCCCCTCCGCCGCCCTCACCGGCGCGGAGCCCGAGCGGTAGAACGAGAAGACCCAGCCCTCCTGCGGATGCCGCTGCAGCGTCAGGCCGCCGGCGTCCGTCGGCCGCAGCTGCTCGAGGACGCGGACGGAGCCCGCCTCCGGCTGGGCCTTCAGGTAGCTCAGCCAGTCGCCGAACGTCACCTCGCTCTTCCCGATCAGGTAGCCCGCGCCCATGCAGCTCCGGTGGAGCGGGGCGCTCTGGAGCCAGTCCCGCCGCTTCTGCTCCGGGGCGTCGCTCCCTTGCAGGAAGCACCCGGGCGGGACGAACGCGAAGCCCTCCGGGACGGCCCCGGGAAGCGGGACGTCGATCCGCTCGCGAGCGCCCCGCGCCAGCAACACGGGGAAGACCACCGGCACGCGGCCCTGCTTGACGAGGCGGAGGCGATAGGAGCCCGGTGGCAGGGCGATGGGATCGGCGGGAGTCGGCGAGACGGCGCCGGCCTCCGTCACCGGCTGGAGCCGGAGCCCGCCGTTCACGTCCACGTAGCGCTCGATCTCCACCCGCGCCCCCGCCGGCCTGGTGACCACCCGCAGGTCGGCCGGAGCCGCGACCCGGCGCTGCCACTCCTCGTCGGTGTAGCGCTGGAGCAGGCGGCGCACGCTCTCCGCCCTCGCCCCCTGCGGGTGGAAGCACTCCTCCAGCTCCAGCTGCGCGTAGCTCGCGTCCCGGAGCGCCTGGTGCGTCACCGGCCGCCGCGCCTCGTGCTCCAGGGCGCGCTGCAGGAGCTGCTCCGCGGCGCGCAGCTCGGTGCCCGCCTGCTCGTAGGCGGAGAGCGCCGAGGCCCAGCGATCCTCGCCCAGGCTCCACCGCGACGGGGCTCCCGGCGAGACCGCGGGCGCGCCGGAGGCCGCGGCATCGGGGTCGAAGAGCGCGAGCGCCTCGCCGCGCCGTTCGCAGGCGAGCCGCGCCGTCTCCTTCCCCTTCCCCAGGGCGGCGCCCGCCTCCCGGAGCCGGGCGTCCACGAACCGCGTGTCCGCCAGGTACGCCTGGAGGCGAAAGCCCCCGTACAGGGCGATGGGGACGAGCGCGGCCGAGACGCCGGCGAACCAGCGCCACCGGCGCCGCCGCAGCGCCCGGCGCCGGGACTGCGAGAGGAACTCCCGCTCGAGGGCGCCGAGCGCCCGCGGGTCCAGCGGTCCCACCTCCTCCAGTTGCTCCCCCTGCCACAGCAGCTCCGGGGGCCGCTGCAGGCGGCTCCACTCGGCGCTCGCGGCCTCCAGCCGCTGCCGGACGGCGCGGTGGCCGATGTCGTCATCCAGCCAGTGGCGCAGGGTGGTCCAGCGCTGGATGAGGGCGTCGTGGGCGATCTGGTAGCAGGCGCGTCCCGCCACGGAGCGGACCAGGAGCAGCCGCCCCTCCACCAGGGTGCGCAGCGCGACGCGGGCGTCCTCCGAGCCGACCTCCAGCTCCTCCTCCCTCCGCTCGCCCCTGGTGTCCTGGGCGGTGACCAGGCGGATCAGCAGCCGCCGCGCCGCCTGTTGCTGCGCCTGGTCCAGCCGCGCCAGCACGCTGTCGGCGTGCCGGGACAAAAGGCCCGCCACGCCTCCCATCCCGTCCAGCGCCGCGCGGGTGATGCGGGCGCCCGCGACGTCCCGCTTCTCCCACAGCTCGGTGAGGGCGAAGCTGAGCAGGGGCAGCTCGCCGGAGCCGTGGGCCGCGGATTCCACCAGCTGCAGGACCAGGGCGTCGGACTCGAACGCCACCTTGCAGGCGCGGGCGGGGCCCACGATCGCCTCCCGCAGGCCCTCGGGGCTGAGCGGGCGGAGGAAGTAGAGCGCGCGCTCCGCCTCGTCCTCCAGGCCGGGCAGGACGGCGACCCGGGTGAAGAAGTCGCCGCGCACCGCCATCAACAGGCGGACCGGGGTGGCCGGACCGATCAGCTCGCCCAGGACCCGGGTGAAGCAGGCGGCCTCGGCCGGATCGCTCAGCGTCACCAGCTCCTCCAGCTGGTCGACGAACAACAGCGCGCCCCCCAGCTGCTCGCACGCCCTGCGCACGCACCGCCCCAGCGGCCGCGGGTCCTCCGCCGGCCACGAGAACAGCTCCATCTCCGCGGGGGACAGCGAGGGGGCGAACGCGGCGGCCAGCGCCTGGAGCGGGCGCCGGCCCGGGGTGAGCGTGCGCGCCGCCAGCGGCCGCCCCTCCGCGATCGCCCCCGCCGCCACCCGCGGGAGGATGCCCGCCCGGCACAGCGAGGACTTCCCCACCCCCGAGTCGGCGACCACCAGCACCAGGCGCTGCCGGTCCAGGCGCTCGAGCACGCGCTGGATGTCGGCGCCGCGCCCGAAGAAGAGGGCCTGGTGCTCGGTCTCGAAGGGGGCCAGCCCGCGGTAGGGGTTGGCCGAGAGCGCGGGCGGCACCGCCGCCGCCAGCCGCTCCAGCGCCTCGGCCAGGAGGTCCGCCGAGGCGAAGCGCTCCTCCGGATCCTGCCGGGTGCAGCGCTCGATGATCGCCCGGAGGTCCAGGTCCACCACCGGCCCGGACGCGCGCTCCTGCGGCGCCGGCGCCTGGTCCAGCGCCAGCTGACCCATGCACAGCTCGTGGAGGACCAGCCCCAGCGAGTACAGGTCGCTCCGGGGCGTGGCCGGCCCGCCCGCCCGCACCTCCGGGGCCATGTAGCGCGGCGTCCCCGCCGGGGCGCGCTCGCGGTCCACCCCGGCGGGGAGGTCGCCGCCGATGCGCTGGGCGAGGCCGAAGTCGAGCAGCTTGACCACGCCGTCCTCGGCCTCGATGGCGTTGGACGGCTTGATGTCGCGGTGGAGCACCCCCTGCCGGTGCGCCGCCGCCAGCCCGCGCGCCAGCCCGCCGCCCAGCGCCAGCACGTGCGGCCACGGCAGCGGCGCCGACAGCTTCGCCAGGCTCCGCCCCGCCACGTACTCGGAGACGATGTACGGGTGGCCCTCCACCTGGCCGACGCGAAACACGGTGACGATGTTGGGGTGCTGGAGCCGGGCCAGCAGCCGCGCCTCGTTCTCGAAGGAGCTCCGGATCCGCGGCTCCGGGCGCGCCTGGGCGATGAACTTGATCGCCACCTTGCGCTGGAGCGCGGTGTCGTGAGCCAGGTAGACGACCCCCATGCCCCCGTACCCAAGCTCGCACTCGATCCTGAATTCGTCGATCTCCGCCGGCGGCTCCCACGGCGCGTGCACCACGGCCGCGATGTCGTCGTGACAGGTGTTGCAACCGGCGGCGTGTCGGAGCGCGAGCGACAGCTCCTCCGGGGAGAGCCGGCCCTCGCTCAGCCGGACCAGGAGCTCATTGCTCAGGCATCCTGGTGCTCCTCCCAATCCGGAGTCCATTGCCTACACGGTACCACATGGTATAATGGCTGATCCGAATTGACGGGTCCTTCCTTGGAGTCCTTTTTCGAGCAGGCGTTTGAAACAGCCCGGGCTCCGTGGCCGGACTTGTCGTTGACGGCGGCGCAGTTCACCAGCCACCTGATGAAGTGCCTGGCGGCCACGGGCAAGGGGGAGCCGGCGCTGGCGCTCAGGTCGATGCACCTGTCGGACCTCTATCTCGCGTGCGCGTGCGCGAACGGGGCCCCCGGCGCGGTCGAGGCGCTCGACCGGGACTACCTGGCCAAGCTCCCGGGCATCCTCCGGCGCCACCGGCACTCGCCGGAGGCGATCGAAGACGTCTGTCAACGGCTGAGGGAAAAGCTGTTGTTGCAGGCGCATATCGCGACGTACACCGGCGAAGGGAAGCTGGCGAGCTGGGTGGAGGTGATCGCCAAGCGCATGGCGAACAAGGAGACCCGGCCCGAGGTGAACGAGTCTTCGGGGATGTCCAGGATCGTCGAGGGGTTCGCCGGCACCGGAGATCTCGAGAAGGACGTCCTCAAGCGGAACCTCTTGACCGAGCTGCAGTCGGCGCTGCGGGCCGCCGGGTCCACCCTGACCGACGAGCAGCGTGAATTGCTCAAGTTTCACTACAGGAATGGAATGTCGGAGGCCAAGCTCGCGGTGCTCTTCAAGACCAGCCAGCCCACCATCTCGCGAAGGCTGAGGAGCGCGCGAGAGGTCGTCTTCGCCGAGACGAAGCGCCGGCTCCGGGAGCGGCTCGGGCTGGCGGAGCAGGACTTCGACAGCTTCATCGCCGACGTGCAGAGCCGGTGGCTGGACCTGACCCTGAGCCAGCTCTTCGGGGATACGGATGGTCAGGTGCCGCCGCAGTAGATGTCATTTCATGCCACCTTGGAGAGGACACCCGCCAGTGCCCGTGGCGGCGTGAATTATTCAGGCGAGGCGGACCGTCCATTCGCGCGCCTTCCGTGAATAATCCGCCGCGGCGGGGATACGGGCCCGGTGGGAGGTGCTCATGCACCGGCTTCGGATCGCAGTCCTCGCAGTCGCAACCTGCCTCGCCGCTTGTGGAGGAGAAGAGCTCTTCGGACAGGCGCGGGAGCCCATGGTGCAGCTCCAACCGGTGGGGCCGATAGGGACCTTCGAAGCCCAGCCCACCAGGCCCGGGGAGGCGCTGCGCGTGGTGTTGATGACCGACGCGACGGCGCACCTGGAGGCGCTGGTGATGTGCCAGCTGGGTCTCGTCTGTCCGCTGAAGGTGGACGACGCCCTGTACACGCGCTTGGAGGCCGGGAGCGCGGGCCACATGGACTTCACCACCCAGAGCGGCCAGCCCCTCAGCGGCTACAGCTACCTGTACAGCGGCACCCAGCTGGGCATGGTCCGGGATGGAGACGCGCAGCTGCAGGTGCTGGACAGGGCCAAGGTGGCGTGGTGCTCCGTGGCCACGCAGTGCGACAACCAATTGCTGCCCACGCCGGTCTGCCCCGGCCAGTGGACCTGCGTCAACAACGGCTGCCAGTTCGAGTGCGCGGCGGGCACCTTCGTCGCACCTCCATAGATAAGCGCCGGCGTGGAAGGGACCCTTCGGCGCCGAAGGCAGGCCCGGAACCGGCGGAGTCTTCCTCCGGTTCCGGGCCTGGCCTGTTCAGGGGTGCGTGGTGGGGGAGGCGAAGCCGCGGAGCGGAGCGGCGCTCCCCAGGGCGATGAAGGGGGCCCAGTAGTAGGGATGGGGGTGCTGGGCGCGGAGGGAGAGCATGGCCTCCCGGAGCGCCGCGCCGCGGCCCTGGCCGGCGAGGAGGTTGCGGTAGTAGCGCTCCATCAGCGCGTGCGTGGTCTCGTCGTCCACCTTCCACAGGCTCACGACCAGCGTCTCCGCTCCGGCGACGATGAACGCCCGGCGGAGACCGTAGACACCCTGGCCGCGCTTCACGTCGCCCCGGCCGGTGTCGCAGGCCGAGAGCACCACCAGCTGGGTGCCCCACAGGTCGAGGCCCGCCAGCTCCAGCGCCGTCACCAGCGAGCTCCCGATGTCCGCCCGCGAGCCGGCTCCGGCGAGCACCAGTCCGGAGCGGAGCAGCGGGTCCGGCGGGCGGGAGGTGGCGCCACCCGCGGAGAGGTCCTGGGCGCCCAGGGCGCGAGCGCCGGGTGAAGCCGCGGCATCCGCCAGGAAGAACCCGTGGGTGGCGATGTGGAGGATGCCGGGGGCGGGCAGGTGGAGGAGTCGTTCCTTGGAGGCGTCGGCGCCGAGGAAGGCCTGGGCCTCCGGAAAGAGGCGGTGGATGGCTTCGGCTTCCAGGCGAGTGCCCGGAAGCGGCGCCCAGCGCGGCCCGGAGAGATTGTCCCGCTCAAGGGAGAAGAAACGCTCGACCGAGTAGGAGCGCTCGGCCTGGGTGAGCGTCACTCCGCCGTCCGGAGCAGAGGCCTGGGCCGGCGGAGCGGCGCTGTAGTCCGGGTCCGCGAAGATGACGGTCGAGGTGGAGGCCGAGGCGGGGAGGTCGCCGGGAGGCGGCAGGAGGTCCCTTCCGCTGGTGAGGTACGTGAAATCGAACGCGTCGGCGAGGAAGCGGCGGCCGTCGTGGAAAGCGGAGAAGGGGACCAGGGCGAGCTGGCCGTCAGGCGCGAGGAGCACCTTGCGGACGTTGCCGAGGAGCGGCAACAGCGGCTTGAAGGCGAGCCGGTAGAGCTCCCGCGCGGCGGTCTGGACGTGAGCGTCCCGGCTGGCCAGCGCCGCGCGCAGCCGCAAGGCGGCTTTGTCGAGGACGTCCGCCGGGCCAAGGTCGACGGTGCCGGTGCGGCCGTCCGGGAAGAGCGCCAGCGCCAGGTAGCGGGGCTGAGCAGGGAGCCTGGACTCCGGTGTGCCGGGTCGCGGCACGGGCGGGCTGTCCGTGTAGGCGACCAGCTCGACGAGGGCGCCGTCCCGGGGAAGGGCGGCCGTGGCGCGCTGGAGGATGTCGGCGGTGGAGGGGAGGGTGGTGAGCGCGCGCAGCGGCGCGGAGCGCTTGGCGAGGTCTGCTTCGAGGGCGTCGCCGTCGTCCTCCAGGCGCTGGAGGCGCTGCTGGTATTCGGCGGGAGCGAGCTTGCCCGGGCCGTCCAGCGAGAGCTGGGCCAGCCGGGTGCGCAGCCCGCGCAGGTGCTCGAACGCTTCGCGGTCTCCGGCCCCCATGCTCCGGAGGATGACGCGCGAGGTGTCGGCGGCTTCTTCGACGGAGCGGCCCTTGAGGAGGAGCGCGCTGGTGAGCGCCAGGCGACGAGCGCCCTCGTCGTCCGGGTATGCCCGCGCGAGGGAGTAGAGGCGATCGCCGTCCCTGCCGAGGAACTGGAGGAAGCTCGCCAGGCGGGCCTCGGAGAAGTCGAGCGCCTCGTGGCGGAGGCGGCCCTCGGAGATGGACAGCGCGCGCGCGAGGAGTGGGAGGGCCTCGGCCTTGCGCCGCTGCCGGAGGCGAAGCTGGGCGAGGCCCTGGAGCGGGCGCACGAGGTTGGGGTTCGACTTGCCGAGCTCCGTTTCCAGGGCGGCCAGCGCGCGCTCGTAGAGCGGCTCTGCCCGATCGTACAGCCCCTGGTCGCGATGGAGATCGGCGAGGCCGATGAGCGCGTGCGCGGTATCGAGATGCGACTCGCCGAATGCCGTTTCCAGGGAGGCGAGCGCGCGTTCGAGGAGCGGCTCCGCCCGGTCGTACGCTCCCTGCTCCCTCTGGAGCTCACCCAGGACGATGAGCGTGCGGGAGACCTCCAGATGCGACTTGCCACGCGTCGCCTCCTGGATGGCGAGCGCACGCTCCAGCAACGGCTCCGCCCGGTCATACCTCCCCTGGCTCTCGTAGAGGCTACCCAGCTTGTAGAGGACATTGGCGACGACGGGAGACGACTTGCCATAGGCCGCCTCGTCCATGGCGATGGCACGCTCCAGCAGCGGCTCCGCCCGGTCGTACAATCCCTGTTTCAGGTAGAGCTCGCCCAGACCCTCGATGACGCCTGCGATGCCGGGATCCGACTTGCCGACGGCCTCTTCCAGGAGGGTGAGCGCGCGCTGGAGGAGCGGCTCCGCCCGGTCGTACATCCCTTGCTCGGAGTAGATCTCGGCCAGGTTCACGAGCGGTGTCTCGACGTTGAGATGCGCCCGGCCGGGGGCTGCTTCATAGATGGCGAGGGTGCGCTGGTAGAAGGCCTCTGCCCGGGGATACCTCCCCTCGTTGTGGGAGATGACGCCGAGCATGTTGAGCGTCCTGGCGACCTCGAGGGCCGACTTGCCGAGGACCGACTCTTTGATGGCGAGCGCGCGCTGGCACATGAGCTCGGCCTTGTCGAATAACTCCTGCTCGGTATAGAGCCCGCAGAGCCTGTGAAGCGATCTCGCGACGGCTGGATGGTTCTTGCCCAGGATTGCTTCCCGGATCGAGAGCGCACGTTGAAGCATCGGCTCGGCGCGGGCGCAGTCTCCTTCGGCCCCGTAGACAATCCAGCCCGTCATGATCAGGGAGTCCGCGACCTTCAGGTCGCTGGCGCCGAGAACGGCCTCGCGCAGCGCCAGCGCGCGCTCCGCCTTCGGCAACGCCTCGTGCCACTTGCCCGCCCCCATGAGCTCGTCTGCCTCCTGGTAGGCCGCGTCCGCCTCCACCAGTCGCGGGTCTACCCCCGCATCCTCTGCCGCCGCCGCCACCGCGCTGCCCAGGAGGAGCGCTGCCATCACCTGATGAATCGGTCGCATGTCTACCCCTCCATATGAAGCAGCCGGACCAGCTAGCGAATGTAGATGCGGTAGGTCCAGTAGGGGCTGTAGCCCATGCCCTTGACCACCTCGCAGTTGGACCCGGTGCCGTTGGAGTTGTTGCAGCTCGTGCCGCAGCTGCCGTCGGTGCCGATCCATCCGTAGACGCCGTCGGAGTTGGCGGCGGTGCACCACAGGTTCGAGTTGCTGTTCACCCACAGCTCGACGTCGCGGTAGCGATAGCAGTTGATGCCCACTCCGCAGATCGCTTCGTTCATCTGGGTGCCCAGGCCGGGCTGGTTGTCGTCTCCCTGCGCGGGATAAGCGTCGACACCGAGGCGGATCCGATCCGCGTTGGCGTTGATCGATCGATTTGACTGCAGCTGGGCGCCGTTCTTGATCAGCGGCTCGTACGCGTACACCTTGGCGACGTTCGACCCGATCACGGCGGTGGTCTGGGTGGTGTTGGCGCTCGCGTCGAAGAATGTGTCAAATGACTTGGCTGTCATGCTCCACGCTTTGTAGCCGATGATCCTCCCCTCGGGGCCTGGGTTCGCGACCTGCACCATGATGTTCGTGCCTGCCAGGAGCCACGCCGCCGGGCCCTTGTAATCATTGGTGAAGTGATTGCCGATCTGTCCATACTCCACCTCGTTCTTCCAGAACGCGATGTTGGTGAATGAGACCACCGAGCCGTCGGCGGGGTTCACGTTCATGACCAGCGTCCAACCGCCCGCTTCGGTCGTCATGTCGCAGTAGGCGAGGAAGGCGTCGGTGGTGGGCGGTCCGTTGGGGTCGATCCAGTAGATGCCGTCACCCAGGCTCTCGGAGGCGCCCAGGATCGCGCTGCAGGAGGCCCGCGCGTTGGCCTGCGTGTTCAAGCCGACCAGCGACGTGCGGGGCGCGTTGCAGATGTAGGTGGTCGTGCCCGAGAGCGTGTACCTCACGCCGCCGGCCTGGCAGTTGGGACCCACCGGTTCGGGAATGCCGGTCACGGAGTCGCCTTGCGGTCCCGCAGGCCCCGGCGGCCCCGGAGGACCCTGGGCACCGTCTTTGCCGGTGCAGGCACTGACGATCATCAGGCCTCCCATCAACGCTACAATGTGTTTCATGTTTCGCCTCCCAGCGTGCGTGTCAGGCGCTTGTGCCGATCCAGCGCTTCCGGCCATGCGCCGGGTGAGCATTTCACCGACTTTTCACGCCGGGCAACAAGGGTTTTCAAGCGGAAGAATTGGCCGCCGTGGTGGTCGGGCCTCCCCGGGGGCGTCCCCCGGCTCCTCTTCGCCCGCCGCCTGAATAGGTTCGTCGGCTTCAGGCACTGAAGCATTTCGGGTAAGGCGCTCTCCCAGGCTGACCCAGGAGGATGATGTGCGACAGATGCTCCAGCCAAGGGCAGTGGTCGTGTTGTGGGGCGTGGCGGCGGCGGCGGTCGCGCAGGATGCGGGGGTGGACGCGCGGCTGGTGGAAGCGGAGGCGGCCTTCAAGGAAGCCAAGAGGTTCGAGGCTGCCGACGATGCCGCCAACGCGCTGTCCAATGCCGAGCGCGCTTGCGGATTGTGGGAGGCCGCTCTCGGCGGCGCAGACCCGAAGGTCGCCGAATGCCTGTCGTTCACCGGTCTCCTCTACTATGGGAAGGGCGAGGACGGCGCCCGGGGTCTGGCGCCCCTGCGGCGCGCGATCTCCATCCAGGAGGCCGCCCTCGGCAAGTCTCATCCAGACCTCGCCCGGTCGCTCTACGACCTGGGCTCGCTCTATTATTTCATGGGCTTCATCGACGAAGCGGAGTCGCTCTACCAGCGTTCTCTCGACATTCGCGAAGCGGCCCTCGGCAAGTCTCATCCCGACGTCGCCAAGTCGCTCGTCGGTCTCGCCTGCGTCTACTCCTGGCGAGGGCAGTACAACCGGAACAAGGAGCTCCTCGAGCGCGCGCTCGCCATCCAGGAGGCCGCCCTCGGCAAGTCTCATCCTGATGTGTCCAACACGATCATGAACCTGAGTGGCGCCTACAAAATGCAAGGGATGTACGGCCAGGCGGAGCAACTCCTCAAGCGCGCGGTCGCCCTCGATGAGGCGAACTACGGGAAGTCACATAACGAGGTCACCTTCCCGCTCTTCAACCTCGCCCGCATTTACCTGGTTCAGGGCCTGTATCGCCAGGCAGAGCCGATCTATCAGCGCGTGCTCTCCATTCGAGAAGCAACCCAGGGCAAGTCTCACCCCGCCGTCGCCATGGTGCTCGACGACCTGGCCATCATCTACACGCACCAGGGTCTGTACAGCCGGGCGGAACAGCTTCACAAGCGCGCGCTCGCCATCTTCGAAGCGGCGAGCGTCCCGCCGCATTACGATACCGTGCAAATACTCCTGGACCTCGCCGAGCATTATGTATACCGGGGTCTGTACGGCAAGGCGGAGCCGCTCTATGAGCGCGCGCTCGCCATCGTGGAAGAGGTCCACGGCCAGGAAACTGACGCCGGCGTGCACTCGCTCATCGGCCTCGGCCAGGTTCGCCTGGGTCAACGGCGCTTGGCCCAGGCGATGCCTTTCTTCGCCCGCGTGCTGGCCATCTCCGACGGGAGGTTGCGTCAGGAGGCGCTGGACCTCTCCGAGTCACACCTGTCAGGCCTTCTCCGGCTCCTGGGCAAGGACGGCGAACGCCTCTACTCCATCCTCCGGGCGAACCCGGGCAACGAGGAGGTGCGGCGCCTGGCGCTCACCTCGGCGCTCCTGTTCAAGGGCCGCTCCGTCGAGGAAGCCGCCGACACCTCGCGCACCATCCTCCGGAGCATGGGCCCCCAGGACCGCGAAGCCTTCGAGCGCCTGCGGGGGCTGCGGACCCATCTCGCCCAGCTCTCGCTGGATGGTCCGGGCCAGCTCACCATGGCCGAGCACGAGGAGCGCCTGAAGCGCCTGGCGGAGGAGGGCGACGTCCTCGAGGCAGACCTGGCCAAGCGCTCTGCGCCGCTGCGCGCGCTGACGGCGCTTCCCTCGGCCGCCGACGTCCTCCAGCGCGTCACGGCTGCCCTTCCCTGGGACGGCGCGCTCGTCGAAGTCGTCGCCTACACGGATGGTCCGCCGGCGCCGGCGCCCAGGCAACCGGCCGGGCCGCGCTACCTGGCGATGGTGCTCTTTCCCGACGGCCGTACCGGCGCCGTCGACCTCGGGCCCGCGGATGTCATCGACCAGGCCACCTCGCGGATGCGAAAGGCGCTCGCCGGCCGAGACGCTCATTTTCAGACGACCGCCGAGGAGCTCTACCGGCTCGCGTTCAAGCCGCTGCTGCCGCTCCTCGCCGGCACCCGGAAGGTGCTCCTCGCGCCTGACGGCCAGCTCGCCCTCGTGCCCTACGCGGCCCTCCACGACGGTCGGCGCTTCCTCGCCGACACCTTCGACTTCACCTACCTCACCAGCGGCAGGGACCTCCTCCCTCCACCTGGAGACATCCCCCTCTCCACCTCGGCCGTCGTCTTCGCCGATCCGGACTACGGCGCGTTCCCACCCGCTCAGACCTCCGCGGCCGAGCGCTCCTCGTTCCTCGAACGCTTCTACTCGGAGGGCAGGGCAGGAGGTGGTGACCAGCGCTGGGTGCCGCTTCCGGGCAGCCGCCAGGAGGCCGAGGCCATCCACCGCCTCCTCCCGCAAGCCCAGCTCTTCCTCGGCGCCGAAGCCTCCAAGGAGCGGCTCCTGCACCTGGCCGCCCCCGGAATCCTCCACATCGCCACCCACGGCTTCTTCGTGGAGGACGGCCACGGGCCCGCCGGCGCGCGCGCGCTGGGCACCTCGGAGCTGGGAGGTGGCTCCGCCTCCCTGCCGGACCCGTTGCTTCGCTCCGGCCTCGTCCTCGCCGGCGCCACCTCCGCCTCCGCGGGCGGCGCCTCGCCCTCCGGCCACCTCGCCGATTCACTGGTGACGGCGCTGGAGCTGGCGGGCCTCGACCTGTGGGGCACGGAGCTGGTGGTGCTCTCCGCGTGCGACACCGGCCGGGGCGACGTCAGGCGCGGCCAGGGCGTTTACGGTCTCCGCCGGGCGCTGGTCGTCGCCGGGGCGCAGACGCTGGTGGTCAGCCTGTGGAAGGCGGACGACGAGACGACCCGCGCGCTGATGGAGAGCTACTACCGCAACCTCCTCGCCGGCCAGGGCCGCGGCGCGGCGCTCCGGGAAGCCATGCTCTCCCTTCGCGCCCAGCACCCCCATCCCTACTACTGGGCCCCCTTCATCGCCCTGGGGAGCGACGCTCCGCTCCGAGGCTTCACCCCGTCCGCCGGGCCACCGTAGAGATCGCCGGCGGCGGCGACGTCGGATTCAGCGCTGCTTCATCTTCTTCATCGCGTCCAGGAGCTTGTTGCCGTCCGGGACGCCCAGGCCGGTCACCGGGTCCCAGCCCTTCCCGGCCTTGAAGGCCCCGTTGGTGCCCTGGGTGACGTCGAAGAAGGCGGACGGGTTGGCGTAGGCCACCTTGTTCAGGTTGGGCACGGGGCCCTTCAGGGCCTCCCCCAGCCGGGCGTTGAGGGCGGCCATCAGCGGGGCCACCGCGCTCGTGCCGCCGATGCCGCCGGTCGTGCCGTCCACCTGCACGAAGTACGGGGTCTGGGGGTCCGCGTTGCCGGCGATGTCCGGGACGCCGCGGTGGGTGGTGCCGGCCGGGACGACGCCCTTCTGGAAGTCGGGGACCGGCTCGGTGGTGGAGAACCCGCCGCCGGAGGCGCCGTTGCCCCGGATGCCGCCCCAGGCCGTCTCGGTGCCGCGCTGGCCGTTGCTCCCGGTCTGGAGCCTGGTGCCGCCGGTGGCGATGGCGAACGGGCTGGACGCCGGGAAGTCCGAGTGGTTCTTGCCGTCCGTCTTGCCGTCGCTGGAGCCGTCATCGCCCGAGGCGACGTAGACGTTGACGCCCTTGGCGGCCGCGTTCTTGATCGCCGCGTCCATGCTGGCCTGCGCGGTGGGGCTCCAGTCGGACTCGGAGCCGCCCCAGCTGATCGAGATCGCGCCGGGGGTGTTGCCTTGGTCCTTGACCGCCTGGTTGATGGCGTCGACGAAGCCCTGGTCCGTGTTCGGCGCGAAGTAGACCTTGATGTCGGCGCCGGGCGCGACGGCGCCGGCCACGTCGATGTCGAGGTCCACCTCGCCGTCCGCGCCGTTGGGGTCACCGTCGGGCGCGTTCTTGGCGCCGTCGACGGACACCGCCGTCACCTTCGGCTCGGGCACGCCGATCTTCTTGAAGTAGGTATCCAGGTCCGCCTGCTTGTAGCCGCCGCCCAACTCGATGATGGCGAGCTTCTGCCCCTTGCCCGTGGCGGTGGGGAAGTCGTAGGCCTTCGCCACGTCCGCGCCGGTGTAGCCCCGCGTGGGGACCGCCGCGGGGGTGGCGGCCGCCGACGGGTTGAGGCTCACCGCGGTGTTGAGGCCCGTGTTCATGGTGTGAGCCACCGGCTTGGTGGACATGCCCAGGACGCTCTGCACCTTGCCCGAGAGGCTTCGGGGCAGCTGCAGGTCGCCTTCGTAGGCGAGGAAGGACTGCTTGGCGCTGGAGCCGGTCCCCCGGTACTGACTGACCTGGACGCCGAACGCCTTGCCGAGCTGGTCGTTGGTGCCGCTCAGCTTCACCGTGCCCGTGCCGCGGTCCACGCTGGCGACGTCGAGGCCGTTGCTCGTGGCGAAGCGCTTCACCGCGCCCAGGTCGGCGCCGCTGTTGAGCACCATCGAGACCGTCCGCTTCGGGCTCGATCCCCGAGCCAGATTCGCAGAGGGCGAGACTTTCTCGTAGCTGGCCAGGTCCGGCACGGCGCTTCCCTTCAGCGGAACCCGGTCGGGGGCGGCGGGCCGAGGAGACGCCGGCGGAGTGACGGAGGGTCGGTCGATGCGGGTGGCCATGAGAGGTTTCCGGGGGACAGGGTGGGTACGGAGTTATCGGCGCGCCCGCGTGTCGGATGCCCGCGCCCCCGATGGAGAAAATCGCGAAATGGTTTTACGGCATGCGCCGGCTGCCGAGGGTTGAACGCGCGCCGCGAGTGGGGGCGAAGGATGTGGGCCGGTAACATCTCGTCGTCCGCGTTTCACGCCGCCGGGGAGTCGCATGAAAGACGAAGAGTCGAGCATGAACCAGAACCTGTCGGCCGCGTCGTTGCTCGTGGTCGCAGGGCGCGATCGCCGCCCCGGATCGCCGCTCAACCGGCCGCCCGTCCCGGCGTCGAACTTCATCCTCGGCACCGAACGCGCGTACTCGCGGGATGACGGGACGCCGACGTGGGAAGCGCTGGAGGAGATCGTGGGGCTCCTCGAAGGCGGGCACACCGTCGCGTTCTCGTCGGGCATGGCCGGCGTCGCCGCCGTCTTCGACCAGTTGCGCGTCGGATCGCAGGTCGTGATCCCGGACGATTGCTACCAGGGCGTCGCCGGGCTCGCCGAGGTCGGGAAGCAGAAGGGGTTCTGGGAGGTCCGCAGATTGGCGGTGGACGATACTGGCGGATGGGTGCGGGCCTGCGCCGGCGCGGACCTCATCTGGCTGGAGTCGCCGTCGAACCCGCTCCTGGCGGTGGCCGACCTGCGCGCCATCTGCTCGGCCACTCGAAAGTCGACTTCCTTGTTGGCCGTCGACAACACGTTCGCGACCGCGCTGAACCAGCGGCCGCTGGACCTCGGCGCCGACATCTCCTTCCAGTCGGCGACCAAGCTCATCGGTGGGCACTCGGACCTGCTCACCGGAGTGGTCACCGTGAGGCGCCACGACCTCCGCGCCGCCCTGCGTCGCTCGCGCGAGCTCAGCGGGGCCACGCCTGGCGCGCTCGAGTCCTACCTCGCCGCGCGTGGCGCGCGCACGATGGCGCTCCGGCTCGAACGCGCCCAGGCCAACGCCATGCTCCTCGCCGAGCGCCTGCACGGGCACCCCCGCGTCGCGCGCACCCGGTATCCGGGGCTGAGCAGCCACCCGACACACGCGGTCGCGCGAGAGCAGCTCCGGGGTTTCGGGACCGTCATCTCGTTCGACGTGAGGGGTGATGCCGCCGCGGCGGACGCGGTGTGTTCGCGCGTCAATCTCATCCATCACGCGACGAGCCTGGGGGCCGTCGAGTCGACGATCGAACGGCGCGCCGCCATCCCTGGCCAGGAGCACCTCCCCCCGTCTCTCCTCAGGCTGAGCGTCGGTATCGAGGATGTCGATGACCTTTGGGCCGACCTCACGGCCGCGTTGCAGGACGAATAGGGCCCAGGGTTGCTCGGCAGCGGAGACGAAGCCGCGGAGAGGGGAATCCCGGCCGAGGACGATGAACGGTGCCAGTAGGAGGGACGCTCCAGCTGAGCACCCCGCGAGAGCAGGGCTCTCCATCAGCGTCCGCGCTCTTCCAACTCTGGGCGCCCAGCGCGCACGCTGGGAGGCCCACGGCCGTCCTCTACGAAGAAGCCGTGGGTGGCGATGTGGAGGATTCCGGGGGCTGCCAGGTGTAGAGTCGCTCCTCGGAGGCTTCGGGCGCCGGGGGGAGAGTTGGGCTTGCGGGAGGAGGCGGTGGGTGGCTGGCTCTCGGGTCAGCTGGCGGAGCGCTTGGAGGTCGACCCCGCGCGAAGTCGACCAACCTCGCGGGCCGCCGCCTGGCGATCCGCCGGCCGCCGGTCCTCTGGACGCTTCCTCCTTGTTCCTGTGGACGGGCGGACGCCGCCAGGGTCAAGATGTCCACAATGACGGCTGAAGAGGTTGAAAAACGCGCGCGGCTTGGTGAGGACTCCGTCACCGAGTTCAAAGGCTTGGTACAGAATAGCTATCAGATCGATGCCAAGGATATCGCCAAGTCCATCACCGCGCTCGCCAACTCCAGGGGAGGCCATCTTTTTCTGGGCGTGGAGGACGACGGGGACATCACGGGGGCGGGGGACGTGACGCAGGTTGACGCGCTGATGCGACAGGTCAGCCAAGCCTGTGAACATAATATCCAACCCGCCACCATCTGCGACATCGAGAAGATCGAGGTCCGCGCCGTCATCGTGTTGGTAGTGACTGTGCGACCGTTCAGTCCGGATCGCCCGTACCATGTAGGCGGCAAGTACTACATACGTGACGTGAACCGGTCACGAGAGGCCCGGCGAGAAGAGCTGATTCGCCTGCTCCAGTCGGCCAATTACCATTACGACGAGCAACCTGTCGAAGGGGCCACCCTGGATGATCTCGAGACAGAGGTGGCTCGGAGCTTTCTGTCTGAAATCTACCAGGAGCCCGACTTGGAGGCGAGATGGGTCCGGTTGCTCACGGAGCTCCACTGCGTGGATCATGGTGGAGTCCCCACCGTCACGGGCATGCTCCTCTTTGGTCGAAAGCCACAAAACTGGATCCCGGATGCGCGGATCTCGGCGGTGCTCTTCCAGGGGCGCGAGATGCAGTGGGATTTCGCCGACCGGCAAGAGATCGAGGGAAGGCTCCTGGATCAGATCGACGCCGCGGTAGGGTTCCTCAAGAGGACCGCTCGGGCGCCGTCGCGCGTGGTGGGGATCGAACGAAAAGAAGAAGGCATCCCGGAGGAGGTCTTCCGCGAGGCGGTCCTGAATGCGGTGTCACACCGGGATTACCGGGCCCCTTCGCAGGTGAGGATCTTCGTCTTCGACGATCGGGTCGAGCTCGTCAATCCAGGAGAATTGCTGAACCAGCTCACCATCGATGGAATCTGTATCGGCGGGATTTCTCAGCGACGCAACCCCGCGTTGGCGGGGCTCTTGGCCCGGGCCCGCCGCCGGGAGAACATCGGCATGGGCGTCCCTGCCTTGATCGCGGCGCTGAAGGCGCGAGGGCTGCCGCGGCCGGAGATCACCGCCGGTGACGGGCATTTCAAGCTGGTGATCCGATGGTCCGGGGAGACCGGGGAGTGAGCGCCCTCCCCCCGCCCTCTCCCGAGACAGGACCATGGTGGGAGAGCACGCCCCCCGGCGAGCCGGTGCTGTTGGCCTTCGTGCGGATCAGTCGGGCCCAACCGGACCTGAGTGCACGGTTGGGAGAATGGATGGGGGGTGGCCGCGAGCGGGCCCGATACGTTTCCGGCGTTGAATATATCGCCGCCAGCTCGGGCGCAGCGCAGCCCCTGTGGTGGCGGGACGACGCGGTGACGTTGTTTTTCAAAGGGGACACGCGAAGGTCGGCCGCCGAACGGGCCTTCGCGGTCGCGCAGGTGCTGCTCGAGCGCATGCAGGCTGATCTCGCGCTTCCGGTTCGGCTGGCCGTCCACGGCGCTGTCGTGCCCTGGAGCCCAGCGGGGCCGGTCCATCCAGAGATCGAATGGCAGGCACGACTCGCGGAGATGGTGCCCACCAATGTCATCGTTCTCAGCGAGGACGTGTATCTGACCCTGCCTCGTCTCGAGCGCGAGCAGGCCAGGCTCCTGGGGGTGGAGCGACTCCGGCCGCAATTGCCTGTCTACGGGTTCCCGTCTGACGCGGCCCACGTGGACGAGACCAGCCCCGTGGCGAAGGAGTTGGCGCTACGAGAATCACTGCGGCGCTATGTGAACGAGCCGGAGATTCGGCAACTCCGCTACGTAGGCTTCCCGGTCCAGAAGAAGCAACCGCCCAGCCTGGACGTGCTGGATGTCTTCGTGGCTCCTGATGTCTACGTCCGGCGTGCGGTGGGCCTGCTGCCGGAGGCGGCCACCGGAGCGATGGAGCTCCTGCGAACGGGTGCGCCCCTCGATCGGGGCATACAGACCTTGCTGACCCTGCCACCGTTCCAGGGGCGTACGCGGCTGGAGCCATCAGCGAAGTCCTTCGCAGAGCTGTTCGCCAGACACCGTGCGCTGGTGGTCCTGGGGGATCCTGGCTCGGGGAAAACGACCCTGATGCGTTGGCTGGCAGTCGTGGCCGCGGGTGGACCACTGCGGCTCGCGGAGAAGACCGGTCTCGCCGAGCGGCTCCTCCCGCTCATGGTCAGCGTCGGCCGTCTCGCCGAAGTACGCAGGGCGCTCGGAGGCGCACCTTCGGTGGAGGAGGCTCTCGCCCGATACTTCGAGGACCGCCAGGCCGGGCGTGCGGCGGAGCTCGGTGAGCTCCTGCGGCGGCACCTGGCGGGAGGGGCTTGCCTCGTGTTGCTGGACGGCTTGGACGAAGTGGCCGGTCATGAGCGGGAGACCGTGTTGCGCTGGCTGGAGGAACTCACGGCGCGGTACCCGGCCAACCGCTATGTGGTGTCGTCCAGGCAGGTGGGATACCCGGGCTTCAGCCTTCAGGGCCGCGTGGAGGTCGTCCTCGGGCCATTCCAGGAAGAGCAGATCCGCCGCTACGTCACATTCTTCAACCGCGCGTACCGGAGTTGGGAGACCGGCTCTTCCGATGACGCCGGAGCGGACCAAGCGTCGAAGAGGTTGCTGGACGCGCTCCTGAGCAATCCGCGTCTGCGCGGGCTGGCCGCCAACCCTTTCCTGTTGTCTTCGCTCGTGGTGATTCACCGGGCCGAGGGGCAGCTCCCCCGGCACCGGGTTCAGGCGTACGAGGTATTCGCTCGGACGCTCTGTGAGACGTGGGGGAACGTGCGCCGGGTAGTCGCCGGAGCTGAGGCCCGGCGCGACATTCGCTACGAGGAAGAGGCCGTCCCGGTGCTCGGCGAGCTCGCACTGGAGATGCACCGCCGGTGGCCAGCGGGAGTGGCTCCGGAAGCGTTCCTGATCGACACGTTGTCGCGGGTGATCGAGGAGCGGGATGGGGTGGGTCAGGGAGAGGCCCGGACAGCGGCGCGGGAGTTCCTCCAGAGGTCGGCACAGGACGTCCAGTTGCTGCTGGAGCGCGGGCCGGGGCAGTGGGCTTTCCTCCATTTGACGTTCCAGGAGTTCTTCGCCGCGGTCGGCCTCCACTCCTTGGAGCGTTTCCAGGAGGTAGCGTTAGAGCACCTGCTCGATCCCCGCTGGGAAGAGGTGGTGCGGCTGGGCGTGGGCTACATGGCGCTCGTCCAGAAACGGGCCGAGAAGACCCGGCTCTTCATCGAGGACGTGTTGCGCTTCCGAATCGAGGGCAAGGGCCGCTGGCTGACGGACGTGCTTCGAAAGCAGGTGCCCCTGGCGGCGCTCCTCGCGGCGGACGCCGGAGACGCTTTGCGCGCCTCGACCCGGGAGCAGGTGGCCAAGGCCCTGGGTGATTGGATCCGCGTGATGCCGCTGGAAGCAGTCGAACCGGTCGCGCGTGAGCTGGCCCTGACCGACTTCAGGGAAGAACTCGTCGGTCTCGTGGCACGGGCGCTGGAGGCCGATGACCAGCGCGTGCAGCTCAAGGCGCTCTATTTCCTCTGGCGCCTGGAGGCGGTGGAGCAACTGGACGCGCTCCGGGCCGCGGAGCGAGCAACGTCTCCGCTGATGCGGCTCGCGGCTGCGGGTGTTCTCCTTGCGCTCAAGCAGCAACCGAATGTCGAGTCGCTGCTGGAGCTGTGTCACCACCGCGATGTTCTGGTGCGATTGTCTGCGTTGGGGATGCTCGCGGCGGTCGACCGAGGCAAGGCGAACGACGTGGCGCGAGCTCGTTGTGAAGCGCGCGGGGTGGACGCGGCGAGCCCGCTCCTCCGGAAGATCGCCGCTCTGGTCGAAGGCGATGAGCCGGAGCTCCGCGCGGAAGGCGAGCTGGGGAAGGTGCTCGATGGGCTGAGAGAGGAAATTGGCGCGCTCGCGCGGATGGGCGAGTCCCTCATCGAGCTGCTGAAGCCCTGGAGGGAGAAATGGTCGCGGCGCGAGGCTTTGGCCGATGACGACCTGATGGAGATGGTTGCGTCGATCGCGCCCCTGACGCGCATCAGCCTGGTGGCGACCTTGGCGATCGTCACGATGGCTGCATCACCTGACCTGCGGCCGGGTGGGACCACGCCGACGGTGGGGCTCCTGTACCGGATGTTCCAGTCGGAGTCATGGAAGGTCCGCTTCGCAGCGACAGTCTGGGCCGGAGCGTTCCTCAAGCAGGAGCTCCAGGGACCCGCGCGGCCATCAGGTTTTCGCCTGAGCACCGATGACCAGGAACTCTTGAGGCAGAGCCTCCGATCCCTGCTTCACGATCCGGTGGATTTGATCCGTTCCTGGGCGTTGTTCGTCATGTCGGATCGCCCGGACTTCTCGCTGCTCGAGAACGCCCGGTCCCTGCTCTCCGCGTCTAGTCCGCTCGTGCGCACCATGGCGAGGACGGCCATGGTCGACCTCGCCCCAGCCGAGGCGATCGGTGAGTTGCTGCGCGCCATCGAAACCGGCACGGTCTGGTGGGAGCAGAGTGCGGCCCGCTCCTTGCTCTGGCGCCTGGCTGCAAGGTCGACCCTCGTCGAGTAGCTCCGGCAGGGCCTTCCGTTCTCAACGCGCGGGGTGGCCACCAACTCTTCGATGACGCCGGCGATCTCGTGGCTCGCCTACGGTGACCGCGCCGCGGTCGTCCAGGGCATCGAAGCGTTCGCCCGCGCCGACTGGCCGCACCCCATCGTCCACCCGGCGTTTCAGTTCATGGCGGCCCTGGGCGCTGGTCCTCGCCGGATGGGGTGCCACCCAGTACCCGTACCTGATCAGCCCCGACCTCACGATCCGCGGCGCCGCGGCGCCCGATTCCACGCTGCGACCTTTGACGGCGGCGCTCCTGCTCGGCGCGCTGGTGCTCCTCCCTTCGATGTACGGGCTCTTCAAGGGGAGGACCGCGTTCGCCCCCACGGAGGAAGACACCCACGGCTCGTAGAACGCGCGGTCGGGCGTCGCCAGGGGCCCGCCAATTTGGCGCACCACGTCCGCGAGGAAGGACATCCAGGCGGGCGCGCGCCGTCCGCGGATGCACAAGCGCGCACGATCACGTGGTCGGCCGGCCCTCGCACGCGCCTTGCTTCGCCGCGGGCACCACCTCACCCACGGAGATCCCGCATGCACCTCGCCCTCATCGCCGCCGTCGTCGCGCTCGCCGCCGCCCCTCCGGAGGGAGCCCCCGCGCCCACCCTCCGCGAGAACCAGCTCCTCTTCCAGCCGCAGCCTGGGGGCATCGCTGTCGCGTACGCGCGGGCGCTCTCCGAGTCCTGGGCAGTCACCGCCGCCCTGGGAGGCGTCGCGAACATCTCGGACACGCTCGGCTCGGTAGGCGCTCGATCCACCATCTGGGGGGCCGGCCTCGACCTGGGCCTCACGCGGTACCTGGTCAGCCGCGCGCTGGCCGGCCCGTGGGTGGGAATGCGGATGGGTGCTCACTACGAGCAGTCCACCTTCGGGCCCGCCGTGCCGGTGCCGGGCGCGCAGCCGGTCCAGGGCCATAGCTCCGGGGTCCGGGGCGCGGTGCTCTTCGGGTTCACCGCGATCCTGGAGCCCGGCTTCACGATCCAGCTCGCCGCCGGTCCGGAGGTGCACCGCTTCTTCCAGCAGGTCAACCCGCCGGGCCGGCCTCCTCGGCGGTGTGGAGCCTCCAGGCGCGGACGGAGCTGGGCGTAGGCTGGAGCTTCTAGGAGATCAGCGGCCCCGCCTGGAGAGCAGCTCGTCGTGCGCCGCGGAGGCGGCCGCGAACGCCTCGTCGGAGAGCGGCGCGCTGGCGTCGTCGTCGGGGCGGGGGACGCGCATGGTCATCAGCGCGCCGGCGAACAGCAGGGCGTGGAAGAAGGCCGCCAGCGCCCAGGGCGCCAGCTGATTCCCGGCGGGGTGCAGGCGCAGGCGAACAGCGAGCAGGTAGAGCACCGGGAGCTGGGCGAGGAAGAAGCACAGGCCCGACATTCCGGTGGACTGCAGCCCGCGGCGCTCCGCCTTGCGCAGCATCCGCAGCGCCCACGCCACGCCGGCGAGGATGAACAGGGAGACGACCACCGAGGGCGCCGCGGAGGGCTGGAGCCGCATCGGGCGCGGGCCACCCTTCGTCTGCGGGACGTGGACCCACAGGTCGTCCGGGACCGGCCCGAGGAGCCCGGTGTATTCCACGCCGTCGAAGTCGGAGGCGAGCGCGGGGGCGTCCGCCGGGAGCTCGAGCAGCGTGAGGCGACCCTCGGAGCGGTCGGGGACGTTCAGCGGGATGAGCACGAACGGCTCGACCTCGATCGGCTCGCCGATCGGAATCCCGCTGGGGTACGTGCGGTAGGTCGCGATCCTGTACCGGAGCACCTTCTCGGTATGCGCGAGGCCGACCACGCGCGCGCGGTGGAACAGCCAGGAGGGCTCGATCTCGTCGGCTGGCCGCGGGCTGGGCGGCCAGAGCACGCGCGCCAGGTCGAAGAGGCCGATCGCCGCGTAGACGAGGTAGATGCGGCCGGATCGCGGGAGGATAGGCATGGGCTTCCGGATCCTCCACCTCGCCCGGGGCAAAATGAAAGCCCGCGGGAGCGAGCCGCCATCCCGCCCGCGCTTCACCGTGCCTGCGACTGACCGGTCGCGTGGCCCGAGGTCGAGGTTGGAGACGGGACCGGGGAATGTGACAATCCACGACCACCGCAGGAGCGCGCCGCCCGGCAGGAGGCTCGAGAACGTGCCCCGACTCCAAGTCCGCGCACTCGCCGCGCTCGCCGCCGTGTCGTCGTTCACCTGGTCAACCGCCGCGCCCGCCGGGGATTCACCACCCGCGCAGCCGCCCGAGGCCGCCGCCGCGGGCGATCCCACCACGCCGCCGGCGGAGAATCTCGACGAGACCATCATCGTCACCGGCTCGCGTATCCCGCGCGCCGAGCTCATGACCGCCGCGCCGGTCACCGTAGTGAGCAGGGCGCAGATCGACTCCGCCGGGCACCCCAGCATCGGCGACATCCTCCAGGCCATCCCACAGCAAGCCAATGGCCTCAACACGCAGGTGAACAACGGCGGTGACGGCTCGATCCGGCTCAACCTGCGGGGCCTGGGCTCGCCGCGCACCCTGGTGCTGCTCAACGGCCGCCGGTTCGTCTCCGGCGGGACCGGCGCCGACCCCGGCGTGGACCTCACCACCATCCCGACCTTCGCCATCCAGCGGGTGGAGATCCTGAAGGACGGCGCCTCCGCGGTCTACGGCTCGGACGCCATCGCCGGTGTGGTGAACCTGATCACGCGCAAGGACTACTCCGGCGCCGAGGTCAGCGCCTTCTATGGGAGCTCGCAGCAGGGCGACGGCATGCTGATCGACCTCTCCGCCATCACGGGGCTGGCGATGGAGAAGGGCAACGTGCTCATCTCCGGCGGCTTCTACCGGCAGGGTCAGGTGATGGCGGGGAGCCGGAGCTTCAGCAAGTTCGCCTGGCTCTACGACTTCGCCACCGGCTCCGTGGTCACGCAGGGCAGCTCCGCCACCCCGCAGGGGGCGATCACCGTGGCCCCCGCCCAGCAGGACGGGAACGCGACCTGGAACGCGCTGGTGGCGGCCAATCCCGGCGTCCACCGCTTCACCCTGGACGCCGCCAGCCAGCAGTGGCGCGCCTTCCGCAACACCGGTCTCATCGAGGACGGCGGCGATTTCTACAACTACCAACCGGAGAGCTACCTGGTCACGCCCAGCCAGAGGGTCAACCTGTTCGCGGTGGGCGAGTACCGCTTCAGCGACAGCGCGCGCGGCTACTTCGAGGCTTCCTACAACCACCGCTCCTCCAGGCAGCAGCTGGCGGCCGAGCCACTGTTCACCTTGAACGAGGGCATCGTGGTCTCCCGCGACAACGTCTACAACCCGTTCGGCCGCGACTTCGACAACATCGCCCGCCGGATGGTGGAGACGAAGAACCGGACGGACACCCAGGACCAGGACACCTTCCGGGTGGTGACCGGCATGGCCGGCCAGATGAGCCTCTTCCACACGCCCACGCCGTGGAGCTTCGACCTGTCGGCGAGCTACGGCCGCAACCAGAGCGTCTGGCTGAGTGAGGGCCACCTCCGCAGGAGCCAGCTGGCCAACGCGTTGGGGCCCAGCTTCCAGGACCCCGCCACCGGCGAGGCCCGCTGCGGCAGGCCGGGGAACGAGATCGAAGGATGCGTCCCGCTCGACCTGTTCGGCGGCGCCGGGTCGATCACCGAGGACCAGGCGGCCAACCTGACCTTCACCGGCACGCAGCGCGGCCTCAACGAGATGCTGGCTGCGCAGACCACCGTGAGCGGCACGCTGTTCCAGCTGGGGCCCGGCACCGCGCCGGTGGAGCTGGCGGTGGGCTATGAGGTGCGCCGCGAGCACGGGGCGCACCTCCCAGACCCTCTCACCGCCGACGCCATCGGCATCACGGAGAGCAAGGTCGAGGGCGCTTTCGTCACCAGCGAGGGCTACCTGGAGCTCTCCGTCCCGGTGCTGGCGGAGGCGGCGCCGGGCGGCCAGGGGAATGGGCGCCGCATCCTGGAGCTGAACGGTGCCGCGCGCGTTGCCAGCTACGACACCGTCGGCACCCACCTCACCTACAGGCTGGGAGGCCGCTTCTCGCCGGTGCGAGACGTGAACCTGCGCGGGACCTTCTCCACCGCGTTCCGGGCGCCGGACATCGTCAGCCTGTTCTCGGGCACCTCCGACAGCTTCGCGGTGGTGAGAGACCCCTGCTCCGCGGACGTGCCCGGACAGTCGCGCGCCCAGGGGACGCCGGTGGACCTGGCGTGTGACGCGAACGGCGTGCCCGACGACCACTTCGACGACCGCGCCAGTCTCCGCGCGCGCGTGGGGAGCAACCCTGACCTCCAGCCGGAGACCGCCAACGTGCTCACGGTGGGAGCGGTGTTGCAGCCTCGCTGGGTGAAGGACCTCTCGCTCACCGTGGACTACTCCAACGTGGTGGTGCAGGGCGCGTTCGGCGTCATCGGCTCGGCGGTGATCCTGGACAGTTGCTTCCCGGCGGAGGCGGGCCGGAAGCCGGAGCACTGCTCGCTGATCCAGCGCGACGCCAACCACTTCATCACCAACATCGTCGACACCCTCACCAACGTGGGCGGCAACCGGGTCTCCAGCATCGACCTGGCGGCGCGGTACGAGCCGAGGACGCCGCTGGGGACGTTCCTGATCGACGCGGACCTCACCTACCTGCTGGCCTTCACCCAGGAGATGTCGGGCGGCCGCCGGGTGGACGCGCGCGGCACCTACGACCTCGACGGCCTCCATCCGGAGTGGAAGGGCAACCTGGGCGTGGCCTGGAGGAAGGACGCGCTCCGCGCCGGCGCCCGGCTCCGCTACATCGGGAGCTTCAAGGAGTGCGAGGTCACCTGCACGGTCGAGGACTCAAGCCAGCCGGAGCCGCTCTCGCGCCAGGTGGGGCCCTACGCCACGGTGGACGTGAACGTCGCGTACACCCTGGCCACGGCGGCGGGTGAGAGCACGCTGGCGCTGGGCGTGACCAACCTCCTTGGCACGCCGCCGCCGCCCATCTACAACGCGCTCGTCCAGGTCGACCCGAGCTACGACTTCTACGGGCGGTACTTCTACGCCCGGGTGACGCACAAGCTCTGAGCAGGACTACGCCTTGCGTACTCGGCGTCTCCCAGGGCGATGACCTGGCGCTCTCTCCCGTGGTCGGCTGGGCGCTGCGCAAAGGCAAACCCGAGGATCGCCGCAAGGTCAGGGTCGAGGCCGTCCGCGCGCCCGGGGACCGGTGATCAGTGGACGGCGGTGGTGAAGGTCCACCCCCGCGCGATCACCAGCGCCACCGGTAGGCCCACCGTGGTCACCAGCGCGAACAGCTCCACCACCGGCCGCAGGTTGGCGGAGCGGGCGGTGGGGCGCAGGCGGAATCGGGCGCAGGCGCCGATCACCACCAGCGCCGCCGCCACCACGGCCACGGGGAACGCGCGTCCCAGCCCCACCGCGCCGGCCACCTGGAGGGCGCACGCCGCGCCCGCGCTCACCACCACCGCCGGCAGCCAGGCCGCCACCTTCCAGCCCAGCATCGACGAGTACGTCTGGTACGACGTCTCCGCTCCCGGCGGCCGGACCTTCCGCGACAGCTCCCACGCCGCCACCGGCAGCCACGCGGTGAGGATCACCCACGGCGCGCCGCCCCCGATCCGCCCGGCCCCGAAGTCCGCCGCGAACACGCTCATCACGTAGAGGCCGACCACCAGCGTGATCGGGTTGTGCGTGGCGAACGCCAGCAGCAGGTTGCTGCGGATCGCCGGCCAGAAGAACCACCGCGCCGACAGCCAGATCACCCCGTACGTCACCGCGAAACCGAGCAGCACCCAGAGGCTGGCCTGCGCCACGTTGAGCACCACCAGCGCTCCGGTGCAGAGCGCGCGCAGCGCATGGAGGTCCTCCGGGCGCACGCGGCCGGTGACGGTGGGCCGGTTCACGTACCGGGCGTCGCCCTCGCTCGCCAGGCGCCGGTCGCTGTCCAGGTCCTTCAGCTCGTCATTCACGCGCAGCAGCAGCATGAACAGGAGCACGGACGCCGCTCCGGCCGCCGCGCGCAGCGACACCACCATCCGCCCCGGCAGGGCCAGCGCCTGCAGCGAGAGGTAGACCGAGAGGAAGCTGGCCACCGACGAGGGCACGTAGACCGCCGGCGGAAACTGCGCGGCGATGTAGTCCATCAGCCGCCCGGCGGTGGTCGGCCGCGCGCGAGGTGTGAACGCGTCACTCATGGAAACGGCCATCGAGGATTTCATGCCCCCACCCGATGCAGGCGCCGTACCGCCCGCCGGCCCTGGGGAGGCCCTGCCTGGACCATGCCGCCGGATGCACAACCTGTGCATCGGCCGGTGCTGCGCCCTTCACGCCCGGAGCGCGATCCAGTGGAAGCGGAATCGAGGGCAGGCCCCAACATCGCGGAAACGCACGGCGCCGCGCGGGGCGCGCTCGCCCTTTCGCCCGGCGGCGAATGGTGCGGCGTTTGCTCTTCCAGGGCGCATGACCCTCGCCCGCAGCCTCGCCATGGACGACATCCCCGGTGGTCCGGCCGGCCCCTGGGTCATCCGGTGTGACGGCCCGTCCCCCTTCGAGCGCGAGGCCCTGGGCGCCAAGGCGTACCAGCTCGCCCGGCTCCAGGAGCTGGCCCTCCCGGTGCCCGCCTGGTTCGTCCTCACCGCGCGGTGCTGCCAGGAGGCGGCGCGCGCGGGGAAGCTCTCGCCTGGAGCGCAGGCCGCCGCCCTGGAGGCCTTCGACCAGCTCTTCGGCGTCGAGGCGCGGGTGGCGGTGCGCTCGTCCGCCGTGGAGGAGGACGGCGCCACGGCGTCGTTCGCCGGCCAGCTCGAGTCGTTCCTCCACGTCCGCCGCGCCGGCCTGGCCGAGGCCATCGAGTCCTGCATCGCCTCCGCGAATTCGGAGCGCGTGCGCTGGTACCGCCGCGCCCGCAGGCTGCCCTCCGCCCCGCTGCGGATCGCGGTCCTGGTCCAGCGCATGGTGGACAGCGCGGTCTCGGGCGTGACGTTCACCGCGGACCCGGTCACCGGCGAGCGCTCCATCGCGCTGATCACCGCGGGCCTGGGGCTCGGGGAGGGCGTCGTCCAGAGCCAGGTGGAGTGCGACACCTTCCGCGTCTCGCTCGACGGCGGGCAGGTCCTCGCGCGCGAGGTCCGCCCCAAGCGCTCCCGCGTCGAGCTGGACCCCGAGCGCGGCGCCGGCACGCGCCTGGCCCCGGTGCCGGCCGAAGAGGGCGACGCGCCCGCGCTGCGCGACGAGGAGCTGCGGGCCATCGCCGCGGCCGGGCGCTCGGTGCAGGAGTCCCTGGGCGCGCCGGTGGACCTGGAGTGGGCGCTGGACGGCGACCGCCGCCTCCACGTCCTGCAGGCCCGGCCGATCACCTCGCTGCCGCCCCCGCCCGAGCGGCGCGTCACGGTGCTGGACAGCTCGAACGTCGTGGAGAGCTATCCGGGCCTGGTCACTCCGCTCACGTTCACCTTCGCCCGCGACGCCTACGAGCGGACCTTCCGCGAGGCGGCGCGCCGCTTCGGCATCCCGGAGCCGCTCATCCGCGAGCACGACTCGCTCTTCGGCAACCTGGTCGCCTACGCCGACGGCCACGTCTATTACAACCTGCTGAGCTGGTACCGGCTGTACCGGCTGGTGCCCGGGTTCGAGGGCGCGCTGCCCGCCTGGGAGAAGGCGCTGGGCATCCAGGGGGAGCGCCCGGAGGACGGCCCGCGCCGCCGCCGCGCGCCGCTGCGCTTCGCCCGCGTCGCGCTCCGGATCACCCGCACGTTCGCCACGCTGGAGCGCGACGTGGCCGGGCTCCTGGCCGGCGTCGAGTCGCTGGAGGCGCAGGAGCGCCGCGCCGACCTCTCCGCCCAGGACGCGCACGCGCTGCTCGACCGGCTGGAGTCGCTCGGCCGCGAGCTGTTCGAGCCGTTCGCGGTCGGCCTGGTCAACGACTTCTTCGCCCAGCAGCTCTACGCGCTCGCCGAGCGGCTGATCGGCCGCTGGACGGACCTGGCGCCCCAGCCGCTGCTCAACGCGCTCTTCTGCGGCGACCGGGAGATGGACAGCCTCGGCCCGCTGGTCTCGCTGCTGGAGCTGGCGGAGCTGGCCCGGCGCACCCCGGAGGTGGAGGCGCTCCTCCGCCGGGAAGACCTCTCCCCCTTGGAGATCGTCTCCCGCATCCGCTCCGGCGCGCCCATGGCCCACTTCCGCGCGGCGCTGGAGGCCCACCTGGCGAAGTACCGCGACCGGACCGTGCAGGAGCTGAAGCTGGAGACGCCCTCGCTGGACGAGGATCCGGCGCCGCTGCTGGCCGCGCTGCGGAGCTGCCTGGAGCAGCCGTCGGGCGCCCGCGCCGGCCGCGACGGCGAGCGCGATCTGCGCGAGGAAGGCGAGGAGCGCCTGCGCCGCGCGCTCCGCGGCCACCCGGTGCGGCGGCGGGTGCTGCGCTGGGTGCTCCAGGCGGCGCGGCGCAGCGTGCGCTTCCGCGAGAACCTCCGCCTGGCGCGAAGCCGGGCGTTCGGGATGGCCCGGCGGATCTTCCGCGCGCTCGGTCTCCGGCTTTCGCAGGCGGGCCTGCTGGAGGGCGCCGAGGACGTCTTCTTCCTCGCCCAGGACGAGATCGCCGGCGCCGTGCGCGGGCACGGCGTGACGGAGGACCTGCAGGCGCTGGTGGCGCTGCGGCGCGTGGAGCTGGAGAGCTGCCGGTCGCGCGAGGCGCCGCCGCGGCGGACCCTCCGGGGCATCGTCGCGGCGCGGACCTGGGTGGACGAGGCGCCGGCCGCCCGGACGGAGCCCGCGGCGGACGGCTCGCTGGCCGGCATCGGGTGCGGCGGCGGGGTGATGCGCGGCCCGGCCAAGGTGGTGCTGGATCCGCGGCCCGGCGTCAGCGTCCGCGGGGAGATCCTGGTGGCCCCGTCCACCGACCCGGGCTGGGTGATGCTGATGGCCACCGCCGGCGGCATCGTGGTGGAGCGCGGCAGCATCCTCTCCCACACCGCGATCATCGGGCGCGAGCTGGGCATCCCGACCGTGGTGGGCGTGGCCTCCGCCACGCGGCTGATCCGCGACGGCGAGCTGCTGGAGATCGACGGCGGCACCGGGCGGGTGACGCGCCAAGGGGTGACCCGATGAGCGAGCCCTCGCGGCAGGTGACCTGGGCTCGCGCCGTGATCCGGCGGCGCGGCTGGGTGCTGGCCGGGGTGGCGGCGCTGACCGCGGCGCTGGCCTCGCAGGCGGTGAAGGTGCGGCCGGACTACTCGGTGGAGCTGCTCTTCCCGGTGTGGGACCCGGCGCGGAAGGTGTACGACCGGTTCAAGGCCGAGTTCCCGTACGAGGACACCCGCGCGGTGGTCATCGTCGAGGGCCGCGGCCTGCTGGAGCGCGACGCCCTCGGGCGCCTGAAGTCGCTGGAGGCCGACCTGGCGCGCACCCCCTCGGTGGACGAGGTGATCGGCCCCACCTCCGCGCGCACGGTGACGATGGAGGTGGACGGCCCGCGCCTGCTGCCGCTGCTGCCCGGGCCGGAGGTGGACGACGCCCGGCTGGCCTACGCCCGGAAGGTGCTCTCCACGGACCCGCTCTTCGCGCGCAACGTGGTGGGGCCGGACGGCGGCTCGGTCTCCATCGTCCTCCGGCTGGACCCGAAGGTGGCGGGGACGGACGAGGGCCGGCAGCGGATCTCCCATGACCTGCGCGCGGTGCTGGACCGCCACGGCGACCTGGGCGACCGCCGCATCCTCTCCGGCGTGCCCGCGCTCCGCGCCAGCTTCGCCGCGATGATCGCCCGCGACGCCGGGACGCTGGTGCCGCTGGCGCTGCTGGCGGTGACGGTGCTGCTGGCGCTGGCCTTCCGCGACGTCCGGGCGGTGGCCGCGGGCCTGCTGACCATCCTGCTCTCGCTGGCGTGGTCCTACGGGGTGCTGGGCGCGCTGGGCTACCCCATCTCCATGATGGTCAGCGTCCTGCCGATCATCGTGATGATCATCTGCGTCTCGGACACGGTCCACCTCATCCACCACTTCCTCGGCGAGCGTCGCGCGGGCCAGCCGCCGCGCGAGGCGGCCGCCCTGGCGCTGGCGGACTCCGCCATCCCGTGCCTGCTCACCGAGATCGTCGTCGCCTGCGGGTTCGCCTCGCTGGTCGCCGTCAACATCACCGCCATCCTCCAGTTCGGCGTCGCCGCCGCCATCTCCGTCCTGCTGGTCTGGGTGGCCAACGTCACCATCCTGCCGGTGGTGCTCTCGTTCCTGCCCGGCAAGGCCGGGGCCCCGGAGCCGGCCGCCGCGCCCGCCCGCGCGCCGTGGGTCATCCGGCGCCTGGACGCGCTCACCGCCTGGATCGCGGTCCAGCTCGACCGCCGCCCGGCGCGGGTGGTGGGGATCGCGGCGGCGCTGCTGCTGGCCTCGGTGGCGGCGGGCACCCGGATCAGCACCGTCTCCTACGTCTTCGACGACCTGCGGCCGGGCTCGGCGCTGGCCCAGGAGCTGCGCGCCGCCGAGCGGGCCCACGGCGGCGTCCTCCCCATCGCGCTCTACATCGAGACGGAGGGCGAGCCCGGGGCGGCGCTCGACCCGGACCTGGTGCGCCTGGCCGACCGCGGCGCGGCGATGATGCGGGCCATCCCGGAGATCGGCCACGCGGTGTCGCTGGGCGACTTCGTGCGCCACGCCTCGGTGGCGCTGGGCGGCTCGTCGGACCTGGGCGAGGTGCTGGGCCGGCCGGGCGACCTGAAGCGGCAGCTGAACCGCCTGGACGACCCGCGGCTTCTGGACGACGTGCTCTCCCGCGACCGGCGCGCCCTGGCGGTGCAGGCGCGGGTGATGGACTGCGGGTCGGAGTGCGTGGAGAAGATCTTCGCCCACATCGACGGCTGGATCGCCTCCGAGCAGGCCGCCCTGGACGCGCGGCCCGGCCCCAGGGCCCACGTCTACGCCACCAGCCAGGCGCGGATCTTCAAGGACGTGAACGACGCGCTGATGAGCGGCCTTCTGGGCAGCTTCGCCGGCTCGCTGCTGGTCTCCTTCGTGGTGATGTGCCTGCTGCTGCGCTCCTGGCGGCTGGGGGTGATCGGCATCATCCCCAACGTGGCGCCCGTGCTGCTGGTGCTGGGCTTCATGGCCGCGCTGGACATCGCGCTCAAGCCGGTGACGGTGGTGCTGTTCTCCATCACCCTGGTGATCGCCGAGGACGACACCATCCAGCTCCTCTCCCGGCTCAAGGGCCACTACGCCGCCGCGCGCGCCGCGGCGCAGCCGGGCGAGGACCCGCACCGGACGGCGGCCATGGCGTGCATGCGCGAGGTCGCCCTCCCCATGCTGCTCACCACCTTCGCGGTCTCGAGCGGGTTCCTGCTGCTGATGCTCTCCTCGTTCCTCGGCCCCGCGCACCTGGGGCTGCTGATCGGCGCCACGCTCCTGGCGGCGGTGCTCGCCGACCTGTTCCTCACGCCGCTGCTGGTGATCTGGCTCAAGCCATTCGCGCCGCGCGGGGCGAAAGCCCTGCGGGCCACGGAGGTGTCCGCATGACCCGCGCAGCCGTCAGCCGCCGTCCCTCGGCAGGAGCGCCGCTCGTGGTGCCGCTGGAGGCCGCCGTCGCCCACCGCGACGCCGCGGGCGCCAAGGCCTGGTCCCTGGCCGAGCTGGCGCGGGCCGGCTTCGCGGTGCCGCCGGGGTTCGTGGTCACCACCGCGGCGCTGGAGGCGTACCTCGAGGAGACCGGGCTCGCCTTCGGCCGCGAGCTGTTGTCCCGCAGCGTGATGGGCCCTCAGCTCTCGCGCTTCCGGGCCGCGCTGCTGGAGGCGCCCTGGCCGGCGTCGCTGCGGGCGCTGCTGCTGGCCTCGCTGCGCCAGTGGCTCCCCGGCGTCGCGCCGCTGGCCGTGCGCTCCAGCGGCACCCACGAGGACCTGGAGGGGCACAGCTTCGCCGGCGTGTACCGCACCGTGCTGGGCGTGACCGGCGAAGAGGCCGTGCTGGACGCGGTCCGCGCCTGCTGGGCCTCGCTGTGGGACGAGGGCGCGTCCGTGCACCTGCGCCGCGCCGGCGCCGGCGGCGCGAGCATGGCGGTGATCGTCCAGCAGCAGGTCCTGGCCGATGCCTCCGGCGTCCTCTTCACCGTCGCGCCGGACGGCGGCTCGGACGGCGAGGCGCTCCTGGAGATGACGGCCGGCAGCGGCGAGGCGCTGGTGTCGGGCCGGGTCCGGCCGTGGCGCTTCCGGTTGGACCGCCGCAGCGGCGAGGTGCGCTCGCGCGAGGTGGGCGACGGGCCCGCGCTGGAGCTCTCCGGCCCGGGCGAGCTGGCGCAGCTGGCCGCGCGGGTGCAGGCGCACTTCGGCCGCCCGGTCGACCTGGAGCTGGCGCACGGCGGGGGGAGGTGGACGCTGTTGCAGGCCCGGCCGATCACCGCGCTCGCGCTGCGGCCGCCGGACGGCCCCTGGACCACCGCCAACCTCCGCGAGGGCAACGTGGCCGCGGGCGAGTGCTCGCCGCTGATGGCTTCGCTCTACGAGAGCGCGTTCGACGACAGCATGCGCGCCTACCTGCTCCGCCTGCGGCTCCTCCGCGAGGAGGAGCGGCCGCGGATCTGCCGGAGCTTCTTCGGGCGGCCGTACTGGAACGTGGGGGAGGTCAAGCGCGCCGGGGCGAAGATCCCCGGCTTCAACGAGCGCGCCTTCGACGAGGACCTGGGCATCGCGCCGTCGTACGAGGGCGACGGGCGGGCGCCGCCGCTCACCGCCCGGAGCGTGCTGGGCGCGCTGCCCACGGTGCTGGCCCTGCAGTGGAGCTACGGGGCGATCCTGCGGCAGGTGCGGCGGTTCCACCGGGGCTACGCCGCGCGCGCCCAGCGGTGGAAGATGCAGGGGCTGGACGCGCTCCCGGACGGGGCGCTGGCGGCCGGCCTGCGCGAGGTGCTGGCGTCCGTGCACGAGCCCACCGAGCGGTTGTACCTGACGTGCGTCTACGCGCTCTCCAACGCCAAGCTGGAGCTGAGCCTGTCGCTGAACGAGGCGCGGCGGCGCGGCACCGACCCCAGCTACGCGCGGCTGATCGGCGGGCTGGGCGGCGTCTCCCACGTCCGCCTCGGCCAGGACCTGGAGGCGCTGGCCGCTCCCCTGCGCGCGCGGGGCGGCGAGGTGGACGAGGCGTCGGTGGACGAGCTGATCGCCCGGTGGCCCCACCGGGGACCGCGGGAGATGGATCTCCGGGTGCCCCGCTGGGGCGACGACCGGCACGAGGCGCGCCGCGCGCTGGCGGAGGCGGTGGCCTCGGGCGGGGCGGTGGGTGCGGCCGGAGGCGCGCGCGGGCAGCCGGAGCACGAGCGCGAGCGCGCCCGGGTGATGGCGGCGCTGCCGTTGGTCCAGCGGGCCCTGTTCGCGCTGCGCCTCTCGCGCGCCCGGAGCCTGGCCTGGTGGCGGGAGGAGATGCGCGACCGGTCGCTGCACGCGTACTGGCTGGTGCGGCGCTGGCTGGTGGAGGCGGGGCGGCGGCTGGCCGAGCAGGGCGCCCTGGACGCCGCGGGCGACGTCTTCTCCCTGCGCGCCGCCGAGGTCGTCGAGGCCCTCGAGGGTCGGCTGGCTCCGGCCCAGGTGCGCGCCCGCGTGGCCGATCGCCTCCGCGAGGGCCGGGGCTTCGCCGCCTTCGACGCGCCGGCGGTGCTGGGCGCGCGCGCGGCGGTGGGCGAGCGCCGGGTGGGCCCTGGCGCGCATGCCGGCGCCGCGTGCTCGCCCGGGCAGGCGCGGGGCCTGGCGAGGGTGGTGCGGACGTTCGAGGAGGCGCGCTCGCTCCGCGCGGGCGAGATCCTGGTGGCGCCGTTCGCGGACCCGGCGTGGACGGCGCTCTTGTGCCGGGCCGGCGCCCTGGTGACCGACTCGGGCGGGCTGCTCTCCCACGCGGCGGTGATCGCGCGCGAGCTGGGCGTGCCCGCCGTGCTCGGCGCCGCCGGCGCGACCGGGCGGATCCGCACCGGCGACCTGCTCCAGGTGGACGGGACCGCGGGCCTGGTGGAGGTGGTGCGGCCATGCTGAGGGCGGTGGCCCAGGCGCTCTGGCTGTCGGTGCCGGTGGTGCTGGCCGGCGTGCTGCACATGCTGGTCGTGCGGCGGGGCTGGCTCCGGGGCCTGGCGGTGCCGCTGGACCGCGGGCACACCCTGGGCGGCCAGCCCGTCCTCGGCCCGAACAAGACCTGGCGGGGCGTGCTGGTGATGCCCGCCGCGGGCGCGATCTTCGGCGCGCTCCAGGGCGCGCTGGCGGGCCCGTGGACCGCGGGCCTGGACCCCGTCGACTTCGCGCGGCTGGGCGGCGGCAGCTCCGTCGCGGGCCACGCGCTGGTGGGGGCGGTGCTGGGGGCCGGCTACATCCTCGGCGAGTTGCCCAACTCCTTCGCCAAGCGGCGGGCCCGCGTTGCCCCCGGCGCCCAGGGGAAGGGCGCGCTGCGGTGGCTCTTCACCATGGTGGACCAGGTGGACAGCGTGCTGGTCGGCCTGGCGCTGGGCGCGGTCGCGTTCCGGTATCCGGTGGCGGTGGTGGCGGCCGGGACGGTGGTGCTGCCGCTGGTCCACCTGGCGGTGACGTTGGTGTTGCACAAGGCGAAGCTCAAGGAGGCGCTCTGATGATCCGCATGGAGACGGTGGCCCGGGACGAGGACGGAATCCGGAAGTTCGTGGCGGCGGCGAGCGTGATGCGCGAGGGGGATCACAGCTGGATCCCTCCGCTGCGCGCGGCCCAGGAGTGGAGCCTGTCCGCGGAGAACCCGTTCCGGGGGCGCACGCCGCTGCAGCTCTTCCTCGCCGAGGACGCCGGCCGGCCGGTGGCGCGCTGCGCGGCGATGCTGGACGAGGGGCTGGGTGCGCCGGCCGCCCCGGCCGGGCTGGTGGGCTTCTTCGAGTGCGCGGCCGATCGCGCCGACGCCGGGCGCGCGGTGCTGGACGCGGCGCTGGGGTGGCTGTCGCAGCGGGGCGCGCGCCGGGCGCTGGGGCCCATGGACCTCTCCCTCTGGCACGGGTACCGCTTCATGACCCGCGGCTTCCAGACCGAGCCGTTCCTGGGCGAGCCCCGCAACCCGGCCTTCTACCCGGAGCTGTTCGAGGCGGGCGGGTTCACGCCGAATTCGCGCTACTTCTCCTGGGACCTCACGCGCGAGCACCTGGAGGGCATGCGGCGGGCGGCGGCGGCGAGGGCGCAGCCGGAGGCCTTCGCCGCGGCGGGGATGCGCCTGGCGCCGTTCGACCTCCAGCAGTTCGACGAGTCGCTGTCCCACGCGCACCAGCTGCTGGCGGAGGCCTTCTCGGACCACGCGGGGTTCACGCCCATCTCGCGCGAGGAGTTCTCGGTGCTGTACGCGGGCATGCGCCAGCTGATCATCCCGGAGCTGGTCCCGGTGATGTGGAGCGCGGAGCACCGCGCCGTCGGCTTCGGCTACCTGTACCCGGACTACGCGGAGGTCTTCCGGGCCGCGCGGGGCCAGGCCGAACGCCTGCCCGCGCCGCCCTGGCCCCAGCCCGACCGGCTGGTGTTCCACACCGTGGCCGTCCAGAAGGACCACCGGCGCCAGGGGATGGTGGAGACCGCGCTGGCCCCCCTGCTGGAAGAGACGCTCCGGCGCGGCTTCACCCGCGGGGTGGGCGCGCTGGCGAAGGAGGGGCCCACCATGTACAGCAAGACCGGCGCCCCCAGCCGCGAGTACACGTTGTACGAGCGGAGCTTGTAGCGGCGGGTCACGCGCCGTTTCCGGCGAGGTCCCTCGCCATCCGCTCTACGGACCGGAAGGCGAGCGCGGCGAGGGTGAGCGTGGGGTTCGCGGTGCCGGCGGTGGGGAAGCTCCCGGCGCCGACGAGGTAGAGGTTCGGGTGGTCCCAGCTGCGCTGGTCGGCATCCACCACCGAATCCCGCGCCGAGCCGCCCATCCGGTGCGTGCCCATCGAGTGCCCCGAGCCCCACCAGGAGTAACCGGCGCCCTCGTGGAGGAAGTGCCGGGGATCCGTGGGCACATACGCCGTGCAGTCCTCCACGCCGAGGCGCGCGAAGGCTTGCTCGCTGAAGCGCCGCGCGGTGGCGATGCCCGCTCGCACGTACTCGGAGAGGTCGTAGGCGATGACCGGGCGGAGCTCCCCCAGCGCGTCGCGGAAGGCCGGATCGAGGGTGACCCGGTTGGTCGCGCAGGGCTCCTGCTCGACGACGAAGCCGAAGCGGAGCTGGCGCTGGACGCGGTCGAAGAGCGCCCGCCGCAGCCCCCGGCCGAAGAGGCCCTGGCCATCCACGAGGGCCGTCAGGTCGCTCTGCGGCGCCCCGGTGGGGAGCTCCCAGCCCCAGTTGGACAGCTCGATCCGGAAGGCGGCGCGCTCCCGGCGGAAGCTCCCGTCGCGCAGGGTCTCGATGCCCGACGTGGAGCCCGGCCCGCGGAACGTGCCCGCGCGCTCGCGCAGCAGCCCCCAGGACATCGGGAACGGGTGGTCCATGAGGTTCCGCCCCACCTGGTCGCTCGAGTTGGCCAGCCCCGAAGCGAGGAGCAGCTTGGCGTTCTCGATCGCGCCCGCGGCGAGCACCACCAGCGTGCCGCCGACCACCTCGACCGTGTGCTCGGGCGACGACGGGGAGCGGTACCGCTTGCAGACCACGCCGGTGATTCGCCCCGTTCCGGGGTCCACCCGCAAGCGCGAGGCCACGATCCGGGTGAGGATCTCCACCCGGTCGGGCGGCGCCCGCCGGAGGGTCCGGAGCGCGCTGTACTTGGCCTGGACCGGGCAGATGGGAACACAGCTGGCGTAGCCCTCGCAGCGCTCCCGGGCCCAGGGGTCGGAGGAAGGCGACGCGCTCCCGTCGGCGCGCCGCGGATCCGGCCGGGTGTTTCGCGCCGCCGCGGTGGAGGACACCTGGACGGGCAGCGCCTCGTCGCCGATGTGGAAGCGCATCCCCTCCAGCCCCGCCGCGACGAGCGCGTCCGCGTAGCTGGGGGGTACCGGCTCCATCGGATAGGCGTAGCCGTCGGGGAATGACACGCCCAGGTAGGCCTGCTCCTCCGCGTCGGCGGCCACGCCCAGCTCGCCCTCCGCCTGTGCGTAGAACGGGGCCAGGTCTTCGTAGGCGAGGGGCCAGTCCACGCCCCGCCCGTAGAGGGAACGGAGGCGGAAGTCCGAGGGGAGCAACCGCAGGCTGGTGCCGAGCCACTGGAGCGTCGTGCCCCCGAGGTAGCGGGTGTAGCTGCTCGAGAAGGGCATGGGCCCGCGCTGGACCAGGTAGCCGCTCTCCCCGGCCCTGGCGGGTGCGAGGGCGGCCCGGTCCAGCGGGAGGTCGGAGGGCTCGGGGTGCGGGGCGTTGGGGTTCCGGGGGAAGGGAGCGTTCGGCCCGCGCGCCGGAGCGGCGAGATAGGTCCGGACGTGGCCCCGGAAGCCGGCGTCGTCCAACGGGGACTCCAGCCCCGCCTCCAGCACGAGCACCCGGAAGCCGCGCAGGCCCAGCTCCTTGGCCACGATGGCGCCGGCGACCCCGCTGCCCACCACGACCGCGCTGAACGGTGCGGAGGTCACGGCAGCTCGTCTCCGAAGGGCTCGCCCGGTGGTGGGGTGCTCCAATCGCCCAGCCCCGGGGCATGAGCGCCCTGGGCGCCCGCGCCGATGGCGGGCCAGATCAGCCCTTCGGCATACGCCTCCGCGGAGAGCGGCGTGGGCGTGGGCGTGGGCGTGGGCACGGGATGGTGCCAGGCGCCGAGGTACCAGAGCTTCACCAGGCTCCGGGCGTACGGCCCCAGGGCTTCGTCGCCCCAGATTCGCGCTCGCACCGCCTCCTCCACGACCGCCGGTCCGCCCGGGTGCTGCCGGGCGATCTCGTCCCAGACCGCCAGCATCCGCTCCGCGATTCCAGCTGGCGCGCGGCGATGGAAGGCGTCGGCGAGGCTCCGGGCGACCGGAGAGGCCTCGAGGAAGTCAGCCGAGAACCCGGTGAGCGCGCCGGAGAGGCCCAGGAAGCCTCCCAGTCCCGGCGAGGGCCCCGCGGTCAAGAGCCGCTCCGGTCCGAGGGCGGGGCGATGAAGAAGCCGCGGGTCTCCGCCGCGACGGGCTGCGACTCGAACAGGTGCACCGCCACCGGCGGCGCCCCGAGCAGCAACTCCGAGATCTCCCGCGCCATCCGCGCCGTGCTGCCTCCCGTGGAGAGCGAGAAGCGCTCCCGCTGATCCTGGAGGACCCGCGCGCCCTGCCACGCGCCCAGCAGGTTCCACTGCGTCTGCACCGTCCGGCCGCGGAGCACGCTCCACTTCGCCAGGGGCGACAGGTTGGCCGCGCGCATGGGAAGGCCGGTCAAGTCCGCCGTGATCCGGCAGATGAACCGGTCGTCGGGGGGCTTCGCGCCGTCCGCCGAGGGCTCGTTGATCCGGATGTCCCAGGCGGTGGTGTCGCGGGCGTTGAGCGAGGGGACCCGGTAGGTGAACGTCGTGTAGAACTTCGGCTCGCCGAAGAGCTCCTGCCCGGCCCACACCGCGAATTCGTTGTCCGCCGCGACCTGCAACCGGAGCTGACCGATGGTCCTCGTCGCGTCGTCCCCCGCGAGCCACGCGCCCAGGGAGAGGGCCGGGGCGGAGGGCACGCCGGCGGCCGGACACGCGAGGAGGTTGAATTCCACCTCGGTGGTGGTCTTGAGGAACGAATCGCCGTGGCTCGTGTAGCGCTGGAAGTTGAGCGCCGCCGCGGGGACCCCGTCGAACAGCGCCAGCTCGAGCCCCGGCGCGGCGGCCACGTGCCTCCGGGCGCTCTCCAGGTCCACCTGGTAGTAGACCCACAGGGAGCTCAGGGAGGCGTAATAGAAAGGCATCTCCAGGCCCTTCGGGAGAGCCGGGAAGACCTCGTCCGACGTTCGCATCATTCCCCTCCAGTGGTCCGCGCCGGAGGTTACGTCACCGGGGGCGTGGAGGAGCGCGCCGTCACCCCACCGCTGCGCGCCCCGGCGAGCAGCCAGCTCACCGAAGGCTCGTTCTTCCTCCGGGGCTTGGCTCAACTGATGCAATGGCCATTCATGAGGCAGGGCATTCCATGTCCGTTTCCTCGTCCATCGAAAGGCTGAGCGCCGAAGACCAGTTGATGCGGCGCTGGAATGACCGGTGGCGGCAGAACATCGGAGCGCTCGCCATCCTCGAAGGATCTGCGTTGCTGGGCCCGGGCGCGCAATTTCGACTGGACGCCGCGCGGCGGCGCATCGCGGAGCGCCTGCACCTCCTCCCGCGGTTCAGGCAAGTCATCCACACTCCCCGGCGGGGGCTGGGCGGTCCACTCTGGATCGACGCGTACGCCGGCGCGTTCAACCTCGGCATCGTCGCCGACCGCGACGCGTACCCGGATCTGGCCGACTTCGTCAGCTCCTCCAGCCACGGACAGCGGCGTGAGCGCGCCGCCCACGCTTTCCCCGAGGCCTCACCATGAGACACCTGCGCAGGACGCCCCCCATCCGGGGAGCGGGTGGACGCATCCTCCCGAACAGCATCGCGGAGGTGGGTTATCAGGAGCTGGGCGGAGTCAAGCAGTGGGTGCTCATCCGCGGGGAGGACGCGAGCAACCCCCCGCTGGTGATGCTCCACGGAGGGCCCGGCATGTCGGAGGCGGGCTTCTTCCGCTACTACTGCGCGCCGCTGGAGAAGCACTTCACGACGGTCAACTGGGACCAGCGCGGCGCGGGCAAGTCGTTCGACCCCGCGATCCCCACGTCCTCCATGACGGTGGCGCAGCTCATCTCCGACCTGGACGAGCTGGTGGATCGGGTGCGCGAGCGCTTCCAGCAACCCAGGGTCGCCGTGCTGGGGCACTCCTGGGGCTCCGCGCTGGGGGTGCTCTATGCCGCGCGCTTCCCGGAGAAGGTCTCCGCCTACGCCGGCACCGGGCAGATCGGCGACTGGCCGGCGGCCGAGCTGCGGACGTACCAGTGGTGCCTCGCGGAGGCGGAACGGCAGGGCAACCGGCGGGCGGTGAAGGCCCTCCGCGCCATCGGCCCGCCGCCGTATCCGGTCGCGGCGCTCTGGGTCCAGCGGAACTGGCTGGCCCGGCTCGAAGGCGGGACGTCTCCGCGCGCCCTGGTTCAGCTGCTGCGCATGATCCTGGGCGTCCCGGAGTCCTCGCCGTTCGAGGTCAGGACGGTGTTCCGCGCGCTCCGCTGGTCCATGGAGGCCATGTGGCCGGAGGTCTCCAGGATCAACCTCGCGGAGATGGCCCCGGAGCTGAAGGTGCCGGTCTTCTTCCTCCTGGGGAGGAACGACCACTGGGCGGCGCCCGAGATGGCGGTGGCCTACTTCGAGGCCCTCCGCGCGCCCTCGAAGAGGCTGGTCTGGTTCGAACGGTCGGGACACGAGCCGTTCGCCGACGAGCCGGACCAGTTCAACGCGGTGATGGTCAACGAGGTGCTCCCCGCCGCGGCGGCGGCGCGCGCCCGATCCGTCGCATGAGTGTGCGGAGGTCGTCATGGAACACGTGATGAGGTTGCATCCAGGACCCGAGGAGACCTGGTTCGGCCCCTGGGCACGGCGCATCGTGCTGGGGGTGCTCGCGTTCGAAGCCCTCGGCTCGTTCACCGGTGGACCGATGCTCATCGCCGCGCCCGACGGGCGGCTGATGAACATCCCCGTGGAGGAGATGCGCGGTCTCTTTCCAGATTTCCTGGTCCCCGGGCTCCTGCTCACCGGGCTGGGGCTCCTGAACGCGGCCGGGTTCCTGGCCCTCCTCCGGCGCCGCGCCTCCGCGTGGCTGTGGGTCGGCCTCAGCCTGGGCGGCTTCCTCGTCTGGTTCCTGGTGGAGCTCTCGGTGACGGGCTTCAAGAGCTGGGCGCAGGCCGCCTGGGGCCTCCCGGTCCTGATTGGACTCGCCGCCGCCTGGCCGCTCGCCATGGAACGGGTGACGCGCGGCAAGGCCTGACCCGCCGCCGATGAGCCGCCCGTTGCGCTAGAACGCGGAGCCGATCTGCAGGTATCCGGTCGGCGACGGCACGATCGGCCCCTGCCCCTGCCCCAGCCCAGGCACGTAGAACAGGTTGTTGCCGAAGCTCAGCCCGGCGGTGAAGCCGCCCGCCGACCGCCACTCGAAACCGATCACCGTCCCCAGCCTCGGGAGCGCAAAGCTGGAGCTGACGCCGGTGCCAAGGGCGAATGCGGTCGCAGAGCCGACCAGGGCGCCCAGGCTCGCCTCGAGATAGAGGCTCCATTGTTCTCCGCCGAGGAAGAACCAGCGCCCGTCCACCGCCAACTCGCTGAGGAATCCCCCGAGCAGGAACGGCGGCCACATCGAGGCGCGCGCGCCCAGGGAGAACGGCTCCGAGAAATTGTGCCCGTAGTCGATGCCGATCCCCCCAGGGAGCCCGACGATCCCCGTCAGGACGTTCGGGCGCCGCGCGCGGACGGAGTCTCCCTCCGCGCGCGCGGTGGCGGGGGACAGGAGCGTGAATGCGGCCGACAGTGAGGCGATCACGGCGAGTCGAGTGACGCCACCGGGGGATTGCATAGGGCTCTCATCGTGGTGCCCTGGCTTCCCTTCGTCCAGCCGGCGCATCCCCGTCGAGGACGTTCCCCGCGGCTCTGCGCGTGCCGCCGGGCGGGCCGGCTCCGAGGGGGCGGCCTGGGGGAGGCGGATGTTTTTGGGGGGCGTCGCCCGCCGGCGGCGGCGGAACCCGAGGGGGTGCGGCCCCAGGGATGGGTGGGTTGCGGCGCTGCCGCTCCTCCCACTCCTTGTGCGCCTTCTGAAACGCGGGAGAGCAGCTGCACAGGCACGGCGGCATCGGGCGCCGCTTCAGCTCCTCTTGCGCCTCGGCGACCTCCTCGTCCGTCATCCGCGTGCCCTTGGGGCTGCCCCCCCACGTCCAGTACCCGGGGGGCGGCTCCAGCGTGCATTCGTCGCCTTCGCGGAGGCAGCTCCGCCGCAGCTCCAGCGTGGCCGAGCAACTGTGAGGCTGAACCTTGGGCTCGGGGAGCGCGTCGGGCGCGAACCGCACCAGCCAGCTCGGCGTGGTGCGGGATTTCAGCGTGCCGTCGCCGAGCTCGCCGTACTGGTTGCCGCCCCAGCACCGCGCGAAGCCCTTCCGCGTACGCGCGCAGGCGTTGGTGTCGCCCGCGCTCACTTGAACGGCATCGTCGATCCCTCTCACCCGCACGGGCGGGGCCGCGAACCGCCTCTCGGTCTCCGCATCAGCGTCGCCCCCCGCGGACTCGCCGTACACGCCGCTGGGGCCGGCGCCCCACTCCCACACCGCGCCGTCGGTGGTGGCGAAGAGCGCGTAGTCATGTCTCACCGCCAGGTCGGCCACGGGGGGGAGGTGGAGCGTGGTCCGCACCGCCTCCTCGCCCCGAGCGTCTCCGCGCCGGGCGCACTCCACCTTGCCCCCCTCCATCAGCGCGCAGGCCAGGCCGTTGGCCAGCGCCAGCCGCCGCACCGGCGCCGGGAACTCCACGTTCGAGGGAACCGCCGACGCGAGGAAGGACGCTTCGTCGACCGACGGAGCGCGCCAGAGGTGATTGCCCCAGCACCATGCCGCGCCTGCCGGGGTGACCGCGCAGCTCGCGGAGGGGCCCACGCTCACGCCGGCCGCCCGAGGTACGCCAGGCACCGGGGAGACCGCGGACTCCATGTACGTACAGCCGCCTCCCGCGGACGGCGCTCCCAGCTTGCAGTTCAGGTTCTTCCCTTGGCAGGAGATGGAGCCGTCCTCCGAGCGCGCGCAGAAGTGCTCGTCCCCGGCCGCGAGCTCGACGACCCCATCCGTCAGCTGCTCCGGAGGCAGGCGGCCCAGGAAGCAGAGGACCTCTCCGCGCCGCAGAAGCGCACACATCCGGTCCCCGGCGTTCACCAGGCGCTTGACGCCCCGGAGCGCCGGCACGTGCCAGGGACCGGGCAGCGGCTTGTCCCGGCCCTTGTCGAAGGCGTGCGCGACGTCCGGCCCGGCCCAGCAGTGGACGGTGCCGTCGCGCTTGAGCACGCAGCCGCCGAACCCCGACGCGGACGAGCCCACCACCACCTGCGCTACGTCGCCCACCGCGTTCGGCGGCGCCTCCGCCCCGAGCGCCGCGCTCACCGCCAGCACCGCTCCCACGAGTCCAGGCGCCATGAAGACCTCCGTGTGTCACCGCGTGGCTCGTGATCGGGGGCCTCGCTCGATCCGCGCTCCCTTTCACGATGCTGCCTGGCCCAGCCCCCCCGGTTTCACCCGAAGCGCACCTCGAGTCAGGGCAGCCACTTGAATCGGGCCGGCACGAGGGCTCACGCCGGCGCGTCGACCTGCCGCATGCCCTTCTCCAGGATGTCGGCCATCTGGGAGACGTACGGCTCGTCGGTCAGCATCTTGAAGTGGTCCGAGTCCACCTCGTGGATGTCCAGCCGTGAGACGAACATGTCCCAGCCGCAGCTCCGGCTCTTGAGCGGATCCCCGCGGAGCCGTTCCCCCGACACGATCACCGTCACCGGTCCCTCCGTGCGGCGCATCCGCGGCAGGTACCGGGCGGCGGCCTCGCGGTTGACGTCGTCCCGCTGCTGCTCCAGCGGCCCCAGCTTCTGGTCGCCGGCGAACCGGATCACCCCGTGGCCGAAATGCGAGCGCCCGTGCAGGGCGCGCCGCCAGAGGTACGCGGCGACGTCGCGCGATGGCGCGGACCAGAGGCGCCCCAGCTGCGACCTCCGGAACCTCCATCCCAGGGTCCACTCCGGGATGAGGGCGTCCACCAGCGCCAGGAAGCGGACCTCCTCGCCCGCCGCCTGGAGCTGCAGGGACGCCTCGTAGGCCGCCACCCCGGCGAAGGAGTACCCCAGCAACTGGTATGGCCCGCGGGGCTGCGCGCTCCGGATGAGCTGGACGTAGTCGCGCGCCAGGTCCTCGACGGTGTGCGCGCCCTTCGCCGGATCAAACGCCGCCACCTCGCGGGGGGCGAACACGCCGTACGCCGCGCACCGCCCATCCAGGCACCGGGCCAGCTCCCGGTAGAGGTGGACCCCGGACAGCATGAACAGCGGCGTGCCCGGGGCCGGCGAATTGAGGAGGATCGGCTTCGACCCGCCGCCGCCACCCGGCGCATGGGCGGCCAGCGCCCGCGCCGTGCCGCTCTCGAAGAGGACGTGCGGCGGGACGCGGAACCCCACGGCCTTCTCGATCTCGTCCAGCGCGATCACGCCCAGCAGCGAGTCGCCGCCCAGGTCGAAGAAGCTGTCCTGCGCCCCGACCTCCCCGACCCCCAGCACCCGGGCGAACACCTCGGCGATCTTCCGCTCGCGGTCGCTGCCCAGGTCCCATTCGCCCGAGCCGCGCGCCGGCTCCCACGGCAGCTCCTTGAGGCGGTTGCGGTCCAGCTTCCCGTTGACGGTGAGCGGCATCGCCTCCAGCTCCACGAGGTGATGCGGGACCATGTACTCCGGCAGCTCCTTCGCCAGCGCGCGGCGGAAGGCGGCGGGGCCGCCGGGGGCGGGCTTCACCGCGAACGCCACCAGCCGCAGCTCGCCGTCCTCTCCGGCCCGCGCGACGACGGCGCACTGCGCGGCCAGCTTCAGCTCCTGCACCGTCTTCTCGATGCCCGCCAGCTCGATCCGGATGCCGCGGAGCTGGATCTGGAAGTCCCTCCGCCCGAGGATCTCGAGGTTCCCGTCCGGGTGCAGCCGGCCCATGTCGCCGGTCGTGTAGAAGCGCTGGCCCTGCGTGTGGACGAACCTCTCCGCGGTCAGCTCCGGGCGGTCGAGGTAGCCGCGGGCGACGCCCTTCCCGGCGAGGCAGATCTCCCCCACCGCGCCGAACGGCACCAGGTTCCGGTTCGGGTCCAGCACGCGCAGCGTGACGTCCGGGAACGGCCTCCCCACGAAGGTGCGGCCGACCGTCACGTTCCGGTAGATGGGGAAGGTGGTCCCCATGCAGCTGATCTCCGTGCACCCGTAGATGACGAAGAGCTCCGCGTTGGGGAACACCCGCTTCATCTCCTCCATCACCGCCGGGGACACCATGTCGCCACCCGAGGAGGCGTGGCGCACGTGCGGCAGGGTCCCGGGCTCGGACGGGGAGCGGAGATAGCGGAAGAGGCTGCCCAGCAGGCTGGGCCCGGCGTGGAGGACCGTCACGTCCAGGAGCGCCCGGTAGAGGCGTCCGGGAGTGAGGACGTCGTCCCGGTCCAGGATCCGGAGGCTGCCGCCGCAGCACAGCGGGGAGACCAGCTCGAACAGGCTGATGCTGAAGGTGTATCGCGCGATCGAGGCGAAGACGTCGCTGGGCCTGAAGCCGTACGTCTGCGCCGCCGAGTGGACGTAGTAGGCGAGGTTGCCCTGCGTCGCCACGACGCCCTTGGGCTTGCCCGTCGTGCCGGAGGTGTAGAAGAGGTACGCGGGGTCGTTGAGGCTGGGTTCGATCGCGGGCGCGGTATCGGGCAGCTCCGCGAAGGCCGCGGACCCGGCGTCCAGGTGGAGCTGCGGGAAGCGCGCGGTGAGCCCGGCCAGATCGGCGGTCGTCAGCACCAGCCGCGGCTTCGCCTCGTCCAGCATCCGGCCGATCAGGGCCTCCGGGTGCGTCGGATCGAGCGGGAGGTAGAGCCCGCGCGCCTTCCAGATCGCCAGCATCGCCACCAGCACGTGCAGCGAGGGCCGGACGCAGACCGCCACCGGGACCGCCGGGCCCACGCCGGCCGCGATGAGGTGGTGGGCCAGCCGGCTGCTCCGCGAGTCGAGCTCCGCGTAGGTGATCCGCTGGCCCTGGAACGAGGCCGCGACCGCCTCCGGCTGCTTCTTCGCCAGCGCCTCGAACAGGCGGTGCACCGGCCCCTGCGGATACCACCCCGTGCCGCTGTCCTGCTCCTCCGTGAGCGCCAGGATCTCCTCGCGGCTGAGCAGCGGCAACTGCTCGATGGCCGTGCCCGGCCTCTTCACCACCGCGCCGAGCAGGGTGGCGTAGCTGTCGAGCAGCCGCTGGACCGTGGGCTCCCGGAACAGCATGGCGTTGTAGGCGAGCATCAGCCGTTCCGGGGTCAGCACGAACTGCACGTCGTACCCGTCGCCGACCAGGACGTCGGTGGAGAACGCGAACGCCACGTTCGAGCGGGATCCCTCGGTGGCCGCCGCCAGCGCCGCGCTCGCCCGCTCGATCACCGCCGAGACCGGCTCGCCCTCCTCGATGGCCACGTCGACCGTCCGCCGCCGCCGCCCCTCCAGGAAGTCGAGGGCGATGGTGGTCTGCTCCGTGTATCGATGCAGCAGCGCGACGAGCGCGCCGAGGAGCTCGGCTCGCTCCCCGGGAAGGGTGAGGGAGCGGGCCACGATCGATGCTTCGTACTCCAGTGTCGCCAGCCGCTCCGTGTCCGTAGGGAGCTGGACGAACCGCTGCGTCTTCACGGGCACAGGCTAGCTGATCTCCTTCGCTGGAGGTTTCGCGGGCGCTTGACGTGGGCCGGGAAATGACCCAGGAACTGCCGGTCGTAGCTGGCCACGGAAGCGCCGAGCCACACCGGCGACGGCCCCGTCCACTTCCGCGACGAAGGCTTCATGCGCCGGGGCCATCCCATGCTCGAGCGCCTCCGCCTTTCCCCGGTCGCGCGGCAACGCGTACGTCTCCCCGGCTTGGAGAACGGGCTCGATGATGCGCCGGAGCGCATCGCGGTCCTCGAGAGTGGCCGGTCGCACGAGCATCCGAGCCCGCCAGTATCGCGCCTTGGCCGTCCGCGCGGAGCTCGAACGTGTGGCCCGAGGACCATCTCGAGACCTGGGGGCCGCCGGAGCTCACAGGGCCACGGCGAACCCGACCACGCCACCGCCGGGCACCAGCCGCACGGTGGGGACGACGGTCGCGTCCGGAGGGGGCGGCGGCGGTCCAAAGGGAAGGCTGGCCTGGTACGACCACACGGAGCCGACGATGGCGCCCGTGGCGATCAAAGCGGGCACCGCGATGAGCCCCAGGCTGAAGAAGAAGTTGGCCCCCAGCAGGACGCCCAGGACCACGCTGGCCGTCATCGCCGCAACCCCACCCAGCGCGGAGCCGATGAGCGCGGGCGCCCAGTTGAAGGCGCCTCCCTCGCGCAGGCCGGCCCAGGCCACGCCGAACCCGGTCCCCAGCGAGAACCCCAACAGCGTCCCGGCGAACGCCCCGGCCACGCCGCCGAACGGGAAGCCGTAGTCGCATACGCCGAGGTCGCAGTAGTAATCCGGCGGCAGCGCCCTGTTGGCGATCTGGAACCCCGCGTACGCGGCGGGGATCGCCACCGCGGCACCGGCGGCGAACCCCATCACCACCTGGAAGGGCGTGCGCCACTGCTGGGGGATCGGCGCGTCGGGAGTCGCGACCCTCCCGCTCCTCGCCCAGAGCGGGTCGCGCAGCGCGAGCTCCTGGGCCTGGGCGAGGGACGCGGAGAGGGCGACGCACAGCACGATGGCCTTCGAGATGGCTTTCATGCGCGGGCGCACAGCATTCGCAGTGCCAATCCTCGATTCGAGGAAAATCACATGGTCCGCGCCACGCCCTCCGGCTCGGTCCTCAGTTCCCTGAGAGGGCTCCTGACGCGCGTGGCAGGGGCCGCCGGGGACCATGGGTCTATCGTTCCAGATGGATCGTGTCCGTCATCACCGCGCAGGCCGCGCGCCCTGCACGCGCCCTACGGGCTCTGGCTGTCCCGCGCGGTCGCCTCCACCGCCGTCCACACCGCCGCCAGCAGCGTCCCGGCTGCGGCGTGCAGCCTCAGCGCTTCGGGCAGCGTCGGGCCGGCAAGGCCCGGCAGGGGAATGTCCCGACCCGTCACCGCAAACGCGAGCTCGACCAGGAAGCACGCCGCCGCTGGCGCACCGAGGCCGGCACCGCCGGCCCTCGACCGGCGCGGCACCGCCAGCGACGCGATGGCAAGGGACACCGGAAGCAGCAACAACCCGACGGATCCGCGGCTCATCCTCCACCGCTCCAGCGCCAGGCCAATGAGCGACACGTGCCGCACGAGGTACGGCGCATCGGCATCGCCGGACGGGCTCTCCCAAAGCTCCAGCGCCGGCACCAGGGCGATCGCGATGATCCCCAGCCTGGCGGCCCGACCCGCCGCCTCGGCGGACGGACGCCCGACCGCCCGGAGGGCGGCCGGGGCGATGACGGTCAGGGCCGCCGGCCTCCATGGCCGGGCTCCTGCCAAGAGAAGCAGGAATGCCAGCGACGACAGCACCCACGGAGCCCCGAGCCAGCGCCAGTCGAGACGCGTCCTCTCGCTCGGTGCCGGCATGATGGGCCAACATAACGCCCTGCGACGCGTCTGGCCGGGCGCGCCCTCGACGTCGCCATACGCCCCTCATCATTCCACCTTGGCGCGGGCCTGGTCTTCCTTGATCCGCTCCTCCAGCCACTGAACGGCCTCGGCCTGCGTCGAGAAGAGGCGCTGCTTCTTCACCTTGTTGACGCGCATGAGGAAGTTGGCGGTGACGCGCATCAGCGGGCTGGCCACGACCACCGCCGTCCAGTTCGCCTGCGCGTTCAGGTCGCGGTGCCTGGCGAACACCTGGCGAGCCTCGGCGGATACGGAGACTACGCCCTGGCTCAGCGACAGGATCGGGATTCCGAACAGCGGCCCCCCGACCCCGATCTCCTCGCTGAGCGCCTCCGCCTCCTCCTTGGTGATGTCGCCGCGGCACTCGAGGCGTACACAGCGCGCGCCGCTGGGGAGCTGGTCGAGGGTGGCGATGATCGGCATGAGCCTCCGGCAAGCCTACCAGGGGCGATCTTGCTTCCCGTCAGCAAGAGCGAGAGGCGCCGGGCTGGGCGATTTCGGCCCTGCAGCGCGCGCAGTACGTGAGCAGCGCCCTTGCTGTCTCCCCCATGGGGATTTCCGTAGAATCGGGCCTTGGACGGGGACACCGTGATGATTCACCTTCGACGAGAGCGCTTCGTCCTGGTCCTGCCGCCGGCTCCCGCCGCGGTGTGGGTGCCCTCCCAGGGGTTCGATCACCGCAGGGGAGGAATGGCCACCGACCCCGGCGGCCCGGCACGCGGTGCGCCCAATGCCTGAGCGCCCCAGCCCGCGCTTCGGGCTCCTCGCCCGGCTCGCGCTGACCGTCTTCGGCGGAGTCGTCGTGATCCTGCTGAGTCTGGTCGTGGTGGCCTTCGCCCTCAGGCCGGCGAACATCACCGCGCTGGGGGACCTCCTCGCCGGGGAGCAATTGCCGTACGCGAGGGCCTGCGTCCAGGCTGCGTCCGGAGGCGACGTCCCGGGCCCGGACGCGGTGGCCGCCGCCCGCCGGAAGCTGGCCACGTCCGAGCTCGGGCTCCGTCTCCGAGTCTTCGACCACGGCCGGCCGGTGGGAGACGACCTGCCTGTGGATGCCATGGACCATGGCGGTCTGGCGGCAGTGCGCGCCGACCCATCCGCGGCCCACGGCGTGAAGGACCCGACCTACTTCGGCGAGGGGGGCTTCCGGTACTACGCGCCGCTCGGGTCCGACCCGGAGGTGGTGATCTCCGTGGGTTTTCCAATCGAGGCGCGGGAGGGCGACATCACCCGGGTCGCGAAGCGAGCGACCGCCGCGCTCGTGGCGGTGATCCTCCTCGTCTGCGCCGCGCAGTACCTGTCGCTCCGGCGCACCACGCGGAGGATCACCGTACTGGCCCGCGCCGTGTCCGGCATGGCGGACTCCAGCGACTTCTCCCGCGCGCTCCCGCCCCACAGCGGCGAGGACGAGATCGGCCAACTGGGCGCGGGCGTGCACGCCCTGGCCACGCTGCTCTCCGCCACCGCTACCGCCCTGAAGGAGGGGTCGACCCAGTTGGCCGAGGCGGGCCAGGCGCTCGCCCGGACCGTGGACGAACAGAGCCAGCTGCTTCGCCGGCACTCAGCGACCATCGAGGAAGCGGCCGCCTCCGCAGAGGAGGTCCGCCAGACGTCCGAGACGGCGTCCCA